>NZ_CP046564.1:2248670-2569908 GCF_009818105.1 Bacillus sp. N1-1
GCCATCAGTCATTATGAATCTTCCTAAGGGGAGATTTTTTTTTGAGAAAAACTGAAACCATCTCCAATTAGACGTTTTTTACTATCTCACCTTTCAATATGCCAGCATTCTAGGTCATTAGATTTAAATTAGTCAGAAAAAAAGGAAAAAACCATTCGGATAGCGAAATAGATCATTAAGAAACGAAAGGAGGGGAGAAAAGTGAGAGAACGTCGAACCGTTTCTTTAAGTGGAAGCTTGTTGTTAACTTATCCATGGGAAATGGAGCGTAAGGAGCAAGCGTTAAAAGAACAACGTATCTATAATAGGAATAGTCAAAAAGAACAGGAGTTGAAGGAGAATAAATGATTTTCTTTCATGACAGTATCTTCATAAATGAATTATAGCTCAGAGCCGCGCGAAAGAAAGATCGCTTCGGCTCTATTTTAATTGGGAAGGATGTATGTATTATTTTATCAAAAAAAATGATCGGTTATGGAACGATGTTTTCTAGTATTCTTATCTTAAGTATGGGCTGTAAACAAAGGAAAGGCACAAAAGGAAAATGGTCATCATCTTTACATAGAATATTAAGCGATCATCGACTCAAAGGAGCAATTGCTGGGGTGAGCGTTCGGTCCGCAAAAACTGGGGATTTATTTTTTCATCATAATGGAGATACAAGACTAACCCCAGCTTCAAATATGAAGCTCATTACTGGAGCTGCTGCCCTCGAAATGCTTGGTTCTGATTACCGTTTTACAACTGAGGTTTGTACAGATGGCGAAATACACGACGGAACTTTAATCGGCAATCTTTATTTAAGAGGAAAGGGAGACCCTACTCTATTAAAAGAGGACTTTGATCAGTTTGTTAGTCAGCTTAAATCAATTGGTGTGAAAAGGATCGAAGGAAATATTGTAGCAGATGAATCATGGTTTGATGATCAGCATCTTTCTGAAGATATGATTTGGAGCGATGAGCACGAGTATTATGGAGCGCAAATTTCAGCGCTTACCGTTTCTCCAAATACCGATTACGATGCAGGAACCATTATGGTGACTGTTTCGGGAGAGGAAATCGGGAGTGCACCAGAAGTTGTGCTTCATCCTAAAACTAGTTATGTCGACATTGTTAATTTGGCAACGACCGTATCTTCTGAAGAAGAAGGAGAACTTTTTATTAAACGGAATCATGGGTCAAACACGATCATTATTTCAGGTACTATTTCACAGTTTGGTGATCCGGAAACGAATTGGATCGCCGTTTGGAATCCAGCAGCTTATGCTCTGGACCTTTTTATCGAATCGCTACTAACACATCACATCACTCTATCAGGAAAAAAAGAATTTGCGTCTACACCTAGCCATGCAAAAACACTTTTATCCAAGAAATCGATGCCGCTTTCTGAATTACTCATACCGTTCATGAAACTAAGTAATAATGGACACGCCGAAGTACTTTTAAAAGAAATGGGTAGGCTACATTTAGGAAAAGGAAGCTTTGAAGCAGGGTTAGAAGTCGTTAAGATGTTTTTGAGAGGTGAAGGATTAAATCCTAATAACATGTGTTTAAGAGACGGATCCGGCATCTCGCAAATGAACCTTATTCAACCAAACGAACTTTCGAAACTTTTATATACATTACAGACCAAGGGGTGGTTTTCATCGTTCTTTGATTCACTGCCAGTAGCAGGAGCTCCAGAACGGTACGTAGGGGGGACACTACGTGAGCGGTTAAGACAGACTTCTGCGGAAAATGTAATCTTCGCTAAAACTGGTTCTCTAATAGGGGTTACCTCGTTGTCCGGCTATATTAAAAGGAAAGAGCCTCTTGTTTTTTCAGTTATTATGAATAACTTTCTTGATGAAGAGGAAATGGAGAAAATCGAAGATGAAATCATGCTTATTTTAGCAGGTGACGTATTGTAATATGGCTGCGATTGCAGCCTTTTTTAATGTAGATTATAAAGAAATAAGACTCCGAAAAATGGATTTTACGTCAGTTTACATGAAGACTGATATAATAGGTATGGATTTGATAAATAGAGGCAAAGTTTGGAGCGAATTGTGATTATTTCAGATATACATAGAAATAGGCATGCAGCCTAAATAAAAAGAGGACGAAGGATGCTATACCGTGGATTGTGGATAGAAAGACTAGAAGATAGGAATAGAAAGGGGGATTTCATGCTTAAGCGACTCTATCAGTATCTTTTATTTATATGTGTGATTTTATCTGTATCAACAATCTGGTATGAGTCTCCCTTTCAAAAGCAGATCTTAATTGGAACTTGGATTGTCTTCTTTATAGATTATATTGTGTTTCTTTATTTATCAAAAAGCCGATGGGACTACATTAAACGTCATCCTTTTGATTTAATTGCATTGATCCCTCTTGACTCAATTTTTCAAGGTGCAAAGCTTGCCAGACTTTATCGATTATGGCGGATTAAAACCATTGCAAAACGATTTAGTAACCCCATTCTAGGGAAAGCCATGGGAATGTCACCTCAAACATGGTTTTTAACGAGTTTTGTCTTTGTAATTGTTTCGACATTCCCGTTTTATTTCTATGAACCTGTTGTCGATTCTTTTCAGGATGCTGCGATATGGTCATTAGGTTCAATTATATTTGTTGGACGATTTTCCGTTGAACCAACTTCTATTATTGGAAAAATGGTGATTATTCTCCTTACGATTGTTGGCATTCTTCTTCATGCTTTGATCGTTCGGACAGCTTTTCGATACGTGGATTATTTACGAAAAAAATGGTCATCCAAAGAAGATGACCATTCAGAAGTCTAGTAAAACCATTTAACGATAAAGAAAGTTACAAGAGAGAGCGTGATGGATACGATTGTGATAATCGCCATTGGTTTCAGGGCTTTATTTTTTAAATCTTTTAAACTAACGCTTAAACCAAGACCTACCATAGCAGCGGTTAAACACCACGTCGTAATCTCTGTCACAACATTCATCGCTGAATCAGAGAAGGGAATAATGGGCCCGAGGAGAAATGTTCCTGCAAGACTCATAATCACAAAGCCAACTAAAAACCATGGAAATGCAACTTTTTGTTGCGTACCCTTGTTTTTGCGTTTCATAAGATACATAAATAAAAAACATACTGGGACAAGGAGAAAAACTCTTCCAAGCTTGGCGAGTAAGCCCATTGCTAATGCAGTTTCTCCTCCTGGTGCTGCCGCTAGAGCAACGTGAGCGACTTCATGTAGTGAAATTCCAGACCATACTCCATATTCGCTTGATGTTAGTGGAAGGAATGGGCGAAGAATGGTGTACCCAATGGAAAAAATCGTTCCAAACAAAGCAATAATGCCAACGCCGATTGCTGTATCTTCTTCTTTCGCTTCAACAATCGGCGCAACAGCTGCAATTGCAGCAGCTCCGCAAATCCCTGTACCCGCACCAAGAAGCAGCGTAATAGACTTATTAGCATTCATCACTTTAGAAAGCCAAACGGATGATAATAGAGCAAATGCAATAACAAGTGCTCCTAGTAATAGAATCGGTAACCCATCTTGAAGAATCATACTAACATTTAATTTAATTCCATATAAAATGATCGCAAACCTAAGTAGTTTTTTTGATGAAAATGTGATGCCTTTTCTAAGCCATTCAGGATAGCCAGCCATTTGTCGATAAGCGATCGCAATTAAAATCGCCGAGGCTAGTTGTCCAGTAAGCTTAAACCCTGGGACCATGGCCAGAAAATAACCTAATAACGCAATAAAAAACGTGAAGGCAATACCAAGAATCCAGCGTATGGGTTCCGGTAGGGATTGCTGATGTCTTAACGTGTTGATCATATTCTTTCCTCCGTTTCTCCTTCTATAGTTTACTTTACGAAGTATTATAAGTGAAATAATTATATTGAATGGTTATAATAAGTGATAACTTATAGCGAGAGGTGAGGAATTGGATCAGCAATTAAAAGTGTTTGTTACAGTCGTCGATAAACGAAATTTCTCAAGAGCAGCTGAAGAACTACACATGACACAGCCTGCCGTTAGTCAATATATTAAAAGCTTAGAAGAGAGTCTTGGTACTAAGTTGCTGGAAAGAAACAACCGATCCGTAGAAATGAACAAAGCTGGTGAAATTGTTTATCATCATGCAATAGAGTTATTAAACTTATATTCAAAAATGAACTATTTATTGGATGACTTGACGAACCGAGCAAGTGGTAAACTGACAATCGGCGCAAGTTACACTTATGGTGAATATGTTTTGCCACATGTTATTGCCTCAATACGAGAAAAGTATCCTTTAATAACACCAGCTGTCACCATTGGAAATTCCAGAGAAATTGGAGATCTTGTTTATTCCCATCAGTTAGATGTTGGTATTATAGAAGGAGACTATCCAGCACGAGACATGAAAGTAGATAGTTTCACACAGGATGAAATGGTCATTGTAGCAGCCCCTTCACATAAGAATGTCGGTCATGGAAGCACTCTGGAAAATGAAATGTGGATTGTACGTGAAGAAGGTTCTGGAACGAGAGAAGCGACTGAGAAAATGTGGGAACTCCTATCGATTGTACCTTCTCAAAAAATGGCATTTGGAAGTACGCAACTCATTAAAGAGTCCGTCGAAGCTGGAATTGGAATAGGTATCCTATCAAAATGGACGATTCGAAAAGAATTAAAACTCGGAACACTAAAGATTCTCGAATTGCCCAATTTTAGATACACACGAACGTTTTCTATATTAATGCGCTCTCCTTTTCAAACGAAAGTTCTTGAAGTCTTTCTCGATCACATCCATTCTCATCATAAAACATAAGTGTTCAGTAGAGAGTTAGTGATGAGCATGATATAGTATAGAAATTGTAAAAGAACGAATGGTTAAAAGGAAGCGATAGATAATGAAAGAAATGATAGAAGAATGGCAATTAGCACTTCGTGCGGAAATAGCCCATTTAAAAAAGTTTGGAAGTAGGCCAATAAAAATTGTTAACGGTCGATTATTATCTGGTAATGATTTTCGATACTATTTTGATGCACGTACACTTATTCAGATTCCACCTGGATCAAAAATACGAATTGAAATGAAACATATAAAACGCGAAGGAAGAATTTTTTCTTCAGAGGGAAAAAATGTTATTCTCGCCCTTGAAGGTGATTTTGGCGATCAAATTAGAGAAGCTGATCTTTACCATGATCCGTGGGAATTGCTTGATGAGCTGCACGAACGCCTGGAAGAAATAAAAAAAAGTAAAAGAAGGTTAGCGCGGGTTAGTAAATTAATGAATCCACCTAAAACGGTTAAACATCCTGAAGAAAAAATTAAGAGTCATCTTCACGAGTTGATTCTTAGGTCAAAATACAATCCAGTAACTTATGTATGGGGTCCACCAGGAACTGGTAAAACACATAATCTGGCAAGAGCCGCCGCAAACCACTTTTTTAAAGGAAATAGCGTTCTAATTTTATCGCATAGTAATCAAGCTGTTGATGTTTTAATGCGAGAAATCGCTCTTTTTGCTGAAAAAAGGGAGAAGTTTGAAGAAGGTAAAATCATGCGCTATGGCCAGCAACGTGACGTTCCATCAATCTTGCCACTATATACAGATCAGTTACTAATGGCACAACATCCGGATCTTGCTGAAGAGAAAGCGAGTATAGTGGAGGAACGGAAGAATTTAAAAAAAGATTTATCAAATTCCTTTAGCAATCGTGATTCAACTCAGCTGCTAAAGTTAGAGTCTAAATTAGGAAATGTTCTAGAAAAGATTCGGCGTAAAGAAATGGAATTCGTTAAAAACGCTACGATAATAGGAACTACTTTAACAAAAGCAGCGATTGATGAAACGATCTACCGAAAAAGAGTCGATGTTGTCATTATTGATGAAGCTAGTATGGCGTATGTGCCCCAGGCAGCGTTTGCTGCTTCGCTTGGAAAACGGGTTGTGATATGTGGTGATTTTAAACAGCTTCCCCCTATTGCGTCAGCCCGGCATCCGCTAGTTTCAAAGTGGTTAAAAGAAGATGTCTTCCATCGAGCAGGCATCATTGAATCAGTTGAATCAGGTAACCTTCACCCTCAGTTGTTTCTTTTAAATGAGCAGAGGCGCATGCATCCTGTTATTTCCGCTTTTACCAACAAAACGATTTATCATTCTCTAGTTAAGGATTATCCCAACACTGCTGCGTTAAGAGAAGTTATTACTGAAAAACTTCCTTTCAAAGGAAGGGCTTCCGCTCTCATTGATACGAGTCATACAGGTGCATTTTGTTTCACTGGCCACTCGTCAAAATCTCGGATGAACTTATGGCAACTCTTTTTATCTTTTCAAGCAATTTACGAATCATTGCAATCAGGAATGACATCGATTGGTTATGTCACCCCTTATCGTGCTCAGTCGAAACTCATGGGATTATTGATAGAAGATCTCCTGTCACCGACTGACCAAGCAGATATTCTTTCAGCAACTGTTCATCGATTTCAGGGAAGCGAACGAGATATGATGGTTTTTGATACTGTAGATAGTGACCCAGAATTTCGTCCTGGTATGCTTCTTACAGGAAATAATAGCGAGCGTTTAATCAACGTAGCTATGACGCGTACGAAAGGGAAATTCATACATGTTAGCAACGTTGATTATTTCAAAAAGCGGATGCCTCAATCAAAAACGCTCAGGCAATTAGTGGAGCACCAGTTACAGAAAAACGAAAGAATTGGACCGACTCAAATAGGAAAGTGGATTACACATCATCATGCTCATCTAAAATGGAGTCATGCTTTAAACCCAGAAGACGTATTTCATGATATTAAAAACGCAAATGAAATCATCATTTCTATTCCAACTGGCACATCGCTAACAAAAGAGTGGATAAAAACGTTGAAATCTGCACCAGGCAAAACAATTATCCTCTCCCAAACGGTCGTTCAAGCGATTCCGTTGGCACTTCATGTGGCGTATGACGTTCCATTTCCTTTTGTAGCCATTGATCGTAAAGTATTCTATCTTGGCATGCCATTTGAAGGAATGAAAGATGTCCTTCCACCAGCGGTTTCAGTAAGGTTGGAATCAGCGCTTGTTACTGGTGAGATATTAAATCAAATCCTTCCCCCAGACGCTTAAAAGAGAATGCTTTTGCTTTTCTTCATTTGCGTTACTGTGTTAAAGTTATAGAGACGAATGAATTGAATGAAAGCTGGTGACTTATGGCGATTCAAAAGCTTGAACATGTTGGGGTACAAGTGCGAAATATTGAAGCATCGAAAGGGTTTTATCAAGGTATGATTGGACTCGAACTTCTTGATGAATTTGATCATCCGGATGGCGATAAAAAACTCGCTTTTCTTGGTTTTAACGATGAAATTTTAGTAGAGTTAATAGAAGGCTATGATTCAGATTTACCTACGGAAGGTAAAGTTCACCATATCGCCTTTACTGTAGAAAATATCGATCAAGAGCGCACTCGACTTCATGACCTTGGTGTAACGTTTATTGATGAAGGCATCAACACATTACCAAACGGAGCAAAGTACCTTTTCTTCGCAGGACCTGACGGCGAATGGCTTGAATTTTTCGAACCTGCATCTAAATATAGCAAGTAAACTCTAAAAGGCAGTGTCCCCGGTGAAAGGGCACTGTTTTTTTGTTCAAGAGCTCCAATTCTTTCGTTTCTGACCGCTCGTCTTCGCTTTTCTTGTCATGAGCTGGAAACTCTTAAAAAGGGTGGTTGTGTTGTAAGATTGAAGAGAACAAAAGTCATAGAAAGAAGGAATCGTTATGGCCAAACAGCAAGATCTTCAGAAAGAGAAGATCTGGACGCGTGATTTTATTTTTATTTGCATGGCAAACTTTTTTATTTTTGCAGGATTCCAGATGACCTTACCGACACTACCTTTGTTTGTGAATGAACTTGGCGGCAGTGATCAGCTAATAGGTTTTGTGGTCGGTATCTTTACCTTATCCGCTTTACTTATTCGACCATGGAGCGGGCACGTATTGGAATCGCTTGGAAGAAGAATCATTTTCTTAATTGGATTATTGGTTTTTGTCATATCGGTTGGATCTTATGCGTTTACTGGCAGTCTTGTTCTTTTATTTCTAATGCGGGTAGTCCAGGGACTCGGGTGGGGTATGTCCACAACGGCGGTGGGCACAATCGCAACAGATTTAATTCCGCAAAAGCGAAGGGGAGAAGGAATGGGATATTTTGGCCTTGCAGGAAATTTAGCAATGGCTTTTGGCCCAGCTCTTGGTTTATTCCTAATCGCTCTTTCTGGTTTTAAAACAATGTTTTTGATTGCAGCCTCTGCCGGTTTGCTTTCATTCATCATCGCTTCGATTATTCGTTATAAGCCTGCGAATAAAACACCGATTGAGAAAAAGAAATGGGACATCTTTGAGAAAACAGCATTAATGCCTTCGATATTACTTTTCTTCATTACAATGGTCTTTGGAGGAATCGCTACTTTTCTACCGTTGTATGCCGAACAGTTAGGTATTAATGGAATTGAATGGTACTTTGTCGTGTTTGCTGTATCGCTTATGCTTGTGCGTGCTTTCGCAGGACGAGTCTATGATCGGAAGGGCCATAAAGCTATTTTTCTTCCAGGCGCCTTCTTAATTCTAGCGGCAATGATTGATCTTACGTTATTAGCGAATCAATTTATGCTCATTCTTGCAGCTGTATTATTTGGAATTGGATTTGGCTCTGTGCAACCAGCTCTTCAAGCATGGGCAGTTAATGAAGCACCACTTCACCGAAAAGGAATGGCTAATGCTACCTTTTTCTCGTTTTTTGATTTAGGAGTAGGTCTAGGGGCAATGTTTTTCGGTTTGATAGCTTCCACATTTGGCTATGCTGATATTTATTTAACAGCAGGTATATCCGTTCTCATTTCAATGGTGATTTACGTTATATATTTAAAAAGAAGTGCTGCGGTACAAAGACATCATGAAGCTGTTCAATGGAAATAGAAAAATGAGCTCGTAAGCCGAGCTCATTTCTTTATTATCGACTACTCGGAATGAGCATCTCCTTGTTCACTTCATTTAGATCGCGACACCCTGATAACGCCATCGTTAAATCGAAATCAGCAAGAAGGTTAGATAGTACATGCTTTACGCCTACTTGCCCGGCTACAGCTAATCCGTACATACATGGTCTTCCTACAAGAACGGCTTTGGCTCCAAGGGCAATTGCTTTAAATACATCAGCACCTCTTCTAATTCCACTATCCATCAAAACAGGAATTTGATTTTCAACAGCTTCCACGATGGCCGGCAGAGCATCGAGTGCTGTGATCGCGCCGTCCACCTGACGCCCCCCATGGTTTGAGACAATAATCCCGTCAGCTCCATATTTTAAAGCTAGCTTTGCATCATCGGGATGAAGGACGCCTTTTAATATAATGGGCAAAGACGTATATTTTCTTAGCTCTGCTAAATCCTCCCACGTTAGTCCGGCATTCCCAAAAACGTGAGTCCAATGCATAATTGCCCCGATAGCGTCATCTTCAGGAGGTACATGGAGCCCAGCGCGAAAAGCAGGATCCGTTAAATAGTTACCAATTCCTTCTCCAATCAGAAAAGGCAAGTACACATTCTTTAGATCCAATTCACGCCATGCCATCATAGGAGTGTCAAGCGTTACGACGATCGCTGAGTATCCAGCGAGTTCCGCTCGTTGAACAAAACTTTTAGCAATCTCTGGATCTCGACTCCAGTAAAGTTGGAACCACTTAGGTGCTTCTCCCATTATTTCAGCAATTTCTTCCATAGAATGGCTTGATGCAGAGCTTGCAATGTAGGGGATTCCCATTGAAGCAGCGGCTTTCGCTGAAGCAAGTTCGCCTTCTTGATGGATAATGGATTGCACACCAATTGGAGCAACTAACAATGGAGCCGGAAGCATCTGACCGTACAAGCCTACCTTTAAGTTTCGGTCTTCCACATGACGAAAGACGCGAGGCACGATATTCCATCGCTTAAATGCTTCACGGTTCGCATTTTTCGTTTCTTCTGCACCAGAACCTCCAGCAACATAATCATAAGGTCCATCCTCAAGGATTTCACGTGCGCGTGCTTCCCAATCTTCATACCTAGTTGGTAAACGATCCGGATCAGGTGAATGCATTTGTTTGTATATACCAAACTGAATTTCATTGCCGATATTAGTCATTAGAACGCCTCCTTTATGAATGTAGTTAGTTGAATCTTCTTTGCATTCTATCCATTTCCTTCTTTAAAAGGAAAACTTTATTTTTAGATAAGGAGAGAATAGCAGGATTTTGTATGTTAGTTTCGAAATAGTAGAATGGCACTAAATTCGTTACTAAAGAACATATTGGGGGACAATCATGAAGCTTTCGGTCATACATACGAACGATATTCATAGCCATTTTGACAATTTCGCTAAAGCAACATCACTTATTCGGGATTATGCAGATGAACATACACTAGTGTTAGATGGTGGGGACTTTGCTGACTTTAAAAGTATCGAGCTTCAGGGAACAAGAGGGATTGGTGCAGTGAAGATGTTGGAATCGACCGGTTACGACGCGATTACGATAGGAAATAATGAACTATTTAATGGAAATGATACATTAGAGCATATGGCGCTTCAGAGTACTGTACCATTTATTAGTTGTAATCTTCTTAAAGCTAATGGTGAATCGTTCAATGGAGTATGCAGCAGTAAAATTCTAATTAAAAATGAACTTCGAATTTTGGTTACGGGTGCTTCTCCAGATTTACAAGAGTTCAATGATTTGATAGGCTTTCAAATTTTAGATTATGTAGAAGCGATCAGAGCAGAAATCAAGAAGCAACATGGAAACTATGATGTTTGTATTGTGTTAAACCATGTTGGTACACAAGCAGATATCGAATTAGCTGAAGCCATCGACGAAATCGATTTGATTTTATCCGCACATGACCACGTCCTTTATGAGGAAGCAAAAATAGTGAATAATACGATACTAAATTCAGCTGGTATGTACGGTGAACATATTGGAATTATTGAAGTTGAAGTATCAGATGAAGGCATAGAACTACTAGCTTCTTCTACCATATCAACAGCTAAAGCGGTTGAAGATGAAGAAATTCAAAATATATTGCAAGTAAGTAGGGAAGAAGCGATCGCTCACCTAAGTAAACCGCTTTATAATGTTAGCAAACCATTATGGCATGACGTACTTGAAGAGAACCCGATGACCAATTTAATTGCAGATGGGTTGAAAGACCGTTTTGATTGTGATCTTGGGCTAATAAACAGCGGAATTGCAAATGGGGGTCTGGTCGACTATGTTTCCAATAAAAAGCTAATTGAAATTTGTCCATCTCCACTAAATCCCACTTACTTTGAAATTCAAGGAAAAGACCTTTACGCAGCTCTTGAAAGTTCATTAAATAGCTCGGTTTGTATGGCTGATGGAAAAGGACCTGGTTTTCGAGGGAAGTATGTAGGACGGCTTCACGTATCTGGTGCAAAAATTCAACATAATCAAAATCGAATTAAGATGATTACAATTAAAGATGACGCTTTCGATCCCGAGCGGTGGTATCGCGTAGCTTCATCAGATTACTTGCTAAGAGGTTCTGGGTATCCAGAGCTAGCAAACAATCGAAACTTTCATTATCAACCAGATGAAATAAAAGATGTTATTAGAGAATACGCCGAGAAGGAAGATTTCGTTACAGATGCTTTCAAGAAGCGTTGGGTGTAGACTGTTTCCGTCTTAAGTCGGAGTATTTGTTCGTACTCTAGCCGTTTTCAGAAAAAGAAAATTGATCTTAAACTAATAGTAGTCTACATAGAAAGGAAGAAGATAAATGCGCGACGAACGATTAAGTCAGTTAGCTAAGACGCTAGTCCACCACTCCATTGAAGTAAAGATTGGTGAACGCGTAATGGTGACAGGTCATCAAATTGCCAAACCGTTAATACGTGAAATCATTAAGGAGATTTATGCAGCAGACGGGGTGCCATTTGTTGAATTACGTGATGATGAAATAGACGTTCACTTGGCTGAATTTGCAACAAAAGAGCAAGCAGAGATTCAAAAAGAATGGTATGCGAAACAACTAGAAGATGTTCAATCCTTTATTCACATTCGAGCTGAAGAAAATGATGCGACATTGTCAGAGCTTGCCTCTGATGCCATGAAACTGTATGGAGAAGTTTTCAAAGAGATCGATCATAAAATGGTGAATGAAAGAAAGTGGGTACTTCTTGATTATCCAACGCCAGCAGCAGCACAAAAAGCAAAAATGGGAACACTTACTTATCAGGATTATTTGTTTGAAGTGTGTAGTCTTGATTATAAACAAATGGCGGAAAAGCAGAAGCCGCTTTTTGATTTAATGGAAAAGACTGATCGTGTTCGGATCGTTGCACCTGGTACGGATCTCTCATTTTCTATTTTGAATATCCCAACCATCGCTAGCCACGGAAAGAAAAACATTCCTGATGGAGAAGTGTTTACATCACCTGTACGTGAGAGTGTAAATGGAATTATTTCTTTTAATACACCTTGCTCGTATCGAGGGATTACCTTTCACAACGTAAAATTAACATTGGAGAAAGGTAAAATTGTTCATGCTGAAGCTGACCAAACAGACAAACTGAACGAAATCCTAAATCTTGATGAAGGAGCACGCTATATTGGGGAATTTGCTATCGGATTAAATCCACTAATTAATCATCCAGTAGGGAATACCTTATTTGATGAGAAAATAAATGGTAGTATCCACTTTACACCTGGACAAGCTTATGATGATGCAGACAATGGAAATCGCTCAATGATTCACTGGGATATGGTTTTGATTTTACGGGAGGAGTATGGTGGGGGAGAACTGTATTTCGATGATCAACTCATTCAAAAAAATGGGGTTTTTGTGACAGATGAGCTGATTGATTTAAACCCAGAAAATCTTAATCAAAAAGAAGCAGTACGCTAATCAGCAACCACAGGCAGAGTGATGCTTGTGGTTTTTTATTATAATTAAGTACAATTAATGTATTGAGACCCAATCAAACATAAATTATTTTGGGAATATTGGGGTTAGACAATCTAATTATTTTAGACCTAATCGTGCACATTAACGAAAATTAGAAAAAAAGATGGAGATAATAAATTTCAATTACCGTATTAAACTAATAAATATAATTACATCTATAAAGAAATATCTCAAAAGATAAACTAATTCAAGAGAAAAAGCAGGCCAATTCGGCCTGCTCTTCATTAACCTTTATATGTCTTACCGATATACTGAACAATTTTACGTAACTCAGTAACTGTTGGACGACCAAAAGGACTTGTCTGTCTTTGCTGATAAAGAAGTTCACCTTTCTCGTCAATTAAGAAGTACGCTGGCTCACCATGAGCACCATGATCTTCATAAGGATCATCTTCACGGTGATAGTGAACATCATATGCTTTAAGCGCCTTGTACTCATCATCTGCGAGTACCGGAAAAGAGAGGTTCTTTTTCTTCCGCCATTGCTTTTAGATCTTCAAATTTATCAGTGGAAATGGTGGTAATGTGAACATTTTTACCTTCGAAGAAGCCAGTGCTTTCTTCAAGATTTTCAAGATCACTCACACAGACAGGACACCAAGAACCTCAAAAGAAAATAACAAGGTGCCCTCCACCTTTTTCTTTTCTATATGATTCAAAAGAATACTCTTCGCCATTTACTGATGGAAGTGTGAAATCTGGTACTGCGTCTTTCAATGCAAATTTAGACAAAATTTCCTACTTTGAATAGATACAATCGCCTTATCATGTAAGGCAATTCTTATCATATCCTAAATCGAGAACGAATGATGTAAGATACCTTACTCCTTTTTAATACAAAATAATTGACAAAAATAGAAAAAACAAACCAAAATTTACTTTTCAAGTTCATTACGAACGAATGACCAATATGCACTTAAACAAAACTAAGTGCTTCTATTTTCACACAATGATACAAAACATATATTGTGTATCATTATGAAAATCAATGAAAGCTTAATTTTAGGGGTTTTTCTCTTTTCGTGGAGAAGCTAGAAAGGTATAATGATACATATAACTAAACTGTTTATCATTAATGATACATAACGGATAGAGAAAGGAGGCTGCCTTCATGAATACGGTTCAGCCGATTCGGGATCCTCAGAAGATAAAATTAGTAAAACAAAACCTAAGAAAGCGAAATTCCAGAGATTGGTTTTTGTTTAACATGGGAATTAATACTGGGCTACGCATTAGTGATTTGCTTCCTTTACGTGTTGGTGACGTTCGGAATCAAACGCATATCATCATAAAAGAAAAAAAGACCGGAAAATCAAAACGTTTTCCGATCAACTATGCACTTAAGGAGCTTATCGAGTCGTATACGTTTGATATGGAAGAAGGAGATTTTTTGTTTCCGTCAAACAAAACAGATTTACCTATTCAAAGAGGTCAGGCTTACAAGATTCTAAATCAGGCTGCTGCAGAAGCAGGGCTTTCTGAAATAGGAACGCATACGATGCGAAAGACATTTGGTTACTTTTACTACAAACAAACGAAAGATGTGGCGATGCTTCAAAAGATCTTTGGCCATTCAGCACCATCTATTACCTTAAGATACATCGGAATAGAGCAAGAGCAAATGGATGAATCACTGTTTAATTTTAGTTTGTAAAAAACGTCCAAATAGGAACATGTTATACTTTTTTTGAGAGGAGGGGAATTAAGCTCATTAAAAGCAGATTAGCGTTAACGATTTAATAGGTTACTATATTAATGAAGAAACACGGATGAAGATCTTATTTTGGTTCCGCTTACAATTAAAGGGAGGTTATGTCATTGGGAAAAAAAGATCATCGAGATCCAACAGAAGCATCCATACATACAGATTTTAAAAACAATATGACGTACGGAGAATATTTAAGCCTTGATAAAATACTTGAGGGGCAGAATAGGCTATCAGACCATCATGATGAAATGCTTTTTATCATTATTCACCAGGTAAGCGAATTATGGATGAAATTAATCTTGCATGAGCTAAAAGGAGCAATTGAAGCAATCGAAAACGATGAATTATCAACTGCTTTTAAAATGCTTGCGCGGGTTTCGAAAACACAGACCCAAATCATTCAGGCATGGGACGTTCTCTCAACGTTAACCCCTTCGGAATACATGCAGTTCCGTGATTCGCTTGGACAGGCTTCTGGTTTTCAATCTTATCAATACCGCATGATTGAGTTTGCATTAGGCTATAAAACACCTCACGTGTTAAAAATTTATGAGAAAGATAAAGATCTTCATGAGGAATTAAAAGATGCTTATGAGGAACCAGGCATTTATGATGTAGCGATTAAAGCTCTATCGAGGGCGGGATTACCTATTGATAAGGAAATTCTTGATCGCGATGTGACCGAAACATACGGCAAGAATGACTCAGTCATGCAGGCATGGCTGACCGTATATCGAGATGTAGAAACGTATTGGGACCTTTATGAACTAGCTGAGAAGCTTGTTGATATTGAAGATTGGCTACAGCAATGGCGTTTCCGTCATATGAAAACAGTTGAGAGGATCATTGGGTTTAAACAGGGGACTGGAGGCTCATCGGGCGTTGGTTATTTGAAAAAAGTACTGGACCATCGCTTTTTCCCTGAACTTTGGGACATTAGAACAGAGCTTTAATATAACGTAATATTATTATGTAAACTATTACTAAAAAATGCCCTTAAAAGAGGGCATTTTTTTATACTAATACGTCCTTTAACGTGTGATCACTTTCTAGGAAAGAGAGTGCCTTTTGTTGGAAGGTAGGATCATGGAGGTAAGTATACCGATGTGGTTTAACTGATGGAGCTTTTAAAATCGCTTCTGCCAGATCGGATTTTTGAATCCCTTCCTCTTTTACATAATGAAAGAAACCCGTTCGCTCAAATACTTTTCTCATTCGTAAGGCTCGATGATTTTGTACGTTCGCCATGATGTATGTAGCAAGACCAACTTGAATACCGTGCATATAGGGTTTTGGCAATTGTTTGTCGAGGGCATGTGAAATTAAGTGTTCTGAGCCACTTATAGGGGCACTATTACCGCTAATCACTGTAGCCACACCGCCCATTGTCAACGAGCTTACGAGTTCCTTAATAAATATGGGGTTTTGAAGATCAGTCATCGGCGTTCGAATGAAGCTATTGACCGCTTTTTTACTAAGCATCGCTGCGAAAGCATTGACATGTCCTTTACCATGCCTTTCTTCAAATTCCCAATCATACAGAGCCGTAATGTTACTCATTAAGTCACCTACTCCTGCAAGTAAGAAGTGCGAAGGAGCCTGTTGAATCACTTCAAGATCTGCAATAATGCCAAATGGCACCTGTGCAGGAACGGTTGTCTTTTTTTGATTAATGATTAAAGAACAATTGCTGCTAGCAAAACCATCATTGGAAGCAGATGTTGGCATGCTGATAAAGGGGAGTTTTCTAGAAAATGCAATATACTTTCCGTAGTCAATAATCATACCGCCCCCCATAGCAACGACAACATCATAGGAATCTAGCGTAAAAGCAAATGCAATGAGATCCTGAATGGTTTGACCGGGTTCCATTTTTTGAACGTTTATCTTCACTTGTGTCATCGATTTCTGAAAGGACTCGGCATAAGCATCGTAAGTAAACGCATCAAACAAAAACAGAGCATGATGAAACCCGTGTTTATGAAGAATAGGATCTAGTTGATGACGGATACCTGAACGAATCTCCAAAATGGAAGGAATCGGAATATTCGTTAATGCATGCATGCTTAAAGAGTTCCTTTCTCACGCAAAAATTCTTCTATCTGCAAAAACGAATCAACCGCAACATACGGCACATTATTTTCCTTTAATAAATCTTGAAGTGTATCTTTAGCAAAAGTCAGATCGGCAACTTTCGCAGGATGCGAATCGGGTTCGCTATCACCAGCAAAATATACAACATCATACGTTTCCTTTAGTTCTGCAATTACTTTCGATTTATCAATGCCGTAACGCCTAGAATAATGTTTATGATTTTCATCAATCGACAAATGGACATTTTTATCTTCATAATATCCTTTATTTGAGAATACCGGTACGTCTTTAATCCCATAATGCTCGAGAATGTGATGAATGTAATAATCGGTGCCGGCACTTAGTATATAGAAATCCCCACCGCTTTCCTGAACCGTTCGAATGAAAGAGGGAACGTGCTCATCGATAGGTAACGAGAGAATGTCTTGAATAATTTGCTCTTCATGCTGGTCAATCGATTGAAATACTTGGCTAAGAAAATCAATATCCTGCATTTCACCAGCTTTCCATTTCTTATACAATGGTTTACCTTCAGGATAGTAAGTGTCAATCACAAGCCAGTAGAAATCCTTTTTTGAAATCGTTCCATCAAAATCTGACACAAAAGCCCACTTTTTCATTTATGTTTCCTCCTCGTTTGATGGGTGATCTCTTAAAATTGTAGCACGCTTTTGGATTCAAAAGAAATTCAATTCTTTTAGAACAATAACGTACAACAGCGTTAAATTGTGTTAAAATGATTTTTAAAAAGTTAAACAATTCAATTTAATCTGAAGGAGTGCGAGAATGAGTAAAACAATCAGCAAAGTCCAGGTGGAAGATATCATTATCGCAAACCAGGTTTTAAAAGAAGTCGTTGTTCATACACCGTTACAGCGAAATGAAATACTCTCCGATCGCTATAACTGCAACGTTTATTTGAAAAGGGAAGATTTGCAAAACGTCCGTTCTTTTAAAATTAGAGGTGCATATAACCTTATTCAAAGCTTAACAATGGAAGAGAAGGAAAACGGGATCGTATGCGCTAGTGCTGGAAACCATGCGCAAGGTGTCGCTTTCTCATGTAAGACGCTCGGCATCCAGGGTCACATCTTTATGCCCGCTACCACGCCAAGACAAAAGATTTCACAAGTTGAATTATTTGGAGGCTCCTACGTTGAAGTGATTTTAACAGGAGATACGTTTGATGATTCCTTCCATACAGCTAAAGAGTTTTGTAACAAACAAGACAAAACATTTATTCATCCATTTGATGATTACCGAACGATTGCAGGTCAGGGAACCGTTGGCCTCGAAATTATGAATGACATTGATGAAGTTGACTACGTGATGCTTGGCATTGGCGGAGGTGGACTTGCTTCTGGTGTCGGATCGTATATTAAAAGCATTAGTCCGGATACGAAAATTGTTGGAATTGAACCTGAAGGCGCTGCGGGGATGAAGCGTTCGATTGAACACGACAGCGTAGTACCACTTGACTTTATTGATAAATTTGTAGACGGAGCTGCGGTGAAGCAAGTAGGGAAACTCACGCTTGACATTTGCAAGCACCTACTTGATGATGTTGTTCTTGTTCCAGAAGGGAAAATTTGCACAACCATTTTGGAACTATACAATCAGAATGCGATTGTAGCTGAACCTGCAGGTGCTTTATCGATCGCTTCACTTGATTTCTATAAAGATCAAATTAAAGGAAAAAACGTTGTTTGTGTCATTAGCGGGGGGAATAACGATATTAACAGGATGCAGGAAATTCAGGAACGCTCCTTGATTTATGAAGGATTAAAACACTATTTTATTGTGCATTTCCCGCAGCGGGCTGGCGCCTTAAAAGAATTTATGGCGGATGTATTAGGGCCAACTGACGATATTACCCGCTTCGAATATACAAAAAAGAACAACCGAGATCGAGGACCAGTCTTAGCAGGCATTGAACTTAAGCATAAAGAAGATTATGAACCTTTAATTGAGCGTTTAAATCGAAAAGGGTTTTCTTATATTGAAATTAATAAAGATCAGGACCTCTTTAACCTGCTTATCTAAAACGCCTATCATGGGCGTTTTTCTTCGTCAGGGCTTTCTAGTATAAATGAGACGCTTCTTTCTATATGATAGGAAGAGATTGTATTAAAAAGAGGTGTGCAATGAAACTAAGTATACTTGACCAATCACCCATTTTTCATGGAGAAACGGAAGGGGATGCTCTTCAATCTTCAAAAGAAATAGCTGTTCTCGCAGATCGTCTTGGCTATACACGATACTGGGTGACAGAACATCACGATTTAGCGCATGTAGCTTGTCCTGCATGAAGTGCTCTTAAGCTATATTGGCGCACACACAGAGGAAATCCGCCTTGGTGCTGGAGCGATTCTCCTTCCGCACTATCAACCATATAAAGTCGCTGAAGTTTTTCATACGCTTGCGACGCTATTTCCAGGTCGTATTGACCTTGGTCTAGGAAGAGCACCAGGTGGATCTGCCGAAGCAACAACGGCTCTCTCCCCACGATTCCTCGAAGAAGTTAGGAAGATGCCGGAAAAAGTGGAAGAGTTACTTCGCTTTCTTAATCATGATTTTCCGAAAGACCATATGTTCCATAACCTTCAAGCAAAACCTGTTCCGAACCATCGGCCTGAACCCTGGTTACTTGGAACAGGGAAGAAAAGCGCATTACTTGCTGCAGAACATAACATGTCCTATGCTTTTGGTTATTTTATGAGTGATCACGATGGAAAGGAACTTTTCAACACGTATCGAACAAATTTTGTTGGCGAAAGGCCTTATACAATTTTAGCGGTTTCCGTTATTTGTAGCGAAACCGCAGCACGAGCAGATGAACTTGCCCATTGGACACACGTTGTTAATGAAGCTCGTACAAAAGGGGAAACAGCTCACATATCCGTTGAAGAGGCGAAACACGTTTCTCTTCCTGCTAACACGAAGCTCATTAGCGGAACATTTGAGACTGTAAAGCAGAAGCTAATGACTCTTCAGGAAGAATATGAACCAGATGAGCTAATGATTACGACGATAACGCCTAATCGTGATGAAAGGCTGACTTCTTTTCAGCTTCTAGGTGAAGCCATACGAAAAGAATAGATGTTTTTTCACTAATACCAATAAATCTGTTATGATAGAGTTTGGTTTCTTTTGTTTTTTATAACACACGTTACGAACTGTCAGCATTTGAACAGTACCAATAGATAAGAAAATAAAAGGACGGATCACGCTAGAAGAGGAGACCGTACATGACTCAATCACTACCTTTCGAAATTACCAAAGAAGATTCTTTTTACGAGAAACTTGGAGACTATGTTGGCGATGTATTTTATGACATTTTACCTGAACATGGTTACGAGCTTCGCGATGAACAGATCTTCATGGCTTTTCAAATTGAACAAGCCTTTAAGAATAAGAGCGTCGTTTTTGCCGAAGCAGGTGTAGGGACAGGAAAAACGTTTGTTTATTTGCTATACGCGATTTGCTATGCACGTTATACTCGAAAACCAGCTATTATTTCCTGTGCGGATGAAACGCTTATTGAGCAGCTCGTAAAAGAAGGCGGAGACATTGAGAAGCTCGAGAAAGCTCTTGGGTTAACCGTAGATGTTCGCCTCGCTAAAGCAAGAGAACAGTATGTTTGTGTAAAAAAACTAGATTACCTTTCACATCGAACAGATGATGAGGATATTCTGAGCGTTCACGATGAAATTCCAGAGTTTGTCTATGAACCTGCTGCGTCGATGAAATCATTCCATCGATATGGCGATCGCAAAGAATACCCATGGGTACCAAATGATAAGTGGGAAAAAATTGCCTGGGATCCGTTACAACAGTGTTCAACTTGTGATTGGCGCCATCGATGTGGACAAACATTAAATCGTGAATACTATCGACATGCAAGTGATTTAATCATTTGTTCTCATGATTTTTATATGGAACATATTTGGACGAAAGAATCTCGCAAACGTGAAGGACAACTTCCATTGCTTCCTGAAGCAAGTACGGTTGTTTTTGATGAGGGACACCTTCTTGAATTTTCAGCGCAAAAAGGATTAACTTATCGCTTTCACTCTGAGACCCTCTCAAGTATCCTGACAGGATACATGGACCAGGATGTACGGGAAGAATCTCTCACACTTGTCGAAGAGATTCTAGAGCTTCATGATAACTGGTTTGCTCATCTCAGTGACTCAGCAATAGCCGTAGAAGGTTCCGTTCGTAAGGATGTACCTCGAACAGAAACAATGATTGAAATCGCAAAAGCCATTGCTGAGAAGGTTGATGCGTTATTGGAACAGCTTGTTTTTGATTCTGAGCTTTATGTGATGGAAGATTATCACGTCAAGATCATGGAAGAATATCTCGAATTTTTCGCTTATGGATTAAGAACGTTACTTCAGGATGGAGAAGGGATTCACTGGCTTGAGGAAACAGAGACACAAACGTCGCTTGTTATTATGCCAAGACTTGTAGAAGACATTTTAAGAAAAGAAGTATTTTCACAAAAAATTCCTTTTGTCTTTTCATCTGCAACATTATCTCAGGCAGGGGATTTCTCTTATACAGCAAGCAGTCTTGGTATACAAAAATACGCCTCATTTTCTGTGAATTCTCCATTTGATTATGAGACACAAATGAAGATGAATGGAACTGTTTCTCAATCTGAGAAAGAGAAATGGGAAGAAATGGGCCGTGCACTCAACCATAACAAAGGCCATTCTTTATTGCTATTTTCATCACTTGAAGAAATGAACCGATTCCGCAACTGGGCCGATCAAAAAAGCTGGAATTTCACAATCATCTATGAAGGCGATCGTGAAATCAGTGAAACAGTAAAAGCTTTTCAGCGAGAGCATTCTTCCGTTTTATGCTCGTATCATCTTTGGGAAGGACTTGATGTACCTGGTGAATCGCTTACACAGGTACTTATTTCATCCTTGCCATTTCCACCAAACGACCCGGTATTTCAGGCGAAGCGAAGTCACTCAGAAAATCCAGTAAACGAAGTGGATCTTCCTTATATGTTGCTACGCTTACGACAGGGAATTGGTCGATTAATTCGAAGCAGTGCGGATCATGGTTCTGTACGGATTTGGATGACAGAAGAGCAAGTCACCACATATGAAAAGCAAGTTCAAGAAGTTTTACCATTACCAATTAACTGGAATTGATTCAAAAGCTCTTTCTCCAACGAGAAAGAGCTTTTTTCATTAGGAGTTGGTATGATAGGTGGAGGAGGGATAGAATGAAAACAAATTGGGAAAGACATCAAGCGATCATTCATCTTCCAGATGAAGCCATTACATCAATAATGAAAAGCTATCATCCGCATGCGAGCATTACATCAACGAGTTACCTTTCAGAGGGCTTAAGTCACACAAATTTGAAAGTCGTCATTGCAAATGAAAAGTCTGTAGTTATCCGAATAGCAAGAGATTCTGAGAGTTTATTACGTGAAAAAGAAATCCACCACATTCTTCCTACACGTGTACAAAGACCCGATTTTCTGCACTTGACTAAATGGAATGGGTATAGTATTGGACTTTTAGAATGGAAGAAAGGTGTGTTACTACGAGATCAGCTGACGAATTCTTCAGCACGCGAGATAGGAGAAATGGGGAAATCAATAGGTGAGCAGCTTGGCTGTATTCGCGAAAAGCGTTTTACTACATATGGATTTCTAGACCCGAACCTTGATATCATGGAAGAATTCCGTTTAACTCCTCAGTCATTCATCACCACAATCGAATCGTTTTTCAACCACTATGCTTCTAAATGGTTACCGGAACATATGCCTGAGAAAATCATCGAATTTGCAAAGGAAAATGCGCCTTTACTTAAAGAAGATCAGAGTGGAGCTGGACTTGTTCATGGTGATTTTAATGGATTGAACATCTTAATGACAGGAACGGAAGTAGATGCCGTTCTGGATTGGGAATTTGCATTATCAGGGAGTATTTATTTTGACATAGGGAACTTGCTTCGGTATGAATTCAAGCATATCGACTCATTTGAACAAGGTTTATCTGAGGGTTTAAAGAATAAAGGAATTTCCCTACCGGAGCAATGGAAAAAGCTCGCGAAGCTTGCTGATCTTGTTGCGCTATGTAGCTTGCTTGACAGAGTTGTGTGCGGAGAAAATAGAGTAAAAGATATTACGCGCCTTATCAATCAGACGCTACACACAGAATAGTTAAAGAGAGAGGGAAAAGACATGAGAATAGGTTTTATTCGCCACGGGAGTACATCATGGAATACAGAAAAGCGGGCTCAAGGAAGCTCGGATATTCACCTTGATGAACAAGGTCGCCGTGATGCAGCTAAGCTAGGTGAGTCACTTTTAAATGAAGAGTGGGATATGATCGTTTCAAGTGATCTATCACGTGCAAAAGAAACAGCTGAAATCATCGGGCGGTTTCTTAATATTGATGTTAAAACGGATCCAAGACTGCGGGAAGCTGGCGGAGGACAAATTGAAGGTACAACGGAGCAAGAGCGAATTGAAAAATGGGGAGACAATTGGCGTGAGTTAGATCTCGGCATCGAAAAAGAAGAACTCGTTGTGGCAAGAGCGCATGAAGCAATAAATGACTTACACCAACAATATCCAGGTCAAAATATTCTTATCGTTAGTCACGGATCGTTTCTTCGGCATTTCTTTAAAAGCACACTACCTGAACTGAATCATGAAAAGCATATTGTGAACACATCTTTAACGGTTTTGAGAAGAAAAGGAGACGAGTGGTTAAATGAACTTTATCACTCAACAAGTCACCTCGACTAAGATGTAAAGTTGTCTTTAGGTCCATTATGCATTTTTAAAAGGATATTCGATTAGCATCAAGAAGTCTTTCAGTATGTAAATGCAACTTATTTAATGGAGGGAATGAACGATGAAGCAATTTCCTAAACGTATAGCAGAAGATTTATCTCTTATCGATCTGTACGACCTGTCTCTCGTACAGCGGACAGGTTGTTATGTCCTGCATGAAGAAGAACTAACCATTATTGAAACAAGTGCAAGTCCTTCGATTTCACACTTAATTAGCGGGTTAGAAAAATTACATATCGACCTGAATGAAGTGCGTCATATCATTGTGACGCACATTCATCTTGATCACGCGGGCGGGGCAGGACTGCTGATCGAAAAATGTCCAAACGCCCGTGTTCTCGTACATTCAAAGGGAGCACGGCATTTAGAAAATCCAACTCGCTTAATTCAGGGCGCTAAAGCAGTTTATGGCGAACGGTTTAAGGAGCTATTTGAACCGATTCTACCAATACCAGAAGACCGCTTAGTCATTTTGAAGGATTACGATAAAATCAAGATTGGTCAGAATCGCACATTAACATTTATCGATACACCTGGACATGCGAAACACCATTTTTCCATACATGATTCCAAAACGAACGGCATGTTTGTTGGGGACACAGTAGGGGTTTATTATCCACAACTCGATGTCGAACTATATTTACCCTCAACCTCACCAAATCAATTTGATCCAGATGATATGCTAGCATCTGCTAATAAAATCATGTCATTCCATCCTAGTCTCATTTACTTTGGGCACTATAGTCAGTCTAACAACCCTGATGAAGTCATTCGGCAACTAACATCGTGGCTATCTGTGTTTTTGAAAATAACGGAAGAAGTAACAAGTCAAGAACAGAAGAATGATAAGCGATCAGAACACCTTTTCAAAGCGCTTCTAAGTAACGTCCAAGGCGCTTTATTCAAACAAGGCGTGCCTCTTAATCATCCCGTTTATCAATACATCAAGATGGACTTACACGTGTCGGCACTTGGCCTATTGGATTACGCTGATCGCAATAAAGTAAGAACCACTTAGGGGGATCTTAAGTGGTTTTCTTATGGATACTAAGCAAAACCATTTATTCCATGATATAGTGGACAAATCTACAGACCAACGTGTGGAGAGGTGCTATGTTAAAAACCAAATCAACGATTCAATCATTTCGTTATATTTTTATCACGTATGTAGGAACCATCATCTTATTTGCACTCCTTTATTTGCTGCCTTTTTCGAATTACGGGTCGCTACAAGCGGTTGATTCGCTTTTTATCTCAACAAGTGCTCTTAGCGTAACGGGTTTATCTTCAGTGAATATTTCGACAGACTTCACTCGAATTGGACAGGCATTATTGATTATTGAAATGCAGTTAGGAGGCATTGGAATACTGGTTCTTGTCAGCTATCTTTTTCTTATGATGGGAAAGAAGCTTACGATGTCCAGCATGCTTTTAATTTCTAAAGACCAAAATCAATCGCAGCTAAAAACAATACGTTCATTAAGTTTGTCGGTATTAATGATCGCGTTAACAGTCGAAGCCATTGGATTTAGTCTCATGTTCAATGCGATTAGTGAACAATATAACTCCGTAAAAGAAGCAGTCTTTGTTACCGTTTTTCACAGCGTTGCAAGCTTTACGAATGCAGGATTTGATTTGTTTGGAGATAGCTTAATTTCTTATCAGCACAATTGGCTATTACTTTTGACGTCAGCTACAATGATTTTCCTTGGTAGTCTTGGATTTCCCACCATCGTCGAATACATATTAGGCTTTCGTAAAAAGAAAAGTTTATTTACAAAAGTGAATATTAGACTTCATAGTTCACTCTTTCTCATTGGACTTATGGTGTATTTCTTTTTAGAGTATAACGGCGTATTTAACCATTTATCTTTATGGGATAAGTTCGTAAATGTGGTTTTCCTTTCAGCCACCTCCCGAAACGGAGGGTTAACGACTGTCGACATTTCAACGCTTGATATAACGACTGTCCTTATTTTAATGAGTTTGATGTTTATAGGTGGATCTTCTTCTAGTACAGGAGGAGGACTGCGCTTAACTACTTTTGCAGTACTTCTCGCAAAGATGGTATCTGTCGCAAAGTCGGAAGAATACACCACTTTATTTAAAAAAACGATTTCTCAGGATTCCATTAATAAATCTTTTCTTATCTTTTTAAGCTTCATCTTTTTATTTGGGTTTTCGACCATTGTACTTTCCTATTTTGAATCGCAGGAAATCCTTTTGGTGGCTTTTGAAGTCATTTCTGCATTAACAAATACCGGATTATCAATGGGCATCACTGGTGAACTTACAGGGGTATCAAAGCTCTTATTATGCATGCTTATGATTATTGGGCGCATTGGCGTATTTAGCTTCATTTACGCTGTATTTAAAATCGAAAAATCTAGAACACGTTACATCAAAGAAGACCTGGCTGTTGGATAAAAGGAGTGAGGAACGATGCGTAAACAATTTTTAGTAATCGGTGCAGGAAGGTTTGCAAAAGGCATCATCCGTGAGCTATATGAGCAAAAATGTGATGTTGTCGTGTGTGATAAAGATGAAGGACCATTAGAAGATATTGACGATTATACGACTCATTCTATTGTCGGAGATTTACGTGAAAATCGCGTGATGGATGATCTTAATGTTGAGCAATATGACGCCGTTTTTGTCGCGATCGGTACGGACGCCTATTCAGCGATTTTAATTACGAACAGACTTCGTGATCGAAAGGCAAAAAAAATTATTACAAAAGCCGTTAGTCGCGAAATTGGTGAAATTTTATCTAACTTAGGAGCAGATCAGGTCATTTATCCTGAAGAAGAAGCAGGGATGAAAGTAGCGAAACAAATTATGATGCCAAATGTGCTCGAGTATATCGAAATCACAAAAAACGTATCTGCGATTGAAGTCGAGGTCCCAGAAGAACTGGTCGGAAAAACGCTTCTAGAACTCGATTTTTCTAGAAAATATGAGTTGAACGTCTCCCTAATCTTGCGGAAGGAAGCACCTATTTTGAGTCGCTATGCAGAAGTCGCTTTCCAAAAAGGGGATGTCATCTTAATGGTTGGAGAAAATAAAAAAATCGAGCGCTTTAAACACAAATTTTCAATCTAAAGTTACTCAATAGAAAATGAAAAAATCCGCATAGTTTTGCGGATTTTTTCATGAAAATACAAAAAAATAAAAAAACATTTGAATGCGTTTTCATTGTTGTCTTTTCAGTACACACAGCTTACTTTTGCTTGAAAATCAGGTGTCATAAAAGATGACAAGAATAAAATTTCTTGTTTATAATAAGTTTATTGAAATATTTTTAATATTTGGTATTAAGTTTTTATTAGAAAGGTTGATCGGACATGACAATTGATACGGCACATTCAACGCAACAAAGTCACCACGTTGCCCTAAGGCGTGACATTAACATGCTAGGAAGCCTTCTCGGTGACGTTTTAGTGCAGCATGGCGGCAAAGAACTTCTTGATATGGTTGAATCGATTCGTGAGAAGACAAAATCCCTCAGAACAGCTGCAGATCTCGAAACTTCTCAGCAGCTGAAGGAAACCATTCAGACGCTTCAACCACCTATGAGAAAGCAAGTCATTCGCGCATTTGCTCTTTATTTTCACCTTGTAAATATTGCAGAGCAAAATCATCGCATTCGAAGACGCAGAGATTATCAAATGTTGGAAGAAGAGCAATCTCAGCCTGGATCCATTCCGCACGCAATCTCTTTACTTAAGAAGAACAATATACCAGGTGAGCTGATTGAAGATACGTTATCCTCTCTATCACTCGAACTGATTTTAACTGCGCATCCAACTGAAGCAACAAGACGCTCTGTCCTAGAAATTCATAAACGTATTGCGAAATCATTACAACAATTAGATAATCCGCTATTAACAAAGCGAGAACAAAAAGCATTAAGAGCGGATCTACTTAATGAGATTACAATCCTTTGGCAAACTGATGAATTGCGACATAAAAAGCCTTCTGTTATGGACGAGGTAAATATGGGCCTTTTCTATTTTGAAGAAACGCTATTCGAAGTACTACCACAAATCCATCAAGAACTAGAGGAGTGTTTGAAGGAACATTATCCAGATGCGAAATGGGAAGTGCCGAATATTCTAAAATTTGGCTCGTGGATCGGTGGAGATCGAGATGGGAATCCATTTGTCACACCAGAAGTTACCTGGAATACGCTTCAACGACAGCGGGATGTTGTCATTTCTAAATACAAAGAATCAGTAAAAGACTTAATGAGACAGTTAAGTCAGTCAACAAACCGCATTGCAATCTGTAGCGAATTAATTCAATCCATTAAAGAGGATCAACAACGTCTTCCAAACACAAAAGAATGGGGCGTTTCTCACGAGGCTTATCGGGTTAAACTTGCATACGTTTTAGAAAAACTAAATCAAGTGGACGACGAGAACGGATACAAAAATGCAGAAGAATTTATAGAAGATTTAAAGCTAATAGGCAATAGTCTCCGTCAGCATTTTCCTGAAGGAGCGCACTTCTCAGAATTAAATAAACTAATTCGCCAGGCATCACTTTTCGGTTTTCACCTTGCTACTTTAGATGTTCGTAATCATAGTGGTGAACATGAGGGAGCCATCGCAGAAATTTTAAAACGTGTTAATATGGCAAACGACTATGCATCGCTAAACGAAGAAGAGAAAGTACACTTGCTCAGTAGCATTTTAGAAGACCCACGTCCTGTTTTATCAACTTATGAAGACTATTCTGAAAAAACACGTAAAATACTCGATATTTTTTCGATGATTAAAAAAGCTCATCAGGAGTTTGGTCCTAAATCAATTTCTGTGTATTTAATCAGCATGACGCAGTCTGCAAGTGATCTTCTTGAAGTCCTCGTGCTTGCGAAGGAAGCAAACATTTATCGTTTACATGCAGATGGTAGTGTAGAGAGTGATTTAAATATCGCTCCGCTACTTGAAACAATCGATGACCTTAAAGCTGGGCCATCCATTATGGAGAAGCTTTTTGAACTGCCGGTTTATAAAAATCACTTAGAACAAGTCGATAATCGCCAGGAAATTATGCTCGGGTATTCAGATGGTAGTAAGGATGGAGGAACACTGACGGCTAACTGGAAGCTCTATCAGGCGCAGCAAGAAATTAGCAGCATTGCATCTGAACGCGGCTTAAGTCTGAAATTTTTCCATGGTCGCGGGGGTGCACTTGGTCGCGGGGGTGGTCCACTTCGCAGAAGTCTTTTGTCACAACCGCCAGAAACGTATACAGCTGGAGTCAAAATTACAGAGCAGGGCGAAGTTCTCTCTTCTCGTTATTTACTTTACGATATCGCTTATCGAAGTCTAGAACAGGCGACTACGACGTTACTAACATCTGCCGTTTCTGGAATTGAAAAAGATACGCGTCAAGAAAAATGGCATAAAATGATGGAGGAAATGTCTTCAATATCTCTCAAATCCTACCAATCGCTTGTGTTTGAGGATAACGGATTCCTTGCTTATTTCAAACAAGGAACGCCGCTTCCTGAACTTGGTGCATTAAACATTGGTTCACGCCCTATGAGTAGAAAAGGGACGGATCATTTTGATGATTTACGCGCGATTCCATGGGTATTCGCCTGGACACAAAGCCGCCAACTCATGCCAGCATGGTATGCTTCAGGCACTGGACTAACGAAATTCGCGTCAACAGAAGACGGCTTAAAGAACTTAAAAGAAATGTATGAGAATTGGCCATTCTTCGCATCTCTAATTGATAATTTACAAATGGGCCTAATGAAAGCAGACCTCGCAACAGCAGAGAAATATATGTCTCTAATCGATGATGAACAGCTTGCGAATCGCATTTTTGGTAAAATTGTTGATGAATATCATCGTACGAAAGATGTGATTTTGACCATTACTGGACAAGAAGAGCTTCTGGATGGTACGCCAAATATTAAAGATTCGATTCGATTACGAAACCCATATGTGGATCCTTTAAGTTCACTACAAGTAGAACTGATTTCAACATATCGCTCAAATGGAAGTCAGGACGATGAGCTACTGAAAGAAATTCTGTTAACCATTAATGGTATCGCCGCTGGCCTTCGGAATACTGGCTGATTTTAAAACAACCCTCTTCTTAAAAGAGGGTTGTTTTTTTAATGTAATGAACGTGCGCGATTCTCGCTATTTACCACAAATACTTTTCCCTCCTTTAGAAAAACTAAGATAGTAACAAAATCATCTAAAGGAGGGCACCATATGTATAAAAAACTAATGCCTTTATTATTGCCTGGTTTACTGCTTCTTGGAGCATGTAATGCAAATGACAACGGTGAAGGAGCATTAAATATAAACAAAACAAGCGCGCCAACAGAAGGGATACAGCGTATAAATAGTGGTCAACTAACAATTGATCCTAACTCCTATAGTACCGAGACGCCAAGCTCAAAATTCCCTCATGGTGAAATGGTTCAAGACGGACAATTTGAATTTAATGACGTTCTTCCAGGGGGGGAACCTCGAGAATATTTACAAGAAGGGTTCCCGGAGCAATATGGCATTGGCGGCAAGGAAGAACAACAGCGTCAACAAAAGATGAGACCAGATCAGAATACTGGTCAAGCCCAGCCGAATGAAAATGCTGCTCCTGAGCAGGGAGAAGCCAACAAAGAAAAATCCCCTACTTCAGAGCCTTCAGGTGAAATAACGAAAGAAGTTCAGCAGGTTATTGATTTAACAAACGAAGAGCGCAAAAAGCAAGGACTATCTCCATTAAAAGCTATGCCATCATTAAGTGATGTCGCTCAGGAAAAATCACGTGACATGCAGCAAAAAAATTACTTTTCACATACAAGTCCCACATATGGTTCTCCATTTGATATGATGAGGGATTTCGGGGTGGACTTTAATACAGCTGGTGAAAATATTGCTCAGGGACAACAAACTCCTGATGCTGTCGTTGATGCATGGATGAAAAGTGAAGGTCATCGCAAAAACATTATGAACAGTAGTTTCACTCATATCGGAGTGGGACTTGCACAAGATGGCCATTATTGGACACAAATGTTTATCGGAAAATAGTGATATCAGGTGAAGGAGCCACATTCGTGGCTCTTTTCTCTTTTTTCGAAAAAATATCTCGAATTCTATATCAAGAAGAAGGAAGTGGATTCATTTTGTCGAAACAAGATACTAACCGGTTAGTAAGTGTGCTGTTTTCCAAAATAGATTGACAAGGAGAGATTACTTATGGATTTACGATTAACCGACGAACAAGTTATGGTGCAAAAAACAATTCGCAAATTTGTAGAGAACGAATTAATTCCGTTAGAAAATGATGTGCTTCGCAATGAACGTGCTGGAAAACCAGGTATTTCTACTGAAAAGATGGAAGAGCTTCAGCAAAAAGCTAAAAAAGCAGGGTTTTGGGGTATTAATACACCGGAAGAATACGGTGGGGCTAACCTTGGTCAAATGATGCTTGCGATCGTGATGATGGAAGTTTCTAAAACGTTTGTCCCATTCCGCTTCGGTGGATCAGCTGATAATATTCTTTATTACGCAAATGACGAACAGAAAGAAAAGTATCTTCTTTCAACGATAAATGGTGAAAAGAAATCTTGTTTTGCGATGACGGAGCCTGGCGCTGGTTCTGATACGCGTAATATTAAAATGACGGCTGTACGTGATGGGGATGAGTGGATTCTTAACGGTGAGAAAACGTTTATTACTGGTGGAAATGAAGCTGACTTTGTCATGGTGATCGCGATTACAGATAAAGAAAAGCATGCCGAAACGGGTAGAGACGGAGTTACTTGCTTTATCGTAGACCGTGAGATGGGTTGGAAGTCCGAATACATTCACACAATGGGAGAATGGGGACCGGCAGGATTAGTGTTTGATAATGTGAGGGTACCACATGAGAATATTCTAGGTGAAGTTGATGGCGGTTACAACCTTGGTCTGGAATGGATTGGTTTTGCTCGATGGATTGTCGGTGCAACAGCTGTCGGGGCTGGTGAACGCTTACTTAAAATGGCGATTGACTACGCGAATGAAAGAGAAACGTTTGGCAAACCAATTGCAGAACGCCAGGCAATTCAATGGCAAATTGCAGATTCTGCTGTTGAGATTGAAGCTGCTAAATGGCTCGTTTTAAACGCTGCTTATACCCTCGATGAAGGAAAAGATAATCGACAGCTCGCTTCCATGGCTAAGCTATATGGTTCAAATATGGGCAATCGCGTTGTTGACCGTGTTTTACAAATTCATGGAGGAATGGGTTATACAAAGGAGCTCCCAATCGAACGCTGGTATCGTGAAGCTCGTCTTTGGAGGATCTATGATGGGACAGACGAAATTCAACGCTTAATCATTGCTCGAAACCTCTTGAAAGGACATGTGAAGGTAGGACAATACGCTTAGGAGGCTGTTTATGTTTGAATCACTTATTGGTACACGATCGACTCCTGTAAAAAATATCATAGAACGCGGCTCTTTGAAAGCGTTATCAAAAGCAATCGGGGATGACTCACCGCTTTATCTTGATGAGTCAGTTGGAAAACGCTCAAGGTATGGAGAAAACATTGCACCGCCTACATATCCCAGAGTGTTTGATTATGGTGTAATTCAAGACTTAGACTTGCCTAATGTCGGATTGATTCATGGAAAGCAATCTTTCCACTATGAGCGTCCGCTTTTGGCAGGGGAAACCGTCATGTGTTCCACTTCGCTTGAAAATTACTATGAGCGCAATGGAAAGAGTGGTTTACTCGGATTTCTTTTATTAAAGCGGTATGGAGAAGAGCCAGGAGGAAAATTAATTTTTACAGAAGAGCAAGTAGTGATTATTACTGAAGCTGTAAGAGAGGGGATGAGTTCTTGAACATAGTAGAAGAATTTAGTGTCGGAACACCATTGGAAATAAAGCTCCCCCCAGTTTCTAGGTTAGATCTTATCAAATATGCAGGCGCATCGGGCGATTTCAATCCAATTCATACGATTGATGAAGAAGCTTCAAAAGCAGGACTTCCAGGTATTATTGCACATGGGATGTGGACAATGGGTAACTTAGCGAAATTGTTCACTCCATATTATGAAGAAGTCTTTCTTGAAGATTATTCTGTTGCCTTCAAAGGAATGGTTTTCTTAAATGATGTGCTTACACTAAAAGCTTCTCTTGTATCGATCCAGAACGATCGTTATTATTTTGATGTAACTGCGCTTAATCAGAAAAACGAAGCAGTTGTAAAAGGCTCTGCTGTTTTAAAAAGGTTTTAATCAAATAAGTGCGCACAAACGAACCTTTTAGAGGTTCGTTTCTTTTTTGGTTCTTTTATAAATTCAATTAATTCCGAAACTTATTTTATTCCAAATCGTAGAATAAGAGAGAGGAAGATACATAATTACCACTAATCGGAAAGGATGATGAATAGGTGATGGAATTTATTGGGTTAATAATTTCCGGTATTATTTTGTTTTTATTACTCTTGGCAGGCGGTATCGGATTTTTCATTTTCAAAAGGCGTTATAAAACCGCCTCCTCTAATCAAGCACTAATTATCACAGGGCCAAAGCTAGGAGATGCAGAGAAAGATAATCGCATTTTCGTCGATGACAATGGTCGTAGTATGAAGATCGTACGTGGTGGCGGTATTCGATTAAAGTTGTTTCAAACAAGTACGCCAATCGACCTTACCTCATTTCAACTAGAAATTGCTTCCCCAAAAGCCTATACATCAGAAGGCGTTCCAATTCGAGCAACAAGTGTTGCAGAAATTAGCATAGGCAGTAGACTTGAAATTGTTGCGAATTATGCAGAAAAATTTCTAGGCAAACCACAAAAAGAGAAAGAGCGTGAATTAAAAGAGGTTCTTGAAGGTCATCTTCGAGCCATCATTTCATCGCTTACAGTCGATGAAATCTACAAAGATTTTAATTCGGTCAATAAAAAAGTGAAAAATATTGCTGAAGAAGATCTCAAGAATCTAGGATTTGAAATTACTTCTTTTGCTCTAAAAGAATTAAAGGATGATGACGAAGAGAACGGATACTTAGAAGCTCTTGGACGTCCACGAATTGCAGAAGCTAGAAAAGACGCCGATATCGCAGAGGCAAACGCTAGACGTGAAACCCGAATGCACAAAGCGAAAACGGACCAAGAAGCTGAAGAAGATGAAATTAGACGTCAGATTGAGATTGCCCGTTCTCAAAAAGACAAAGATGTGAAGGAAGCGGAATACAAAGCAGAAATTGAACAAGGAAGGGCGCGTTCTGAGCAGTCCTATAACCTTGAGCAAGCAAGACTTAATCAGAAAGTGAAAGAAGAAGAAATGCAGGTTCAATTCATTGAACGGCAGCGCCAGGTTGAATTAGAACTAGAAGAACAGAAGCGAAGAAAAACGCAGGCTGATTCGAATGCCTACGATATTCGAGCAAATGCAGAAGCGGAAGCGGAACGCGATCGCATCGATGGACAAACGAAAGCAGAAATTGAAAAGCAAAAAGGATTGGCTGAAGCAGAAGTGATTCGTGAACGTGGTCGTGCTGAAGCTGAAGCCAAGGAATTATTGGCTCAGGCAATGGAGAAATATGGCGATGCTGCAATTATTGAAATGCTTATCGACATGTTGCCGAAATATGCGCATGAAATTGCTCAGCCGCTGTCTCAAATTTCAGAGATGAAAATCATTGATATGGGTGGCGGTAAGGGTTCCACTCAGATTACAGACAATGTAACAAAAACAATGACAGGTCTTCAGGCAAGTCTAAAAGAATCAACTGGAATGGATTTAAAAGCCATGCTTGAGAGTTTTGTCTCAAGAGGACATTATAATTCTTTCGGTACAAAAGCTTATCCTACCGAAGAAGATGAGAGCGCCAATTCAGGAATGGAAGAAAACGCTTATGAAAGCGAAGTAGCCTCAGCATATGAAGAAGAATTGGAAGAAGAAAAAACAGAACGTACTGAAAATGAAGAAAACGAACAAAAAGAATAACATATGAAGAAAGCCTGGCCTAATCCAGGTTTTTCTTTTGAATACCTGACCGTTAATTGACGCTTTTTATGGAATAGTGGTAAAGTGATGGTATTGTTATCAGAAAAGTTTAAATTTTACATATGAACGGAGGACTGTCACATGAATATCGTATCTTTGCTAGGCACCTTTCTTGATGATGATCAGATTAGCGTAAATGCCACTGTGTTAGAGCAGCATAGTAAAGACGAATCTTATCATACGCCACATGATCCAGACGTGGTCGTTTTTCCAAAAACGACAGAAGAAGTTAGTAAAATAATAAAGGTAGCGAACGAAAATCGAATACCGATTGTTCCATTTGGGCTAGGCTCAAGCCTAGAGGGTCATGTGATTCCTTATCAAGGTGGAATCTCTATCGATTTCCAATTGATGAACAAGGTTCTTGAGGTACGACCAGAGGATTTCCTCGTACGGGTGCAGCCCGGTGTCACGCGTTCACAATTAAATAAAGAATTAAAAAAGCACGGCTTATTTTTCACCGTTGATCCAGGTGCAGATGCAACACTAGGTGGAATGGCATCTACAAATGCTAGTGGGACTACCTCTGTTCGGTATGGAGTCATGCGAGATCAAGTTCGTGATTTGGAAGTTGTCCTTGCGGATGGAAGAGTTATACATACTGGAAGCAACACAGCAAAATCGTCATCTGGTTATCACCTGAATGGGCTTTTCGTTGGTTCAGAAGGGACGCTGGGAACATTTACAGAACTGACTCTCAACGTCTACGGGATTCCAGAAGCCACACTTGCAGGAAGGATCGTTTTTCCAACAATTGAGCAAGCGGTTTCAACCGTTACAAATATCCTTCATGCTGCGATACCAGTAGCAAGAATTGAACTGGTCGATGCGCGTTCCGTTCAACAAGTGAACAAAACAAATGAAACGAACTACATTGAAAAGCCAACATTATTTATCGAGTTTCACGGAAATGAAGCTGGACTGAATCAAGATGTTGCGTTTGCTAAAAGCATTGCTGAAGACAACCAGTGTGAGGAGTTTATTTTCGAACATGATACGAAGAAACGAGCTCTTTTATGGGAGGCTCGACACAACCTCGCATACTCGTTCAGTCATGGATCTCCAGGTAAAAAGATGATGGTAACAGACGTCTGCGTCCCCATTTCAGAACTTACCGGGGCGATAACAGACGCAAGGAAAGCAATCGAAACTTACGGATTAGATGGTGCCCTTCTCGGTCATGTGGGAGATGGAAACTATCATGCCATCGTCATGATCAATCCTGATGACCCGATTGAGCTTGAGAAAGCTACAAAACTAAATCAACACCTTGTTCACTATGCGCTCGAGCGAGGAGGCACGTGTACGGGAGAACATGGAGTAGGTACAGGGAAAGCGCAATATCAACAAAAAGAACATGGAGCTGCTTTGGATGTAATGTTGGCAGTTAAACAAACTCTTGATCCGAACGGCATTATGAATCCAGGTAAAATATTTGCTATTGATAAAGAACAGTCTTCCATTATCTGATCATTTTTGAGGTGACCGCTATGGACTTATCAACTATTTCCCAACTGTCTTTTCCTGCTTTCATTTCAAAAAAAGGAATCATTCTTTCCACAAATGACGCTTTTCGCTCAATCATAAAAGACGCTGAAGAAGAACCAGTTGAAGAGATTTTTGATATCATAGAAGAACACGAAACATTTACTAAAACCCGGTATAAGGACAAAGAAATGTTGTTCATTACAGAACAGAAGGATCAGTACGTCTATTACATCGGGAAAGAAAACACTCATTTCTCTGATCTGGAAAAACAGGTAACAGAACTTGAAAAACTAAACAGGGAATTAGATTCAATTATTGACAATTCCTATGACGGAATTTATATTACCGATAACAAAGGGATTACATTGAAAACCAATACAGCGATTGAACGACTAACTGGTATCCCAAAGGAATATTACATTGGAAAAAATGTTGATCGTCTAGTTAATAGAGGTATATTAAAAGATTCCGTAACAAAAAAAGTACTGAAACAACGCCGAACTGTATCAGTCGTACAGAATAATTTCGAAGGAAAAGAAACTTTGATTACCGGTAGCCCAATCTTTAACAATAAAGGTGACATTGAAAAGGTGATCACGAACATACGGGATCTTTCAGAATTAAATAGACTTATATCCGAGTTGAATAGTGTCCAAAAAAAGAATGCTGAATATGAAAAAGAACTTGAACTTTTAAAAGGATATTCAAACTCAGGAATTATTATTGAGAGTGAAACCATGAAAGAACTTTATGAAACTGCTACTAGAATCGCAAATTTTGATGCAACTGTTCTTATATTGGGTGAAACAGGTGTCGGAAAAGATGTTCTTGCTCGATTTATCTATTCAAAAAGCAAGAGAGCTTCAACCGGAGACTTTATTAAAGTAAATTGCGGTGCTATACCACAAGAGCTAATTGAATCAGAGCTCTTCGGTTATGAAGGCGGCGCATTTACTGGCGCCAGCCGCAATGGTAAGCCTGGAATGTTCGAAATGGCAGATAACGGGGTTCTATTCCTTGATGAAGTAGGTGAACTACCTTTAAAAACTCAAGTGAAATTACTCCAGGTTATTCAAGATAATACTATTCAACGCATAGGTGCTACGAAACTGAAAAGGGTTAATGTAAGAATCATTGCTGCAACCAATCGCAACCTCCTCCAAATGGTAACAGAGCAGGAATTTAGAGAGGATTTGTTTTATCGCCTCAATGTCATTCCACTCTTCATTCCTCCATTAAGAGAGAGAAGAGATGATATTCTACCACTAATCCAGTTCTTTCTAAATCGAACGAATTTAAAATATAACCTTGATAAGCATTTAAAAGCCGACCTTAAAAACTCTCTATATGAATTGGATTGGAAAGGGAATGTAAGAGAAATGGCTAATTTAATTGAACGAATGGTATTAACCACTTCTAAACGTGCGATTTCTCATGACCACCTTCCTGCCGATTATAAAAAGGAAAGGGCAGATCCTCGTATTCACAGCCTTAAAGAAGCCGTTGAAATTACAGAACGTAACGTTCTAGAAGATGCCTATTCAAAATACAAAAGCACATATGAAATTTCTCGAGTTTTAAATACCAGTCAACCAACTATTGTCAGAAAACTAAGGAAATATCAAATCGGCCAATCTTAACATATATACTGCACCACTCGCCCCTGGCGAGTTTTTTTATTGGTTGGCATCAAACTTGCAATACTTAAGGGAAAGGAGGCAGAGACTATGAAAATTGGAATTGCTGGAACAGGAGCAGTGGGTGGTTATATTGGTGGCATGCTAGCACTTGCTAATCATGAGGTTGTTTTTTTATCCCGAGGAACTAACTTGCTCGTGATGCAACAACGAGGTTTGAAAATCAAAAGCTCTGTAGATGAAGTAATCATTCATAAGGAGTTTACACATTCACTGGATACATTTAGCGATGTCGATCTCATCATATTAAGTGTCAAATCAAACGATACAATCAATATCGCTAGACAGTTGCGCCAAAATATATCTTCTAGTACTCCCGTTCTTCTTATGCAAAACGGAGTGAGTAATGAAGAGATTGCAATAGAATATTTCGATTCTACTTGCCTATATACAGCTGCAGTTTATTTAACATCCAGAATGTCAGAACCAGGTATCATCGAGATGGCAGGTAAACCAAGATTAACTATAGGGTCATTAGAATCTGGAAATGTAGAAGAAGCAAAGTCTCTCACTCATTTATTTAATGAAGCAGGAATTCAAGCGAAGACATCATCAAATATTATGCGAGCTAAATGGAAGAAACTTTTGTGGAATGTAACATTTAATCCTCTTTCTGCCTACGCAGGGGTCACAGTAGGACAAATCATCAACGAACCAGAACTGCGTGAAATAGCTGAGAGGGCTTTAGTCGAAGGAATGCAGATAGCGAGTTATAAAGGGTTCTGTTTTCAGGATGAGCTGATCAATCAAATATTCATAGGGGCAAGGAAAGCAGATAATCATTATACAAGCATGCTCCAAGATCGTCTAAACGGAAAACAACTCGAGATTGAATCGATATGTGGGTACTTTTTGAAAGAAGCCACTAAGCTAGATGTTTCAACCCCAGTTATTCAATCACTTTATAACAATTTAGCAACTTTAGAGAAAGAAGCTTTCCGCTAAATAACCTTTACTTAAAATCGTTTCACAGATTTATGGCAAGTGATTCATTTTTGAATCAGTGCATAATCATACGATTATATCGATTCCTTTTATCGATAGCTATGTTAATGTACCGGTTGATTTTTGCTGCCCTTACGTCTGTTAATGCTTAAAACCGATAATATAACAATAAAACCTATCATATTCATTGCGCTAATAGTTTGTATTTCACTACTAACAGAACTTACTTACTAGAAATCATTAAAAGTGATACAAAAATGAATTAGTAATTCATTTTTGTATCACTTTTTTTGTTTTTTCTTAAGCGTTTTTATTTCCAAAATGAATATAAACCTCGTAAATAAGCTGTTTTTGAGCTTTTTTTAAAAATGGCATAAAACTTGCTATTTAATTAAAGTAACCAAAGTAAGGGGGAACTTATTATGACAGTAACTATTACAAGTGAATTACAACAGATGAAAACCATGATTCGAAGCTTTGTTGAGAATGAGATCGAACCATTTGCTCAGCAAATTGAAGAAGAGGATGCAATTCCAGAGCATTTAATCGAAAAAGCAAAAGAACTAGGTCTCTTTGGAATGAGTATCCCAGAGGAATATGGTGGAATTGGATTAAATTCTGAAGGAAAAGCTGTGGTATTAGAACAACTCGGACGTACGCACAACGGCTATGTATCTTTAATTAGTGCTCATACTGGAATTGGTAGTACTGGACTGGTGAAATTAGCTTCTGAATCACTTAAACAAAAGTACTTACCTGATATGGCTGCCGGAAACAAAATAGCCGCTTTTGCTTTATCGGAACCTGGAGCCGGATCAGACGCAACGAATTTATCAACCATTGCAGTGAAACAGGGGGATAAATGGATCATTAATGGTATGAAACATTTTATTACGAATGGTCCTGTTGCAGATGTCTTTACGGTCATTGCATCTACTGATAAATCAAAAGGAGCTAAAGGAGGCATTACCGCATTTCTAGTAGAAAAGAATTTTCCAGGACTAATAGTAGGAAAACGCGATAAAAAGATGGGATTGAAGGGATCGTATACATGTCAAATTATATTTGAAGATTGTGAAGTACCCGAAGAAAATGTGATCGGTGAAATTGGAATGGGATACATATCAGCCCTGAAAATCCTTGGTGAGGGTCGAATTGGATTAGCTGCCCGAGCGGTGGGTTCCTGCGATAAATTAATCGAGATGTCAGCAAGCTACGCTAAAGAACGTATTCAATTTGGAAAGCCAATTGCATCCAATCAAGCAATTCAATGGATGCTTGCTGATATGGCAACTGAAACGGAGGCAGCTAGGGCACTAACGACGATGGCAGCTAAGAAAGTTGATGAAGGTAAGAAAGTTATTAAAGAAGCTTCAATGGCAAAACTCTATGCTTCGGAAGTATTCAACCGTGTTGCTGATAAAGCTGTACAGATCCATGGCGGGATGGGCTACGTCTCTGATTACCCAGTAGAACGCTTTTACAGAGATGCACGAATTACTAAGATTTATGAAGGAACAAGCGAGGTTCAGCGCATGATTATTTCAAGACATATTTTAGATGAGTATTAATCCATTGATCTACTCGAACGACAGATACAGAGGAGGAAGGAGCTGGATTGTTTGAGTCAAAGTTATTCTGAAACTCCCGTTCAGAAAATTAATACTACTATTAAGGATAAACCGGCCTATATCGAGGAAATATGGTCAACGAGAAAAGATAATTGGAATCTAACAAGAATTCTCGTTGTATTAACTTCTGTTTTAGCAATTGGATTATCCCTCTTTCACATTTATACAGCTGGTTTTGGAACGCTTTCCTCCTGGCAACAGAGAAGTATACACGTTGTCTGGGCACTACTATTAATTTTTCTTATCTTTCCATTTCGAAAAGGTAAGCAGTTTGGCCCGATTGATTTTCTATTCGTTTTAGCAACTTTAGTAGAGTCTGGTTTTATTCTTTTTCAAGGTGACGCCATTCAAAGTAGACAAGGTAACCCAAACATAACCGATATCATTCTCGGAAGTATTTTCATTGGATTAGTACTTGAAGCAACACGGAGGACAAATGGCTTTCTTATGGCTTGTATTGGTTTGTTTTTCATGGGTTACATCTTTTTGGGTCCCTTTTTTCCCGGTGCGCTAGCTCACCCAGGAGTAAGATATGGAAAAATGGTTGATCAGATGTTTAATGGCACACTAGGGATTTTCAGTGCTCCCATTTATATTAGTTCAACTGTTTTAATATTATTTGTGATTTTTGGAGCGTTTTTAATGCGTTCTGGTGGAGGACAATTTTTTACGAATTTTGCTTTTGGTGCACTTGGTAATCGTGCAGGAGGACCTGCATTATCAGCAGTTGGAGCTAGTGCAATGGTTGCGACCATTACGGGAAATGGAGCGGCGAATGCAGCTGTAACAGGATCCTTTACGATTCCACTAATGAAGAAACTTGGGTATAGTAAACGATTCGCTGCAGCGGTTGAAGCAGTTGCTTCACAGGGGGGACAAATTATGCCACCCATTATGGGAGCATCCGTTTTCATCATGGCTGAGACTACGGGTATTCCTTATATAACGCTCGCGTTATATGCATTAATTCCCGCAATTATTTACTTCTTAATTGCAGGTTTTATCGTCTATTACCATGCGAAACGTTTGCATATGGAAGGCATTCCGAAAGAACAACTTCCTGATCCCAAAAGGGTACTTTTAACACAAGGCTATCTATTTCTTCCAATTCTTATGATTATTTATTTAATGATTGATGGATTTAGCCCTATGAAAGCAGGCTTTTACGGAATCATAGCTACGATTCTTTTAAGCTGGATTAGAAAAATGACGAGAATGAATTTATTGGATATTCTCGCTTCACTCGAAAGTGGCGCCAGAAGCGCACTAGCCGTTATTTCTGCCTGTGCGACTGCTGGTATTATTGTAGGTGCTGTATCGCTAACTGGGCTTGGTCTTACGTTCTCGAGATTTATGATTGATACTGCGGGAGGTCATTTATTTCTTCTTCTCATCATGTTAGCCATTGCTTCAATCATCCTTGGTATGGGAATGCCAACCGTTTCAGCATACGTCATTCTTGCCGTTTTAGGGGTACCTGCGCTAGTAGAGATGAATGTTAACGTTGTGGCTGCCCATATGTTTGTCTTTTATTTCGGCGTAATGTCAGGACTTACTCCTCCAGTTGCAATCACAGCTTATACGACAGCAGGAATTGCTGGATCTAATCCATCATCAACCGCATTTTACGCGATTCGTATTGCTCTTGGCGGATTTTTTGTTCCATTTGTCTTTGTATATAACCCTGAATTGTTACTTCAAGGCGGTGATATTCCTGCCATCATTACTGCATTGCTATCTGCTGCAGTTAGCTGTGTACTTTTTGCAGGTGCAGTGGAAGGATATTGGTTTGGACATGTCACGCCACTAAAAAGAACGATTTTATTTATCAGTGCTATATTACTTGTCATGCCTGGCTTAATCGGAGACCTAATAGGGCTTATTCTTGTCGTGTTCACGTTCATCTGGCAACGTTCTCATCGTGTCGGGAAAAGCTCACCACAAGAAATAAGTGGATAAAAGGAGGATTTTAATGCGTAAATCATTAATTAGTCTATTGATAGCGCTTACACTAATCGTAATTACAGCTTGTGGAAATAGTGCTTCTAGTGATGGAGAAGGACTCGAAGCACCTGATAAGTTTTTAAAAGTTGGTTCTGGACCTATGGGTTCTGGGTGGTACCCGATTACGACTGCATTGTCAGAACTATATATGGATCACTTTTCAGGACTTAATGTTTCACAGATTGAAGGCGGAAGTACTTCGAACCTAAAATCACTTCAAATCGGTGATATCCAGTATGCCATTCATTACACTTCTGATTTTGCTGACGCAGTTAAAGGGACTGGAAGCTTTGATGAAAAATTAGACAAGGTAGCAGGACTTACTTCTCTCTATCCGGTTTATCAGACAATCGCGACTCTTGCAGATAATGAAGAGATCAATAAGGTGGAAGATATCGTTGATCAACACATCTTCCTAGGTCCAAAAGGCGGGGGTGGCCCAGTTGCCTTCTGGAGAATGATGAAAGAATACGGGATTGACGAAGGTTCTATTAAGGATGCAGGTGGTAAGATTTCCTATGGTAATTATTCAGATGGTGCCTCTATGTTAAAAGATGGAATTGTCGATGTTTTTGTCGGTGGTGGTGCTCCTCAAGTGACTTCTCTTCAGGAGATAGAGGTAACAAAACCAATTAAGGTTATTCCAATTGATGAAGAAAAGCTTAAAGGCATTAGCGAAAAAGGATTGGGGATTTCTTATGATAGCCTTCCAGGAAATACGTATAAAGGTCTAGAAGAAGAGATTCCAACTTACACTCTTGTTGCGATGTTTGGTGTCCGCTCAGACTTATCAGAAGATTACGTTTATAACCTAACGAAAGTATTTTGGGAAAATCAGGATCCTTTTAAGGAGCAAATCCCACAAAGAGCAAAGAATTTCACGATGGAAACTGCTTTAGATGGGATCGATCCAGAAACGCTTCATCCAGGAGCAAAGAAATATTATGAAGAAGAAGGGATCATTGATTAAAAAAAGTAAAAGTAATTCTTAAAGGTGGTAAAGGCATTGGATAAACTTATTGATCGACCATGGTACCGATTCTACCCGGAAATCATGAACGATTCCCCATCACTACCGGAATGTTCAGTATACCAATTGCTTCACGATAGTGAAAAAAAGTATGGACACAAGGTAGCGATTCGTTTTCAAGATCAACGAATCTCATATAAAGAATTGAAGGACACAGTCGATCGGCTCGCCTCATCCTGGCATGACTTGGGAATGAAAAAAGGAGAACGCATCGGCTTGATGTTATTGAATCAGCCTATGTATGTCTATGCGTATTATGCAGCTCAGAAGTTAGGCGCCACTGTCGTACAGATAAACCCCATGTATATGCCAAGAGAAATTGAAGAAATTTCACACGAGGTAGGTCTCTCTTACCTCGTGACAGAGAGTAAGTATTTGGAGAAACTTGAAATTGTAATGAAATCATACTCTTTTGATCAGATATTTCTTTCAGATCAGAACAGTCCCGTTTTATTACCTAATATTCACGTTATTGAACGACTTATTAAAGAAAAGGCACCTGACCAAGAAGCTGTTCCAATTCGAGCGAAAGATGATATTGCGGTCATCCAATTTACTGGTGGTACAACAGGAAAGATGAAAGGCGCTATGTTAACACATTATAATCTTGTTTCTAATGTGATTCAGAGTTATTTGATGTACGGAAATGATATGAAGCTCGGTGAGGAAATCACTTTAACGGCAACTCCTCTTTATCACGTTTACGCAATGACAAGCGGAATGAATTTAAGTATTTATATTGGTGCCACCAATATTATTGTACCTAAGTTCGATGTAAACGACGTGTTAAGAATCATTAGGGAAAACAAGCCTACTTTTTTCCCGGGTGTCCCAACGATGTACAACGCTTTTGTTAATCACCCTAAAGTAAATGAGTATGGACTGAATTGCTTTAAATTTTGTTCCAGTGGCTCCGCTCCACTTCCAATCGAAGTGATAAATCGTTTTGAAGAAATAACGGGCGCAGTTATCGGAGAGGGATTTGGTATGTCAGAAACATCCCCTTCTACGCATCGAAACCCACCGTTCGGAGAAAGAAAGATTGGTAGTATTGGGATCCCTTTTCCAGAAACAGATTGTCAAATCGTTGATGAAGATGGAAATGAACTTCCTCATAAAAGTGTTGGAGAACTCGCTATTAAAGGACCTCAGGTAATGAAAGGTTATTGGAATAAACCAGAGGAAACGAATGAAAGTATAAAAAATGGATGGCTACTCACTGGTGATCTTGCAACGATGGATAAGGATGGTTACTTCTATATCGTCGGTCGGAAAAAGGAAATGATTATTACAGGAGGATTCAATGTTTATCCGCAGGAAATTGAAAGCGTTCTTTATGAACATCCTTCCGTGAAAGAAGCCGCTGTGATTGGCATTCCTCATGAATACAGTGGCGAAAGAGTGAAAGCGTTCGTTGTCGTTAAAGACAGTTCCATTTCAGAAGAAGAGCTCGTTGCCTATTGTTACGAGCATTTAACAAGATACAAAGTACCCAAGCAAATTGAGATAAGAGATTCATTGCCTAGAAATACAGTTGGAAAGTTACTTAAACGGCTTCTAATTACAGAAGAAACGATCGAAACAGGGAGGTAAAGAGTATGAATATAGAACGTGTTAGTAAAGTTGGTGTGATTGGATCGGGAACAATGGGGTCACAGATTGCGATGGTTTGCGCCCTTGCTGGATATTCAGTTGTTTTAAACGATATAGAAGAAAGTAGTCTTAATAAAGCCAGAAAGTCACTTGAAGGCCATATGGAACGCAGAATTAAGAAAGGGAAATTGACAGAAGGACAGATAGAAGAAGCTTTTCAGTTGATTCACTTTAGTACTTCTCTAAACGATTTCAAAGAAGTCGACCTTGTTATCGAGGCTATCATTGAAAAGCTAGAAGTCAAAAGAGAACTGTTTGCTAAGCTCGATCAAATCTGCCCGAATCATTGCATCCTCGCAACAAATAGCTCGACAATCGTAAGTTCAAAAATAGCTGACGCAACGAATCGCCCTGAATCTATATGCAACATCCATTTTTTCAATCCTGCACTCGTCATGGATTTAGTAGAAGTTGTAAAAGGACCGCATACGTCTGATCAAACAGCGGATACAGCTTACGAATTTGTAGAATCCATACACAAAACGCCGGTTCTATTGCAAAAAGAAATTTCTGGTTTTGTTGCAAACAGGATTCTTGGAAAACTAATGGACGAAGCAGTTTACTTACTCGAGAACGGTTATGCAACACACGAAGAGATCGATCTCGTTTGTACGAAAGCATTAAATCATCCGATTGGACCTTTTGCACTGATGGACCTTACTGGTATCGATGTAAATTATTATGTACGACAACAGCGATATGAAGAGTCCGGAAATGAAGCAGATCGACCAGCACGAATTGTAAAAGAAAAAGTAAACAATGGGGAACTTGGGAGAAAGACAGGCAAAGGCTTTTATAGCTATCAAACTTAAATGATGGGAGTTGTTTGATGATGGAGAATATCCTTTTCACTCAAGAAGATCACCTTGCTTATGTAACGATATCACGTCCTGACGTAAGGAACGCATTGAATAAAGAAACATTGATCGAATTAAAACAAACTCTGGAGAAACTTGAAGAAATGGACGAAGTGAAGTGTGTCATCATCACAGGCGAAGGAGAAAAATCATTTGCAGCAGGTGCAGATATTTCACAACTTGAAAAGAAAACCATGTATGATGCATTCAAATCAGGTAGCATGCAGGAAATCTATGATTATATCGAAGGCTATACGAAACCAACCATAGCAATGGTAAACGGTTATGCGCTAGGTGGTGGATGCGAGCTTGCCATGGCATGTGACATAAGAGTTGCAGCAACTCATGCCAAATTTGGCTTACCTGAACTCAATCTCTCCATCATTCCTGGAGCAGGGGGGACTCAGAGGCTTACAAGACTTGTCGGTAGAGGGAAAGCACTAGAAATGATTTTAACAGGCAAATTGATCTCAAGTGAAGAAGCCGCTGCGATTGGCCTAATCACTGAAATGGCTGAAATAACACACTTAAAAGAAAAAACAGTTGAAATCGCCCAACAAATTATTAGTAAAGGTCCGATGGCCGTTATGATGGCAAAACTCGCCGTGAATATGGGAGCGGATACAGATATGAAAACAGGTTTACTCATTGAGAAGCTGTCACAAGCGATTCTTTTTGCTTCAGAAGACAAAAACGAAGGAACGAGAGCTTTTCTTGAGAAAAGAAAGCCCGTTTTTCAAGGTAAATAAATGGAGACAAATATAAGCACTATTTATGATCGTGTTAGAACTGATTTTGAAACAAGTCCCTTTTTCAACTTATTAGGTTTTGAATTACGATCGATTACTGAAGATGAAGTCATCCTTGAGCTACCAATAGAAAGAAAACTATTAAACACACATGGAAGTCTGCACGGTGGTGTATATGCAACGATGATCGACAATATTATTAGTTTGAAAATGCGTTCTATGATCGGCAGTCCTGTCATCACAATTAACTTAACCATAAACTATATTGCTCCAATCACAAGTGGGAAGGTTATTGCAAAAGCGTTCGTCTATGGAGAAGGAAAGCGAACGAAAATGGGTGAAGGAGTTGTGATGGATGAGAACGGAAAGCTTCTTGCAAAAGGAAGTGGAACGTTTAAAGTGATTAAATCGAAAGAACAATAACGATCGTTAAAGAAAAGAGGCGTTGCATTTGTCAATTCAAAAAATAGCAGTAATTGGTGCAGGAACTATGGGAAGAGGCATTGTCTATTCTGCTGCTGCAGCAGGACTCTCGGTCATTCTTCATGATGTCAGCGAGGCGTCATTAGAAAAATCCAAATCTTATCTACAAACGCAATTTGATCGATCCGTAAGTAAAGAGCTTCTTTCTAAAGAATTAGCTGATGAACGATTTAGAGAAATTAACTATACAACAGAACTATCTGAAGCTGCCAGGGATCGTGATCTAGTCATCGAAGCAGTTCTTGAAATAATGGAACTGAAAACAAGTATTTTTCAACAGCTTGATGACCTTACACCAGATCATACTATCTTAGCTACAAATACATCAACGATGAGTCCAACTGAAATCGCTGCCCAAACAAAAAGACCTGATCAATGTCTTGCCCTTCACTTTTTTAATCCCGTTCCAAAGATGAAGCTAATTGAAGTCATTTGTGGTTTAGAAACTTCTGAAGAAACGATTAGCCAAGCTATGGCCTTTGGGGAATCCATCGGTAAGGAATGCGTTCGAATCAATGAATTTCCAGGCTTTGCTGTCAGCCGTATGAATTGTCTGATCGGTAATGAAGCTATGAATATGGTCATGGAAGGTGTTGGTTCACCTGAAGACATCGACAAAGCTATGAAACTAGGGCTAAATCATCCAATGGGTCCACTAGAACTCGCAGATCTAGTTGGTCTCGATACAAGACTTCGTAACATGCAATATTTATATGAAACGCTCGGAGAAAAATATCGACCATGCCCGATTTTAACGAAATACGTTAAAGCCGGAAGACTAGGTAGAAAAAGCGGAAGAGGATTTTATACATACGATTAAAAAGGAGAGACAAACATGGACTTTCAATTAGATCAGGACATTCAGTTTCTTAAAACCAACATCCGAAACTTTGTTGAAAATGAAGTCGAGAAGGTTGCCATGACGATTGAGCGCGAAGATCGTATACCAGACCGAATCATTGAGATGTCTAAAGAAATGGGATTATTCGGCTTAAGTATTCCAGAAGAATATGGGGGCTTAGGTATTGGTATGGTTGGAAAATGCGCTCTTTATGAAGAGTTGGGGAAAACACATAATGGTTTTACTACACTGATAGGTGCTCATACAGGTATTGGTTCTGTCGGGATCGTTGAACTCGGCAATGAAGAACAAAAGCAAAAATACTTACCCGATATGGCAAGCGGAAAGAAAATTGGTGCATTCGCCTTAACCGAACCTTCTGCGGGATCGAATGCATCGAACTTAAAAACAACAGCAGTTAAAGAAGGAAATAAGTATATTTTGAATGGAACAAAGCATTACATTACGAATGCCACTGAAGCAGATATTTTTACCGTAATGGCAGCAACAGATCCATCAAAAGGTGCAAAAGGAATTACTTCATTTATCGTAGAAAAGAACTTTCCAGGCTTTCAGGTCGGTGCGGTTGAAGAAAAAATGGGATTAAAAGGATCTCACTCCGCTGAGCTAATTTTTGATAACTGTGAAGTACCTGAGGAAAACGTGCTTGGTGAGGTAGGAAAAGGTTACGTCAATGCATTGAAAATTTTAGCGAATGGTCGAGCTGGACTCGCTGCGCGTAATCTGGGATCATCTCAAAAACTATTGGATTTAAGCATGGACTATGTACAAGAACGCATTCAATTTGGAGTACCAATTATTGAACATCAGGCTGTCGCTCACATGGTGGCAGAAATGGGAGTAGAGATTGAAGCTCTAAGATCGTTTACGTACCGCGTCGCCTGGATGGTCGATCAAGGTGAAAAAGTAATCAAAGAAGCAGCCATGCTAAAGTTATACGGATCTGAAGTTTACAATAGAGTGGCAGACAAAGCGCTACAGGTTCATGGAGGAATTGGTTACATTTCCGATTATCCAATTGAGCGCTATTTTAGAGATGCGCGTATTACACGAATCTACGAAGGAACTTCTGAAATCCAAAAGAACATCATCGCAAGTCAACTTCGAAAAGAGTACAGCTAAAGGAGGATGAGGTATGACTGAAAAGATTGTCATTGTTGAAGCTGTTAGGACACCAGTAGGGCGTTATGGGGGCGTTTTGAAAAAATTTAATTCGGGTGAGTTAGCAGCTCTTGCAATTAAAGAAACGATCACAAGAGCAGGGATTACTCCTGAACTTATAGATGAAGTTATACTTGGTGAAGTACGCCAAACAACGGAATCATCAAATGTAGCCAGAGTTGCCGCTTTAAGAGCAGGAGTGCCTGCCACCTCACCCGCATTTACAATTAATCGACTTTGCGCTTCTGGTATGCAGGCCATCGTCTCAGCTGCCCAACAAATTCAGTCCGGGCAGGCTGAGATTCTCGTCGCTGGTGGTACGGAAAGCTTAAGTCACGCACCGATCTATTTACGCGACAGCCGCTTTGGTGGAGATAGAACAAAATTAGTAGATTCCAATCTTGAAGCTGGTCAACAACCGGCCGAGTTATATGGTAATAATCTAGGTATGGGCATTACCGCAGAAAACGTAGCGGAAAAGTACCAGATTTCTCGAGAGGATCAGGATGTTTTTGCTGCTGAGAGTCAGCGACGTGCGGCAGAAGCCATCGAGGATGGCGTATTTGCTGAAGAAATCGTTCCGGTCGAGGTAAAGTCACGACGTCAGACCAACCTCGTTAACCATGATGAACATCCGCGTCCAGGAACAACGATAGAAAAGCTTTCGGTGTTAAAGCCAGTATTTAAAGAAGGCGGTTCGGTTACTGCTGGAAATTCATGTGGTAGAAACGACGGAGCGGTGGCGATGCTTGTGATGACGGAAGCGAAAGCACATGAACTACAACTTCAACCACTTGCCCGAATTATTGACTGGGCTACCTCGGGCATTTCACCCGAAATCATGGGGGTTGGTCCTGTTCCGGCTGTTAAAAAACTTCTAGAACGAACAGGAAAGCAGTTAAATGATATCGGATTAATCGAATTAAACGAGGCATTCGCTGCACAGGCGCTCGCGGTTATCCGTGAACTTGGGCTCCAGCCAGATAAAGTGAATGTAAACGGTGGGGCCATAGCGCTTGGTCATCCCCTTGGCGCTACAGGTGCACGCATTTTAACATCTCTTATGTATGAAATGAAACGTAGAGATGAGCGTTTCGGTATCGCCACACTGTGCGTCGGTGGCGGACAAGGAATGGCAATGATGGTAGAGAATATGGTTAACTAGAAAAGACGGGATACCGTCTTTTTTTATTCAGCCGATACTGCTTTACACACTACTCATTTAGCAAAAAAATAACGAGCTAAAGGAGGTCAAAAATGAAAATAAGACAATACGAACCTAAAGACTTAGATCAAATCATCGAATTATTTCAACAAACCGTCTATATCATTAATCGACAGGATTATTCAGCGAATCAAGTAAATGCATGGGTGAATTCAACGACTAAATCAATAAGGTATTCAAAATGGGCACAAGAATTTGAGCAGAATTTCACTTATATAGCTGAAGAAGAAGGAGAAGTTGTTGGCTTTATCGACTTGACCGCAGCCGGCTATCTTGATCGTTTATATGTGCATCGTTATTTCCAGAGAGCGGGAATTGCTTCTCTGCTTCTCTCAGAAATTGAATCTACTGCACGAAGTCAGCAGTTAAATAAGATCACCACAGAGGCTAGCATTACAGCACGTCCATTTTTTGAAGCACAACATTTTCAGACGATCAAGAAACAAACTGTTGAAATAAGCGATGTCAAAATGACTAACTTCTTGATGGAGAAAAAGTTGAAACGCTTTTAGAGGGAATTCTAACGTGCAAATTTGAAGTAGTTGATCGATGAGATTTAACAGTAGTATTAAACTTAAAGAGAAATTGCTTCGAAAAAAAGATTGACTTTACACTGTCAAAGATGAGATAGGAGAGATCATTGAAAAAAAGAGAGACGGTTAAATCAGCAGTCAGTTCATCTCATCATCAATATTTAATTTGAAATTCTTTTGAGTATCCAATAGCGGCAAGGATAGTCCCAGCTGTTTGAGCATAACTTCCTAGCCCCAAAATTTTCTCTCCAAGTTTGATCCGTTTTCTTTTAATAAACAAAAGCCCAATTGTCTCTACTGAGAGCGCATAAGTCTGAATGGTCAATCCTGTTGTAATTAATCTAGCATAAGCTGATTGACTTAGGCTTGAACCTTGAGCTTCAAAGCCAGCACCGATTGTTTGAACCACGCCTCCAATAATATCAATAGTTAGACCGTCATCTTCGTCTAAGCTAAGTGCTTGAGCGCCTCCCACCACATTAGAAGCATTACCTGCCGCCTGTAGCCAGGAACCGAGAATCCCTAGCATTTCCTCCTGCTTACCAACTGATAAATTCGTCCGCCCTATAGCTTGAAGCGAATCTCCTGTTGCCTCAATCGCATTCCCAATAGCATACAGGTCGCCACCAACTTCATCAACGATTTCTCCTTTTTCCCCCATTGCAACAAGTGTATTTCCGATCGAAACAATACCTGCTCCTAGAACTTGTATCCAAGCTCCTATAAGTATAATCGAATCCCTGTACACCTCCAATACTGCATCCTCTCCTTATCATTTCTTCATCCTATTCAACGATAAGAAGCAATGTTTGTATGCTTATATTCATAAACCATGAAATGACTTCATAGTAGAGTAAATATTCCTCTTTTTCTCTTTATGCTGGAAAACTCCACTAAAAACTAATAAGTACATATTCCATTTTATGGTTACTATTACATTCAATAGACCTACAAATATCCCACCTAACCAATGAGAATAGTTCTCAAGTATCATTGAATATGATAATCATTCTCATTTATAATGTTACTTGCAACACATTGAAAATGATTATCATTTAAAAAGGATGGTTCTATATGACTGTTAAAGATTTAGCCAATAACCAGACACTGCTTGCCCAACAAGAAAGAAGAGAATCGAATGCAAGATCTTATCCAAGAAGGATACCGATCGCAATTGATGAAGCAGAAGGTATTTTTGTTACAGACGTGGACGGAAAGCGATACTATGACTGTTTGGCGGGTGCAGGAACACTTGCACTTGGACATAACCATCCTGTAGCGATAGAAGCAATGGAGAAGATTCTTCGCGATAAGCGACCGTTACATACATTAGACATTACAACGCCAGTGAAAGAAGAGTTTGTGAATGAAGTGTATTCAAGCTTACCAGAACAATTTGCCGATCGGGCTAAAATTCAGTTTTGTGGCCCTACTGGCGGGGATGCCATTGAGGCAGCTTTAAAATTAGTCAAAACAGCAACTGGAAGAAGCAGCATCCTTACTTTCCAGGGTGGGTACCATGGTTCTACACATGGGACGATGGCGATCAGTGGGAATCATGCTCCTAAACAATATGTTCAAGGCTTGATGCCTGATACTCACTTCATGCCGTATCCTTACGCCTACCGCTGTCCATTCGGAATGAATGATGAAGAGGGACACAGGGTTTCAAGTACCTATATCGAAAATCTTCTCGATGATCCAGAAAGCGGCATTTTACCCCCAGCAGCCATGATTCTTGAGGTCGTACAGGGAGAAGGGGGGTCAATTCCGGCACCGATCGAATGGCTTAAAGAAATGAGAAGAATCACGAGTGAGAGAGGAATCCCTCTCATAATTGATGAAATTCAAACTGGCATCGGTCGAACGGGTAAAATGTTCGCATTTGAACATGCAGGGATTGTACCGGACGTTATTGTGCTTTCAAAAGCAATCGGAGGAAGTTTACCTCTTTCCGTTGTGATTTATGATCAAGATCTTGATAAGTGGAATCCGGGTGCGCACATTGGTACTTTTCGAGGAAACCAAATGGCAATGGCTGCTGGGACTGCTTCGTTGAAATTTATTAAAGAGCATGAGCTTCACAAGCATGCAGCTGCAATGGGAGAAAGAATGATTACTTCACTAAAAGATATGCAACACCAATTCCGTGAAATTGGTGACGTTAGAGGGAGAGGATTAATGATTGGGGTAGAAATTGTAGACCCCACGGAAGTCCAATCTGCTTCAGGAAGTTATCCATCTCACCCTGCATTAGCAAGCCGCATTCAGAGAGAATGTTTTAATCGAGGGTTGATTTTAGAAGTTGGAGGGAGAAACGGCAGTGTCGTAAGACTTTTGCCTCCGCTGATTATAACGAACGAGCAAGTGACAGATGTCCTCACGATTATTGAAGAAGCAGTAAAAGTTGCTGTAGAGTCAATCGAATGACAATAACGAACAAAGAAATTAAAGCAGAAGTGATTGAAGAACTCTTTCTTTATAGTGGAGAAACTGGACAAGCTTCTTTTCAAAAGCAAATGACCGAAATGATCGCCATCATCAGTCGAACTTTTCAGGAAGCAACCGCTCCATACATTGGGAAACAAACCAAAATTGTTCAAGATGAAATCGCAACACTGTTTAAGTTTCCTAGTGAAACTCAAAATTTCAACGAACTTTTGGAAGAAATAGCGGAACCTATACTAAAAAATAGTCTTCAAGTTTCTAATGAAAAAAGCATCGCCCATTTGCACTGTCCGCCGCTCATACCATCAATTGCTGCGGAACTTGTTATCAGTTCATTTAATCAGTCTCTTGATTCATGGGATCAAAGCACCGCTGCTACGTATTTAGAACAGGAAATGATCAAGTGGCTGACAAAGAAATTTGGCTATACAGCCACTTCTGATGGCACATTTACAAGTGGCGGAACCCAATCGAATTATACAGGACTTTTGTTAGCAAGGGATGAATTTTGTTATCGCAAGTGGGGACATGATGTCAAGCGTGATGGGTTACCCTCTCAATTTCACAAATTAAGAATTCTTTGCTCTGAGGATGCTCACTTCACCGTACAAAAAACAGCTGCCCAGCTAGGGCTAGGTGAGAACGCTGTAATAAAGGTAAAAGTTGATGAGTACCACCGGATGTCACCGATGCACTTAAAAAAACAATTGATAGATTTAAAAGAAAGAGATCTGTTACCTTTTGCACTCGTCGGAACGTGTGGCACGACTGATTTTGGGAGCATCGATCCTTTAGTTGAACTAGCCACGATCGCAAAAGAGGAAGAATTATGGTTCCATGTCGATGCGGCATATGGTGGAGCACTTATTCTTTCTGAATCTCACAATTGGAAGCTAGAAGGAATTAAAGCGGCGGACTCCATTACAGTTGATTTTCATAAGCTTTTCTATCAACCAATCTCATGTGGAGCTTTCCTCGTAAAAAACAGCCGGTCCTTTCGTTTTTTGAATCATCACGCTGATTACTTAAATCCATTTGAGGATGAAGGGGAAGGGATTCCAAACCTAGTCAACAAATCGATTGTTACATCCAGAAGATTTGATGCTTTTAAACTTTTCCTATCGTTGAAGACCGTTGGAATCAGTCTTTTTTCTGAAATGATTGACGCGACCTTTTATCTGGCTCAAGAAACAGCGAATTACTTATCTCAACAACCTAATATAAAAGTTGAAAACAAAAATCCAGAACTCAACACGGTTATTTTTCGATTTGAACCACAGAATCCATCTGGAGATGTGTGCAAGTTAAATCGAAAAATACAGCAAGAAATGCTCTATGAGAGCAAAGCAGCCATTGCCAAAACATCGGTGAATGGTCGAACCTATTTAAAATTCACTATGCTTAATCCTAGAACAAAAATGAAGCACATTTATGAGATTGTAGAAGAAATTCAAACGCTAGGATGGAAATGGAGGAAACACAAGTGAAGTTTGCCAAAGACTATGCAGAACAAGCTACGATGCAGAGCTTCCTAAATTGTTATTTACGCGAAACTAGCCATTTTACTGAAATAGAAAAACCTGAAGCTTTGCGAGATTTATCAGCTCAGAAATTCATTTCCTGTCTACTAGAAAACCAGGGAATTGAGCTGATTTTACCAGTCTCTTATTGGTCTCTAACTGGACGACATATCTTTCAATTCCCATTGATTTATCGCATAGGAAATGGCGCATTTTACCCGCTTGATTATCTTACATTAACCACGTTAATTGTAAAAGAACTCCTGATCGATCAGAATCGCTACGATGCAGAAGATGAATTGATCATGCGGATTATATTAAGCTGTCAAAACATGAAATCGTATATTGAAGAAAGATACAAAGACAAAAAGCGCTTATCGGATGAAACATTTGATTACATTGAAGCAGAACAGTCTCTCTTACTTGGGCATCTGCTACACCCAACACCCAAGAGTAAACAAGGTTTATCAATAGAAGAAGATCGTCTGTACTCACCTGAATTAAATGGTGAATTTCAACTTCACTATTTTAGTGTTCATCCTTCAATCATCTTAGAAGATTCAAGTTTATCACTATCTGCAAGTGAACTGATGAGAGAAGAATTACAAGCTGATGAATCCGTTAATCAAGAATGGCTTAATCAATTTGAGAAGTGGGTTCTTATTCCTGTGCACCCACTTCAAGTCAAAGTTCTCTTAAAAAACAAACATGTGGTTCACTATATTCAAAAAGGGAAACTTGATTATCTCGGACCAGTGGGGAAGATGTATACGGCTACTTCTTCATTTAGAACGCTTTATAGTCATCAATCTAAATATATGCTGAAATTTTCGGTTCCCGTTAAAATCACAAACTCACTTCGCGTCAATCAGCAAAAAGAGCTTGATCGAGGCGTTGAAGTTTCTAGACTACTGAAAACAACGTTAGGAAAAGAACTAAAGAGAAATCACCCAAAGTTCGATATCATTCGTGACCCCGCTTATTTGAATGTCGCCATTCCGGATCTTGAACCTGGTTTTGCAGTTGTCATACGAGAAAATCCTTTCTATGAAAATAGCGAAAACACGAGCTTAGTTGCTGCTCTTTGCCAGGATCATGCGTATGGCGGGAACGCTCGTCTACATTCTATTATCACTTCAATTGCGAGAAGAGAAGGACGTGCAATTGAAAAAGTAAGTTTAGAATGGTTTGATCGCTATTTGTCTCTCTCTCTTGATCCAATGCTATGGCTCTATCGCAACTACGGCATTGCTCTTGAAGCACATCAGCAGAATTCTGTCATTAAATTATCGGAAGGTTATCCATTAAGCTTCTATTATCGAGACAATCAGGGTTATTACTTCAGCGAATCTATGGCTGATAAGCTCTCAAACCTTCTTCCAGATTTAAATGAGAAAAGCGATACCATTTGTGCTGATGAAGTAGCAAATGAACGTTTTCGCTATTACTTCTTTTTCAATCATTTATTCGGATTAATTAATGCGTTTGGAGTAAACGGATTGATTAAAGAACAACACCTAATAGACCTTTTAAGAGAACGTCTTCTGCGGTATGAAGCGAAACATCCATCATCTCTTGTAAAAAGTTTACTAGAAGAGCCTGTTTTGCCGTGCAAAGCGAATTTACTCACTCGCTTCTATGACATGGATGAGCTGGTGGGATCACTAGAGACACAATCGGTTTATACAATGGTGAATAATCCAATTGCTCAGGAGGTTGCAGTAGAAAATGGCTCATAAGCACGTTGAAGTGGATCAAGAATATAAAACCATCTCCTTTTCTGAGGTGAGCTTTGAACGCGATGTACATATGATTCATCGGTGGATGAACGAAGCACATGTTTTCCCTTTCTGGCAATTAAATATACCGTTAGAAGCCTATAAACGTCATTTGCAAAAGGCATTAAAAGACAAGCATCAGAATCTTTACCTCGGTCTTATAAACAACGAACCGATCAGCTACTGGGAAGCTTACTGGGTAGAAGGAGATATCATGGAAGGCATGTATGAAAATAAACCTTATGACCAAGGTATTCATCTCTTAATTGGAGAAACAGAATTCCTTGGTAAGGGATACGCATTTCCGCTTCTTCGAGAAATGGTGTCTTTACAACTGAAGGAAAAGCGAACAAAAAGAGTGATTGCTGAACCAGACATTCGAAATAAGAAAATGATTCATGTGTTTGAAAAATGTGGCTTTAGACCGCAAAAGCCGATTAAGCTTCCAGATAAAACAGGGTTATTAATGATTTGTGAACGTGATCAGTTTGAAAGGAAGTGGGGGAATGAATGAACACGTATATGATGCAATTGGGATAGGGATTGGACCATTTAATCTTGGTTTTGCTGCCCTAACAGACGAACTGGATGAGGTAGATGTCCTTCTGTTTGATCGGAAAGAAGAGTTTGATTGGCATCCTGGAATGCTGATTGATGGAACCACTTTACAAGTTCCATTTTTCGCAGATCTGGTCAGCATGGCGGACGTGAAAAACAAATTTAGCTTTCTAAACTACTTACAAATTCATAATCGCATGTATCACTTTTACTTTTTAGAAAAGTTTCATATCCCTCGAAAAGAATACAATCACTACTGTCAGTGGGTATCTAAGAAACTTGATTCATGCCGATTTGGTTATGAGGTGATGGATGTTTCATTACATCAATCAAGAGAAGGAGTATCCGTTTATCTTGTTCAAGTTCAGCATGTTAAAACATTAGAAATTGAAACGTTTCTAACAAAACATCTCGTAATGGGGATAGGTTCAATACCTTCCGTTCCTAAACCATTCAAATCTAAGCTCAGTGAAACGGTTTTTCATTCATCAGATTACATGGAGAAGAAAGAGCGAGCTGTACAAGGAAAATCGATTGCTGTCGTCGGTTCAGGTCAGAGTGCAGCTGAGATCTTTTTAGACTTAGCCAAAGAGCAGGAAAAGCACCATTATGAATTAAGCTGGTATACAAGATCAAACGGATTTTTCCCAATGGAATACTCAAAACTCGGTCTTGAATATTTTTCACCAGATTACACGGACTTCTTTTACAGACTTTCACAAGAAAAGAAAGATGGGCTACTGAAAGATCAAGCATTGCTTTATAAAGGAATTAGTGCGGAAACGATTTCTGAAATCTATGATGTCTTATATGAGCAATCGATCGGAAATCAACAGCCGGCTCATCTACAAGCAATGAGCGAAATAAACCATCTGGAGATGAATGGAGAGGTATGCAACGTGCAAGGAAGTCATACCGTGACAAAGGAATCGTTTGATTTCGAATCTGAAGTCATCATTCTTGGTACTGGCTACACCCAGAACATGCCAAGCTTTTTGCCAGAATCCCTATTAAATAAAGATCAAAAAAATCGTCTTGATATTACTGAAGATTATCGTTTGAGTACGAAACATAACGGTGAAAATGAGATTTTTGTACAAAACGCTGAACTTCACACTCATGGGGTTGGGGCACCTGACCTTGGTCTTGGCGCTCATCGAAACGCCGTTATTATTAATCAAATCGCTAAGAAAGAAGTGTATCCCGTTCAGTCAAAAAATGTCTTCCAATCTTTTGGAATGGTCAAAAAACCTGCATTAACAACTAATTAGAAAGTGGTGAACGTATGTATTCTGATAAAGACTTAGATCATATTTTATCAAAAGAAAGCTGGGAACTAGTGAATCATAAACTTCTCGCAAAAATGCTTTCAGAATTTATGTACGAGGACATGATTACACCTGAAATCATTCAAGAACAAGAAAACCATAGCCTTTTTGAGCTACGTGTTTCTGCCAAGAAAACATATCAGTTCCGTGCAGCAACTCGTCTTTTTGATAGCTTCGACGTTGATTGGAAATCGATTCGTCTCTTTTCATACGGAAAAGAAGAGAAGGTAGGAGCAATCGCTTTTCTTCTCGATATTCAAACACTGATCGGCATGTCGGCTGAAACGACAGCTCACTTAGTAAAAGAAATCAACCAAACCCTTATTGCCGATGCTCATCTGTTATCAAATCGCGTGTCCTCAGATGATTTAGTTGAGGAAGACTATGCTAGATTAGAAGGTTATATGACCGGTCACCCTTGGATCACCTATAACAAAGGGCGAATTGGATTTGGCTACGATGATTACTTGGACTTTGCCCCTGAACATCAGAATGAAGTAAAGCTTTCCTGGATCGGGGTTAGTCGTGAAATAAGCTCTTTTCAATCCGTTAACGATCTAACTTTTGATGAGCTTATAAACGCTGAGTTAAGTGTTGATGACCTTCAAAAATTCAAGGAGCTTTTACTAGCAAAAAGGCTAGATCCCACCAACTTTCTCTTCATGCCAGTTCATGAGTGGCAGTGGAAAAACGTTTTGATTCAGAATTTTGCAGAAGAAATTGCGAATCAAACGATTGTACCGCTCGGGGAATCTAGTGACGTTTACCTTCCTCAGCAATCCATTCGGACGTTTGTCAATCAATCTCATCGAGACAAGCATCATGTTAAGTTGCCAATGAGCATTTTAAATACTCTCGTCTATCGGGGCTTACCTACAGAACGAACGCTCATTGCCCCGCAAATCACCGAATTTATAAAAGGAATCTATGAAAACGACTCCTTCTTAAGAGATGAATGTAACGTTATTTTACCAGGTGAAATTGCTAGTATTAACGTTGATCATCCTTATTATCAAAGGCTTGAACATGCACCGTATCAATACAAAGAAATGCTTGGGGTTATTTTTCGTGAAAGCATCTACACATACCTTGAAGAAGGAGAACAAGCCATTACATTAGCCGCATTGCTATATGAAGACCATGACGGTAAAGCCTATATTCAAAGTATGATTGAAAAGTCAGGGATTTCGACGCAAGAATGGATAACTCAATTTCTTGATGTCACGATGAAACCGCTGCTGCATTATTTGTACCAGTACGGCACGGTCTTCTCGCCACATGGACAAAACACCATTCTCGTATTGAAAGAGTACAAACCGTGCCGACTGGCTGTAAAAGATTTCGTAGATGACGTTAATATTAGTGATCAACCATTCCAGGAGTTAAGTAGACTGTCACACCAGTTAAAAACGGTTCTTCGCAGTGAACCACCAGAGGGACTTACGCAATTTATTTTCACAGGTTTGTTTATTTGTCACCTTCGCTATTTGACAAATATTCTAGAGCATAACGAAATGATGACTGAAGATGAGTTTTGGAAAATTCTCGCGGAAACGGTTCGCTCCTATCAAGCTAGGTTTCCTCACCTAGAAGAGCGGTTTAAGCTGTTTGATTTCTTCCAACCATCATTTACGAAGCTATGTCTCAATCGAAATCGCATGGTCCAAGATGGTTATTCGTCTGGAGATGATCGGCCCCACGCATCAGAATTCGGTAAAGTAAACAATGCACTTTCTTATTATAAAGGAGTAACAAAATAACAGAGTGACGGGGGTAATCCCCGTCCTTTTTAAGGAGATAGGTAGAATGGCTTTCGAATGCTCGATCACCGAAGAATCCGGTCGAACCATTTCTTTTCGACCGGTGAATGTAGAAGATGTTCATATTTTACACGAATGGATGCATCAGAAACACATTTACCCATTTTGGAAGTTAAATTTGCCGCTTGAAGAAATTAAAGTCTGGGTTAAAAACTCAATTTCGTCGCGTCATAAGCGCGTTTTTATGGGTTATCTACATGATGAACCGGTTTGTTACGTCATTGGTTATGATGTTAGGCAGGATCCAATTAAACACTATTATTCGATTGAACCGAGGGATATGGGAATGCATTTGCTTATAGGACCTAGACAACTATTAAACAAGGAAGATGGGGAAACAATTATTAGAGCCATGACATTGTTTTTGTTTGAAAAGTTTGGTGCAAATAGAATGATTGGAGAGCCAGATTATCGAAATAGGATCGTCATTCCAATACTAAAAAAACTCGGTGCAAATGTGATAAAAGAGATTCAAATCAATGAAAAAAAAGCAAAGCTTATACTTGCGAACCGAGATGATTTTCATAAAAATATAGGCGATTCAAAAATCACTTCTTCCTTTCAGCTTGTACATTCCCCTGCTTACGAGTGGGAAAGATTTGATGAGGCGATTTATCATGGATAATCGTAAACTTGATTCGCAATTTGAAAGATTATTAAAAAAAATCGCTACAAGAATGAAAGAATTGCAACATCCTCCTCTTGATTTACTAACACCAGAAATGTCACGTTATTACTATGATGAAGCTCGCGCATACTTTACACCTATTCTTTTAACTCAAACATGCTCAGTTGAAAGAAGAATCGGTAGTCATCAAATTCCTATTCGTATTTATCAACCAGAAGGTTTTCATAATCTTCCTGTATTCATCTACATGCATGGTGGCGGGTGGGTTTTTGGATCGCTTGATAGCTGTGAATCATTTTGTCAATACATAGCAGAGAAGTGCAAGTGTATCGTGATTTCTGTAGGATATCGACTTGCACCTGAACACAAATATCCTGCTGCATTAATGGATACAATTGATGCAGTACTCTGGACGGTTGAACATATTTCATCCTATGGAGGAGACATCAACAGACTGTCCATCGGCGGTGAATCTTCAGGTGCGAATTTGGCAGCGGCTGCTTGTATTGCTCTTCACCAAAAAGTCTCTATCCATCATCAATTTTTGATTAATCCAGTCACAAATTATTCGTTTGATTCTCCTTCCTATCTTGAGAATTACCAATTTAATTTAACAGCTGAGAAAATGAAATGGTTTTGGCACCATTACCTGAAAACCTCAAATGATGGGAAGGAACCTTTCGCTTCTCCTTTACAAGTAAAAGATCAGATAGCTGCAAATCTTCCTCAAGCTTTAATCGTCACTGTTGAATATGATCCGTTAAGAAGTGAGGGAGAAGCTTATGCGAATAAACTAAAAAGAAATGGTGTAAACGTTACCCACCTTCAGTATGAAAAACTGGTTCATAGTTTCATCAATATGATTGGAGAAGTTGACGTTGCTAAATTGGCTGTCGATGAGATGCTTTTTCATATGAAACAATTTATTTACGCGGAAGAAGCACATAATTCATATATGAAATCGGTTTAATCCGTTAACTAAAGGGAAACTACCATGTAATGTCAAGTTTTGTTATTGGAGGGAAATCATGAAGTATCGACAGTTAGGACAAACCGACTTAAAGGTAAGTGAAGTTAGTTTTGGAACATGGGCCATCGGCGGAGCGTGGGGGAAAACAAATGACGCCAAAGCTCTCGAATCACTTCAATACGCGATCGATGCCGGCGTTAACTTCTTTGATACGGCAGATGTATACGGAGATGGTCATAGTGAAGAGCTTCTTGCTAAAGCAACAAAGGGGCAGGAAGATAAGATCCATATTGCAACTAAATTTTGTCGTGCAGGAGATATCCATGATCCAGCTACTTACTCTGAAGAAAGTGTACGTTCATACTGTGAAGCGAGCTTAAAACGATTGGAACGAGATCAGATTGATCTTTTTCAAATCCACTGTCCACCAATTGAAATATTAAAGGATGGAGACGTGTTTCGAGTATTAGATAAGTTAAAAGCAGAAGGAAAAATACGTTATTACGGTGTAAGTGTCGAAACCGTAGAAGAAGGATTATTATGTCTTGAATATCCAGGCGTAAGCACATTGCAAGTGATTTTTAATCTTTTTAGACAAAAACCTTTAGAAGAATTGTTTCCTAAGGCGTATGAACAAGGCGTGGGGATCCTCACTCGGGTACCACTTGCAAGTGGTTTATTAACTGGGAAATTCAAGAAAAACTCATCCTTCGAAGAAGACGACCATCGTCACTTTAATCGAAACGGAGAAGCCTTTAATGTTGGGGAAACCTTTGCAGGGATTGAATTTGAAAAGGGTGTTGAATTAAGTAATGAAATCGATTGGATTGCTCGAGATCGTGAGAGTATGACAACCGCAGCGTTAAAATGGATCCTTGAACATAAAGAAGTCTCTTGTGTTATTCCTGGCTTTAAAAATATTGATCAGGTGAAACAGAACCTTAAAGCGGTAGAAGTTCCTGATTTTACGAAAGAAGAGATCGAGAAGCTTAAAGCGTTCTATGAGCAAGAAGTTCATGGGCTAATTAGAGGAGCTTATTAAATAGAGGAAAGGAGTTTTAAAGATGGGAAAGCCAATTGAAATTGCTAATATTCGAATTGAGCAGGATAAAGATAAAAGTCGGCGAGCTTATATCGCTGATTTCAAAGAACCTATACACTATGGGGTACATGGTGGTGTTAAAGACTTTTACCAAGCCACCCCAGAGGTAGAACAACCCTCGACCCTCGATCATATTGTTGCAGCAGCTGGTGGCTGACTAACCGGTACATTATCCGGTGCGCTGGAGGCGCGCCATATACCAACTTATCCAAATAAGGTATCAGGAAAGTTTGAAGGAATCATTGAAGCACCAGATGGTGTTCTTAAAATCACAAAAATTCGCTGTCATTATAAGTTGACTATTCCTGCAGACAAGCGGGATGCAGCTGAAAGAGCTCTTAATGTGTTTGAACGAGGATGTCCAGTAGCACAAACCTTAAAAGACTCCGTCGCTTTTGAACATGATTGGGAGATTATAGAAGAATAAACGAAAGGCTGATGAATAAAACCATTCATCAGCCTTTCTTACCGTAGGTATTGCATTTTCCAGAAAATGTTTTTTGAGTTACCAGGGTGAATTCGTCTAATCCCTTAACGAATAAGTATTGGCAAACTACTAATAAAAAATCCCGTAACTCAACAAGTTAATAATGGAATAATACGTCTATTGTTTCAGCTCAACAACTGGTTCAGCTAGATTAATAAACTCTTTCACAGCAAAAGGCAAATATTTATTTCGTTTCCAGATCAGTCCGAGTTCTAAGTTTAAATTAGAGTGTCTAAGCTTTAAAGTTTTAATCCTATCATTATGAATTGAATACGCAATTTTACTCGGTAAAAGTGCAATACCCAGTTTCGCTTCTACCATTTCAATCATAAAATCCTTTTGCGAGCTTTGACATACGATATTAGGATAAAATTCATTCTTCGAGCATTCTTCTAGAATTCGATCATATAAAGTGAAGTCATCTCGATACAAAATAAAGGGCTCATATTCGAGATCAGCAAGGTGGATTTCAGAGTACACTGCTAACGGATGCTCATCATGAACGATTAACATGAGTGGATCTTTGATAACCTGTACTGCTTCAAAACTACTATTTTTTAAAGGAGTGTTACAGATCAATCCAATATCAAGAGAACCGTCATCAACGCCTTGTTTTATCATTTTGGACCCTACTTCAGTAAGTAGGATTTCTACTGTAGGATAGAGTGCCTTAAACTGGCTGATTATCTTTGAAAAAAAAGCTGCACCGATGATAGGGGGGATCCCGATTTTGATTTCCCCCTTTTTTAATTCTGTGATATCCGATAGCTCTGCCGTTAGATTTTGAAAAGCACGAAGAACATGCTGGGCATTGACCAAAACGGCCTTACCAGCATCAGTCAATTCTAATTGCTTAGACCGATAGAAAAGGGGGATGCCAAGCTCTGTTTCCAGATTCTTGATGGCTTTACTAATCGATGGTTGTGACACATGAAGTGTCGATGCTGCTTTTGTAAAACTTAGCTGTCTCGCCACTTCTGAAAAATACTCAAGATGACGAATCTCCAAACCTAATCACTCCTACTACCGCGATATTTTATGCAAAATTCTGAATTATAACCTTAGGGCATACTCAATATGCCAAATATGTATTATATTAATAACTATTTTTATTATAAGATAATACATAACAAAAGGACAGTACCACCGCGAGGTCCTGTTATCTTTACAAGGAGGAAATACAATGGAAAAGTATACGAAGATCGGCTCTTTACAAGTAGCCACTGAACTCTATAACTTTATTAATTCCGATGTTATTCCAGGTACAGACGTTTCAAGTGATCAATTCTGGAACGGATTCGATGAAATTGTGAAAGATCTCTCTCCTAAAAATAAAAGACTACTTTCAATTCGTGAAGAACTTCAACAAGAAATCAACGAATGGCATCAAGCAAATCCTAAGTACAGTTTCAAGGAATACAAAACGTTTTTAACAAAATTAAATTATATTGAGAAGCAAACGGATGAATTTACGATAACCACTACAAATGTGGACGATGAATTAGCTGTTCAGGCTGGACCACAACTAGTTGTGCCAGTAAACAATGGACGTTACGCAATTAACGCTGCGAACGCAAGATGGGGAAGCCTTTATGACGCATTATATGGAACAGACGCCATTAGCGACGAAAACGGAGCAGACAAAGTTGGCAACTATAATCCAGTTCGTGGACAAAAAGTAATTGCGTATGCAAAACGTTTTCTTGATTCAGCAGTCCCATTAAAAGAACAAAGCTATTCTGATATAAAGCGTTTTTCGATAGAGCAAGGAATGCTCAAAGTGCACTTTTCGGACAATAATGAAAGCGTTTTATTAAATCAGGAGCAATTCGTTGGGTATCAAGGTAATGAAAATAATCCCGATGCAATTCTATTGAAAAACAACGATATTCACCTAGAAATTCAAATTGACCCATCCAATCCAATCGGCAAAACGGATCCTGCAGGTATTAAAGATGTATATGTAGAGTCTGCCATTACAACGATTATGGATTTTGAAGATTCAGTTGCTGCAGTAGATGCCGAGGATAAAGTACTTGTATATCGGAACTTTTTCGGCCTAATCAAAGGTGACATTGTTGCATCATTTCCAAAAGGAAAAAAGACGATATCTCGAACACTGAATCCTGATCGTGAATATATCTCCCCAGATGGTAAAGAATTTTCACTTCGTGGCCGCTCACTCATGTTTGCCCGTAATGTGGGTCACTTAATGACAACAAATGCCGTACTCGATCAATCAAATAACGAAGTTCCAGAGGGCATTCTGGATACAGTCATTACAGGACTTATCGCTAAGCACGATATTCTCAATAATGGCAAATATCAAAATTCATCTAAAGGTTCAATTTATATCGTAAAACCCAAAATGCATGGTTCAGAAGAAGTAGCTTTTGCCAATGAATTATTTAATCGTACAGAAGATTTACTTGCATTAAAGCGAAACACAATGAAAATAGGTGTAATGGATGAAGAACGTCGCACAACCCTTAACCTTCAAAACTGTATTCGAGAAGTGAAGGAGCGTGTTGTCTTTATTAATACTGGTTTCCTAGACCGTACAGGAGATGAAATTCATACTTCAATGGAAGCAGGTCCTGTTATCCGTAAAAATGAAATGAAGAACGCCACTTGGTTACAAAGCTATGAGAAATCTAATGTGCAACAGGGATTGAAAACAGGCTTTTCCGGTGTAGGACAAATCGGAAAAGGGATGTGGGCTATGCCAGACTTGATGGCAGACATGTTAGCACAGAAAGGAAGCCAATTACAAGCAGGAGCGAATACGGCTTGGGTACCTTCACCAACTGCAGCTACCCTTCATGCCCTTCACTACCATGAAGCCAATGTTCCAAATATCCAGAGTGAATTAGCAAAGACTACATCAACCTATCAAGACGACATTCTTCAAGTACCAATAGAAGATAAGAACTGGAGTAAAGAAGAGATTCAAGAAGAGCTTGATAATAATGCTCAGGGTATTCTTGGGTACGTGGTTCGCTGGGTCGAGCATGGTGTGGGTTGTTCAAAAGTTCCGGACATTCGTAACATTGAACTTATGGAAGATCGCGCCACCCTCCGTATTTCAAGTCAACATATGGCGAATTGGCTACATCATGGCATTTGTACAGAAGAACAGGTATTAGAAACAATGAAACGCATGGCCAAAGTTGTAGACGAACAAAATGCAAGTGACCCCGATTATCGTGCCATGGCTGCAAATTATCAAGATTCTGTTGCATTTCAAGCGGCTTGCGACCTGGTTTTTAAAGGATTGGAGCAGCCAAGCGGATATACAGAACCTATTTTGCATAAACGTCGACAAGAAGCCAAAGCAAAGTTGTATGCCAATAAGTAACTTATCTTGCAAAAGTGGCCATTGGCTACTTTTGCACTCTTATACGTAAAATTAACTGAAAAATCTAAAAACTCGTTTCGACTTGTCTGATATGTGACTTCTGAAAGGTGGTTATTATTCTGGAATTTAAGCGTATTTCTTCTCAAAAAATATCTGAGAAAGTTGAAGAACAAATAGTAAAGCTAATTAAAGAAGGTAGTTACAAAGAGGGCGATAAGCTACCCTCTGTGCGAGAGCTTTGTGATTCTCTTGATGTAGGTCGTTCAGCTGTACGTGATGCGCTGACAACACTAAAGGGGAGAGGATTAGTAGAAACAAGACAGGGTGAGGGAACGTTTGTGACAGGGTTCAATCCCAAGCGTTATTTTCAACATATGTTGATGCCCCATCAGAAGGAATTGGAATCTCTCTTTCAAGTAAGAGAAATTTTAGAAACGAGCATTGTCAAACTAGCTGCAGTAAATCGCAAAGAACAGGATCTCATTGCCATGAGAAAAACGCTCAATCACATGAGTGAATGTCAATATGATGAAAGCGGTTATCATGATTGTCAATTTCATATGGCAATTGCTAAAGCATCTGGAAATAACATCTTACAACAATTACTAGAATCAATCTCGTCCACAATGGCTAAATCAATGGCTGATTTCCATTGTTTAATTGCTTCGAAACCTGAACTGATTCATGACATCCATCATCAGCACGAATTAATCATGGATATGATCGTTTGTGAAGATGTTTCAGGTGCAAACGAAGCCATGTTACTTCACCTATCCTATGTAAAAAAGCATATGAGAAAAGGATTTTCGATTCGCTCTGAATTTATTGAAACAAATTGAAGGGAGTGAATAATTTGGACGAACTGCTGATTGAAGGCCCATTGACCGAATTGGCAAACCGATTTGGCAATATTACGCCTCATATACTATATCCAGAGACGGAAGACGAAGTTGCAATGATTTTAAAGGAAGCAAATAAAGCCGGAAAGAAACTCGCTATTGTAAGTGGTGGAACTAAACTGGGATACGGAGGGATAAAGCCTGATTACGACTTTACTCTTTCTTTAAAAAAATTAACCGGTATTGTTGAACACACAGCAGGAGATATGACAGTAACAGTAAAACCTGGTACTACCATGCAGAACCTTCAACAATTTTTGAAGCAGCACAATCAGATGGTCCCATTAGACCCAGCTCACTCATCAGCTTCCACTATTGGTGGGGTCGTTAGTGCTAATGAAAGTGGACCTAAACGCTTGAAATACGGGGCTGCACGTGATCACGTAATCGGCATGCGTATTGTTTATCCTGATGGCAAAATTATTCGTACAGGCGGAAAAGTTGTGAAAAATGTGGCTGGTTACGATATGAACAAATTGTTTATTGGTGCCATGGGAACTCTCGGAGTCATTACAGAAATCACATTAAAGTTACGTCCATTGCCAAAACACTCAAGTATAGTCACGTTAAGTGTGCAAGAAGATGCACTTAATGATTTAAAATCATTCATTATACAAATTCAGGACTCTACGATTGAACCTGTTTCTCTTGAACTCATCAACCCAACGCTATCCAAGAATTTATTTCATAAAGATGAGTATCACTTAATAATCGCACTTGAAGATGTTAAAAAAGCAGTCCTTTTTCAAGAAGCTTGGATTAATGAAAATAAACCTACAGAAGCAATGATGAACGTTTTAGAACAGACTGAAGACTTCTGGACATTATTTAATGAGCTAACACCAAACAGTCAAAACGATTTTCATGATACGACTTCTGGTGTTATGAAAGTCGGAACACCCAATATGGAAGTATTCCCACTACTTCAGGAATGCGATCGATTGAATCTTGAAGGTAACGTCCAGATTCTTGCACACGCAGGAGTTGGACATGGTCTCAGTACAATTATCGTCTCAGGGCTCCCTGAAAACGTCGTTCAATGGATTAGCTACATCCAGGCATTTTCTGAGGAACATGGTGGCTATGGAATAGTAAAACATCTTCCTTTCGAACTTAGAAAACAGTTGAAAGTCTGGGGACAACAAAAAGGTTCTTTCTCTTTAATGAAAGGAATAAAACAGAAGCTTGATCCCAAAAACACGCTGAACGAACAGCGTTTTATAGGAGGGATATAGTATGAGTTTAAAAGAAAAAGAACTAATGAAGAATTCACCTCCTTGTTCATCTAACAGTTTAAGTAATTACCTGTGGGAGGACCATCCTGATGAGGAAAAGTGGGCAGACTGTGTACATTGTGGTATGTGTCTTGAATCATGTCCAACATATTTAGAGACAGGGCAAGAACAACATTCACCACGAGGACGCGTTCATCTTATTAAATCTGTTGCTGAAGGAAAGCTTGAAGTAAATGAGCAATTTATGGATCCGGTATTTCAGTGCCTGGATTGCCGTGCATGTACAACTGCATGCCCTGCAGATGTTGATGTTGGTGGGTTGATTGAAGAAGCACGTGGTCAGGTAAGACAAGCTATGCCGTTAAAAGGAGTAAAGCGAGCCGTCAGCAGCTTCTTCTTGAAAGGTATATTTCCTCACCAAAATCGTCTCCAAGCAGCTGGCGGGTTATTAAAATTCTATCAAAAGAGCGGGCTTCAAAAAGCGGTTCGATCGACTGGAGTCCTCCGTATTATGCCTGATCACCTTGTAGAAATGGAAGCAGTTATGCCCGAGATTCACCAATCGACGCATCAAAAGTATAAAAATGTTGATATTATCCCTGCGAAAGGAAATTCGAAAGCACAAGTTGCAATGTTGAAGGGATGTATCATGGACGTGATGTTTAGTGACATTAACCAATCAACCATCAACGTTCTTACGCATAACGGAAATGATGTTGTTCTTCCTAAAAATCAAACGTGTTGCGGTGCTTTGCACATCCACGCAGGTGACCGAGAAACCGGAAAGAAACTTGCCAAACAAAACATTGAAGCATTTCAAGATGCCCATAAAGTCGTGGTTAACGCAGCAGGATGTGGATGTGCATTGAAGGAGTACCCGGAGCTTTTCCGACATGATCCAGAATGGAAAGCAAAAGCAGAAGTTTTTTCTGAGAAGGTGGAAGATATTTCAAAATATCTCTATGATACAGGGTATGAGAAACCGCAAAGTGCAATCAACAAACGGATTACCTATCACGATGCCTGTCACCTTGCACATGGCCAGGGCGTTCGTCATGAACCAAGGCAGTTATTAAAAGATATTCCGGGTGTTGATTATGTTGAACAGCCAAATGCAGATACCTGTTGCGGCAGTGCCGGAATATATAACATTACAAATCCCGAAATGGCTTCCGCTGTTCTAGAACGAAAAATGGAAAATGTACCTAACGACGTTGAGATGATTTCTATGGGGAATCCGGGATGTATGCTTCAAATGGCAATAGGTGTTCAGAAATACGGCCGTGGCGGAAAAATTGTACACACCGTTCAGTTACTTGATTGGGCCTATCAAGAAGATGGAATGAAAGGAGTGAAAGATGGTGTTATTGGCGAGAAAGAAGAAAGCAACAATAGACCCTGACATTCTTGCTCTCTCGAAAATTGTAGGAGCTAAATCCATTCTTCATCATAAAGAAGATCTATTATCCTACGATTGTGATGGATTTACTATTCATAAAGCGATGCCTAAAGCTGTGATTTTTCCCAAAAATACAGAGGAAGTATCAGCTGCTGTCAAATATTGTGCTAGTCATGACATCCCTTTTCTCGCTCGCGGTGCTGGAACGGGATTAAGTGGAGGAGCGATTCCCCTAAATAATGAAGTTATCATCAGCCTTGTGAAAATGAAGAATCTTTTAAGTGTCGATTACGAAAACAGAAAGGCAGTGGTTCAGCCTGGGTTTGTGAACTTAAAACTAACAAACTCCATTTCTCATAAAGGGTATTACTATGCCCCAGATCCTTCCAGTCAATACGTTTGTACAATTGGAGGAAATGTAGCTGAGAATGCTGGTGGGGCGCACTGCCTAAAATACGGAGTGACTACGAACCATATTCTCGGTCTCGAAGTTGTGCTTCCAGATGGAGAAGTGATTGAAATCAGTCCTAACGGTGTTCTTGATACTCCCGGATACGATATTCTTGGAATCCTAACAGGGTCAGAAGGCACGTTAGGGATTGTCACAAAAATCACCGTCCGGATTCTCAAAAACCCGGAATCAAAGAAAACTGTTCTGGCTTATTTTGATCGAGTGGAAGATGGAAGCCATGCTGTTTCTGACATTATTTCAGCAGGTATTATACCTGCTGCGCTCGAAATGATGGACCAAACCGCGATTGAAGGGGTGGAAGCAGGGTCTTTTCCCGTTGGCCACCCCCCTGATATTGAAGCTCTCCTATTAATAGAAGTAGATGGGATCGCTGAAGGGATTGCTGAACAAATTGAACAAATCTTGTCTGTTTGTGAAAATCATCATGTACGTGACGTCAAAGTAGCACGTGATGAGGAGGAGCGCGGCCGCTGGTGGGCAAATCGAAAGACAGGATTTGGAGCGATGGGAGCCATTTCACCAGATTACCTTGTTCAAGACGGTGTTATTCCAAGAAGTAAACTTCCTGAAGTCCTTAAAGAAATAAGGAATATAAGCAAGGAGTACAACCTTCGAATAGCTAATATTTTCCATGCAGGCGATGGCAATTTGCATCCGCTTATCCTGTTTGATTCTAGAATTGAAGGAGAAACAGAAAAAGCATTACTTGCGGGTACAGCATGCCTGAAAGCCTGTGCAGATGCAGGAGGATCCATTACAGGTGAGCATGGGGTTGGGATAGAGAAAAAAGAAGAAATGCGATTTATTTTTAGCGATGAAGAACTTGAAGCTCAAACCTCCATCAGAGACGTATTTAATCCCAATAACTTATTGAATCAAGGAAAACTTTTCCCAACTCCAAGCAGATGTATGGATATTAAAAAGGTGGTCAATGAAACTTCACTTACAAAATCAACATAAAGGAGCTATTAATATGAAATTTGGTAGATTTAATTACAAGGATAAGGTTCAATTTGGTGTAATCGAAAAGAATAGTGTCACGATAATTGAAGGAAACCCACTTACGAATTGGTCCTATACAAGTGAGAAAGTCTCATTAGATAACATTGAGCTACTTGCTCCAATCGCACCAAAGAACATCATAGGAATTGGGGCGAACTACGTCGATAATAAACAATCACTCCCTAATCAAATTCCTGAGATGCCAGTGTTTTTCTTCAAGCCATCAACCTCAGTGATTGGACCTAGTGAACAGGTAATCATTCCAGATCAACTGCACGAAATAAAATTCGAGTCTGAACTTGCCGTAGTAATTGGGAAAGAAACTAAGAATATTGAAAAAGAACACGCACTTGATTATGTTTTTGGCTACACTGTCGGAAACGATGTAACAGCACCTCAATTTTTCCATGAAAATGGTCACTGGACTCTTGGAAAATCATTCGACACATTTACGCCGCTTGGACCCGTCATCGAAACAGAATTAGACCCATATGACATTCACGTAACAGCGAAGGTAAACGGGGAAGTGAAACAAAACAGTCCAACAGAGTTGATGATTGTTCCGATAAAAGAAATGATTGCTTACCTTTCAACTGTTATGACATTACATCCTGGTGACGTGATCCTTACAGGAAGTCCTACAGGAGCGCATTTTGTTAAAGACGAAGATACCGTTGAATGTTTCATCGAAAAAATTGGTTCTCTAACGAATACGTTCAAGCATGCCTCTTCTCGTGTTCAGGTCTCCCAGAAATAATCCTGGGAGTTCCCCTGGATCGTGCTAAAACTAGCTTAAGATTTTACTGTCTTCAAACAGATTACATACAACTATACGAGAATAGACAGCATCGATGAAAGAAAGGAGAAATAGGTTTCATTACCAACAAATATAACTATTGGAGGATGAGCAATGAGTACAGGATTATTAGCAATTCTTTCGTTACTCCCAATTGCTGCAGTAGGAATTTTCCTAGTAGGGTTACGATGGCCAGCAAGTAAAGCGATGCCAGTATCATACATCGTCGCTGTTGTACTAGCTCTATTCGTGTGGAAAGTTCCGGGCGCTACTGTTGCAGCAGCATCGATAAATGGGTTAGTTGTTGCCGCTACTTTGTTATATATCATCTTCGGAGCCATTCTACTCTTGAATACACTACAAGAAAGTGGTGGAATAAAAACGATTCGAGAAGGTTTTATTGGTATTTCACCTGACCGCCGCATTCAAGTCATCATCATCGCATGGTTGTTTGGTTCATTTATTGAAGGATCTGCTGGTTTCGGCACCCCGGCAGCAGTAGCTGTGCCGCTTCTTGTCGGTCTCGGATTTCCTGCTATGGCTGCAGTAATTGCAGGTATGGTGATCCAAAGCACACCTGTTTCTTTTGGTGCAGTTGGAACGCCAATTCTTGTCGGTGTTCAATCTGGTCTTACTGCTGATGCTAGCATCACGAATGATTTCCTTGCTCTTGTAACGATGGTTGGAGGGCGGGTCGCCATTCTTCATGCTATCGTAGGTACACTCATCCCTTTATTTGTTGTAGCACTTATGACTCGTTTCTTTGGTAAAAACAAATCATTTCGGGAAGGCATTAAAGTCTGGAAATTCGCTTTGTTTGCTGCTTTCGCTATGACGATTCCATACGTTATAGTCGCAAATACCTTAGGTCCAGAATTTCCATCAATGATAGGGGGATTAGTTGGACTCGCTATTGTGGTCACAGCTGCGAAAAAAGGATTCCTCATGCCACCTCCAAATGAGCAATGGGATTTTGATGATAAAGAAAACTGGGATCCTTCCTGGTCAGGAAGCATTGAAATTAAAGATATTGCTCATAAAAGTGGACATATGTCGATGGTCCGCGCGTGGACACCATATATTCTAGTTGGTTTACTTCTTGTAGCAACTAGATTGAAAGCGCTACCATTGATAGATTGGTTTCAAGCTTGGACGGTTTCAATACCTAATATTTTCGGCACTCAGATTTCGTCGAGCTTTCAGCCGCTTTACTTACCAGGTACGATTTTTATACTTGTCTCACTAATCACTTTTGTCATTCATCAAATGAATACGACTGCTTATGTTCGAGCATGGAAACACTCCGGTAAAACGATGATAGCTGCTTCAACTGCACTCGTCTTTACTGTTCCTATGGTTCAAGTATTCTTAAATTCAGGAGGCGGAGGGGCAGGATTTGATAAAATGCCGCTAGAACTCGCTAACGGTGTTGCAGCTCTAACAGGAGATTTCTGGCCTCTCTTTGCTTCATTCATCGGCGGTATCGGCGCATTTATTGCCGGTAGCAATACGGTCAGTAACATGATGTTTTCCTTATTCCAATATGATGTTGGAGCACAAATAGGTGTAGATGCAACGTGGATTGTCGCTCTACAAGCTGTAGGAGGCGCAGCAGGGAACATGATCTGCGTTCATAACGTAGTTGCTGCTTCTGCAGTTGTAGGACTAGTAGGTAAGGAAGGGGACGTTATTCGAAAAACGCTTATTCCATTTGTTTATTATGCAACGATGGCTGGTGCACTCGGTTATTCAATTGTGTGGACTTCTGAAAAGGGAATATTTAATCTCGGAACGATTATCACCACCCTTATTGGAGTTGCAGCGATTTATATCATTGCAACGAATCGCTCTAAAAGTAACGCTATTGCCGTTGATAATAACCCTTATAAATCCATTAAATAATCAAAAGCACCTGCCACTTTACGTGGCAGGTGTTCTGTATACTATGAAGCTTTTGATTCAATGAATGATTCTTTTTCAGGCTTTCTTATGGATGAAGCATGAAAAACGAGATTTAAAAGAATAGCCATTACACTTCCAGCAACGATCCCATTGTCAGTAAGAATTTGAATGCTAGCTGGCAGCTGTTCGAACACGGAAGGGGCAGCTGTAACACCAAGACCAATGCCAATTGAACAGGCTATAATAAATAAGTTTTCTTGTGAGTTAAAATCAACTCGCGTTAGCATTTTTATGCCATATGCCATCACCATTCCAAACATGACAAGCATCGCTGCTCCAAGAACAGGTGCAGGAATAATAGTTGTAACGGCTCCAATTTTTGGAACAAGGCCAAGAACAACTAACATTCCACCAACGAGGTAGATGACCTGTTTTTTCTTGATTCCTGAGAGCTGTATTAAACCCACATTTTGAGAGTATGTGGTGTAAGGGAAAGCATTAAATATTGCCCCTAGAACAATCGCAACTCCTTCAGCACGGTATCCCTTTTTCACATCTTGCTCTGAAATCTCCTGTTCACAAATATCACTTAAAGCAAAGTAAACACCTGTAGATTCTACGAGGCTTACCAAAACAACCAGGATCATTGTTAATATAGCTGTAAGTTCGAAGGTAGGCATACCAAAGTGAAGAGGTTCAATAAGGTGAAACCAGGAAGCATTTTTAACTGGAGCTAGATCAACCAACCCCATGAAACTGGCTACAATCGTCCCTACTACAAGACCTATTAATATGGCGATAGATCTAACAAATCCATTAGATAGCCTTGTTAACACAATAATGAAAAGTAGCGTTCCTAGTGCAAGCGATATGTTTTGCAAAGAACCATAGTCTCCAGCGCCTTCTCCACCTGCCATATTTCCCATCGCAACAGGAATAAGAGTTATCCCAATAACGGTAACGACTGATCCGGTTACAACTGGAGGAAAGAATGCGATTAACTTACTAAACACAGGGGAAATCAGGATAACAAATATTCCCGCTGCTAAAATAGCTCCATAGATAGCTGTTATCCCGTATTGTCCCCCAATTGCAATCATTGGCCCGACTGCAGTAAACGTACAACCAAGAACCACCGGTAAGCCAATGCCAAAGAAACGGTTCTTCCAAACTTGTAAAATAGTAGCGATTCCACACATAAAGATATCAATTGAAACAAGATAAGTTAGGTCACTTCCACTTAGCCCAAGTGCGCCTCCAACAATTAGAGGGACAACAACAGCACCCGCATACATGGCGAGAACATGTTGAATACCTAGAGAAGTGTATTTAAATAGATTCATACATAATCTCCTCTTCAGTAAACGTTACCTTGCCAGCTTCCAATTCGGATATCATTGCTAGTGACTCAACTCGATAACCCTTTTCTCGTAATCGTTTTCCGCCATCCTGAAATGCTTTTTCAATTAGAATTCCAATCCCTGCTGTAGTTGCTCCAGCTTTAGCAACAACTTCCAATAATCCTTCAGCAGCTTGTCCATTCGCTAAAAAATCGTCAATAAGGAGAACATGATCCTGCTCAGATAGAAATTTACTAGAAATAGAGATTGTATTCGCCTCTTGTTTTGTATAAGAGTAGACTACCGCCGTTAATAAATCTTCGTTAAGAGTAAGCGACTTTTTCTTTCGAGCAAAAATCAAAGGGACATTTAATGTTAAGGCAGTGAATACTGCTGGTGCTATCCCTGAAGATTCTAATGTTACAACTTTTGTCACCCCTAAATTAGCAAATCGATTCGCAAAAACTTCTCCAATTTCTTTCATTAATTGAGGGTCTACCTGATGATTTAGAAAAGTATCCACCTTTAAAACGCTATCAGATAGTGCAATACCCTCTTGGTTAATTTTCTCTTTTAAATTATCCATGTTGAATCCTCCTTTAATACAAAAACCCGAAGAACATCTTACCCACTAAAGAGTGAGCAAAATATTCCTCGGGCCTGCAGAAAGAAGCATTTCTGGCACAGAAGTTTGCTCACTCATAGTCGGATCATTTACGGTGAACCGGTAGAAACTTGCAAGCCATATTCTTGCGGTTATATGAGTGATGATGTTCATAAGGTTATGAATGGTATTATAAACCAACACCAAAATCGTTGTAAAGAAAAACTTAACGATACTAGATCGAGAACACATTTATGTTCGTGTTTTACGTAATTCATCTAAATTAACTGCTAATTATTACAATTCCATCCATTAGAAAGAAGGCCGGATTCATATAATCCGGCCTTTGTTAGGTTTAATTTAACCCTTCGTTATATCAGAAAGGAGTTTGTAAGACTTCTTTCTTTTCTCATGGTCATAGATTGATGAAATAACCATCATTTCATCCGCTTGAGTTTCATCAAGGAACTCTTGCATTTTCCTTTCGACGGTTTCCGGTCCACCCACAATGGAAGTAGCGAGCTGTTGATGAAGAGCTGCTAATTCATATTCACTAGCATTTAATTTCTCAACTGGCGGCTGCATTGGTGCTTCGTGATTACGAATTAAGTTTAGGAATTGCTGCTGTAGTGTAGTGGCAAGGAAATTTGCCTCTTCATCTGTATCTGCTGCAATCACGTTAACGCCTACCATTGCATACGGAGCATCCAATACTTTTGAGGGCTTGAAATGGTTTCGGTAAGTTTCCATTGCAATAATTGTGTTTTGTGGTGAAAAGTGGCTTGCGAATGAATAGGGAAGACCGAGTTCCCCAGCTAATTGAGCACTATATAAACTTGATCCAAGTAGCCAAATTGGAATATCTAAACCTTCACCAGGTACAGCACGAACTGGGGAAGTACCCTGGCTTAGAGTAGGATCGAAGTAAGATCGTAGTTCACCAAGTAGTTCGGGAAAATCCTGTCCCATTGATCCCTGTCCTCTTCTTAAGGCGAACGCGGTTCGCTGATCAGTACCAGGTGCGCGTCCTAGTCCTAGATCAATTCGACCCGGAAATAAAGATTCAAGTGTACCAAATTGCTCTGCGATAACAAGTGGTGAATGATTTGGAAGCATAACACCACCTGACCCAACGCGAAGAGTTGAGGTTCCTGCAGCCACATGACCAATGACAACTGACGTTGCAGAACTTGCGATAAAAGGCATATTGTGATGTTCTGCCAACCAAAAACGATTGTAGCCTAATTTTTCTACATGTTGAGCTAAGTCTCTCGATCGATAAAGAGCGTCCGAAATCGCACCAATTTCTTTAACCGGTGCTAAATCTAGAACAGAATATGAAATATCTTTTAATTGTTTTTTTGTTTGGTTAGACATACGTTCATCTTCTTTCTTTTTAATAGATTTCTCACTTCAATAAAAACCCAATTCCAATTCTATCAGGGGCGTCTCGTAATAGAAAATAATCCGCTCATCAACACGTATGTCAGCGTGATTGTTTGAACATACTAGTTACTAGAATCGGTTATTAGGAGGGAAGAGGATGGAAGAGTCTCGTTATCGAATCATGTTTACCTATCGGATGAGAAGCGTTGGGTTCCTTTGTTTACATTGTTTTGATACGATTGAAAAACAAATCGTTACTGTGCCTGTTTATAGTGGCTACAATGGAGTGGAGATCCATCATGATTCCATGAAGCGGTTTCCAAAAGAATTACTTGAAACGCTTCGTAATGAAAAAGAGAAGATTGACGATGGATTCTATTCCATACGAACCTGGGACGTTGAAAGTCTTGGATAAAAACAAATGAGCCGATGTTGCATGCAACATCGGCTCATTTGTTTATTTTGAAGGTATCAAGTTAAAACACCATAATCGCAATCCATCCAAGTACGCCAGAAGCAATCGCATAAAACAACATTGGCCCCATCGTCATTCGAATAATCGTTCCTTCTTTTCCAACCATTCCGACAACAGAAGCAGCTGCCACAACGTTTAAAACACAAATCATATTCCCTGCATTAGCACCTAATACTTGAAGTGAAAGGACAAGTTGTTCATTCATTTGAAGCTGATCCGCTACGCTAAATTGAAAGAGTGAGAACATCATATTGCTAAATGTCGCACTTCCTGAAATGAATGAGCCGAGCGCACCGATAAACGGGGCAACAAGTGGCCAGGCATCGCCAACTGCGTTCGCAACAAGTGTCGCAAGCTCCATTGGCATGCTCAGGAGATCAGAACCATTAATCCCTGAATTAATAAAAATCCGGACCATTGGAACCGCTGTTCCAAGTGCAATGACCGTCCCAACCATTGTTTTTAGTGAATCCATCATTGTGTCTTTTACAGCTTTAAGTGTCATTTTATGCAGAAAGATTGTTACTAATATAACGACGATAAAAATAGTCCCTGGTAAGTACAATGGTTCAAAAGAAGTACTGATCTCTGTTCCGAGAATTTCTTGCCAGCCTATCTTAACCGATCGGAGCCATCCTTTTATTGGAAGGAAATCTAACCGCGTAAGCACCAATAAAATGGCAACGAGCAAATAAGGAATCCAAGCAAGCCCTAACGAGAGAGAATGATGAGGTTTCAAGTTCGTTTGGTTTACATGGTTGAAATCCCATGGCTTATCCGGAAGAAGAAAGCCTCTTTTGGCAGCTGGAATCACTACGGAAAGACCAACAAGACCACCAATAATAGAGGGAAATTCAGGTCCTAGAAAAGTAGCCACTATAAAAGCAGGTACGGTAAAGCTAAATCCAGCAAATAAGGCGAATTTCCATAAAGAGAGCCCTTCTTTCCAAGAATGATTTTCACCGAAAAAGCGCGTTAACATCATCACTAAGATTAAAGGAATTAACGTGCCGACAAAAAGGTCAATCATGACAGCACTTTGAGTAACGGCCTGAAGATACTCTCCCATTGACTGACTACCAATGGAAGCTGCCACTTGTTCTGCGACGGCCGGTCCCTGTCGAAGCCCCTGATCTACACCAACGATAATAGGTGTCCCAACCGCTCCGAATGAAACAGGACTACTATCTGCAATAAGCGCCATCGTAACGGCGGAAAGGGGAGGGAACCCAAGAGCTACTAGAAGCGGAGCTCCAATTGCAGCTGGCGTCCCAAACCCTGCTGCTCCTTCAATAAATGCACCAAACAACCAGGCAATAATAATGAGCTGAACCCGACGGTCCATCGATATGCCCATAAATCCCGCTCGAATTGCATCAATCGCTCCACTGTTTCGTAACGTATTTAAAAGCAGAATCGCTCCAAATACAATCCAAATAATCGATAATGCAATGATCAGCCCTTCCATAGAAGCTGCCACAATTTGTATAACTGGTATTTTCCAAACGAAAAAAGCTGCGACTGCAGTAAGTAGTAAACTTCCTGGCATGGCAGTAGTAGCCGGAAGGCGTAGTAGGACGAGCAAGATAAATACCGCAAGAATCGGCGTTAATGCCGCAAAAAGTTGGAGTTCATTCATTTTTCTCACCTTTTCTACGAGGTTAATGTGATCTCTTTCACATATAGCTTATCTAAAGTCACCTAAATATTAAGTGACAAACATCACACTTCAAGCAAACTGCTAAATGAAAATCTGTTAAAATAGCTTTGAAGCAATAATGAAGGAGCTGAGATTATGCTTAAAAAAGTCGATTACTTTTTCTATCCTGTTGACGTTACCCAACCTACCGGGGCAGAAGTGACGTATTATTGGGAAATTAGCGTGGCGGAATACGAAGGAAAAATCTATGCTTACGCGAAGGCGGACGAATTTGGAAGAAAAATTCGCTGGCATCAAAGTGATCAGCCTGATAAAGAAAGTGCTCTTGCTGTCATCCAAGAAAAATGCAAAACGCAAAGCAAGTAAGAAAAAAGCTAGCGACATTCGCTAGCTTTTTTTGCACATCGTAACCTACCCAGGTTATTCATTTTGGCATGCGTTCGGTACATTCAGGGTACGATGAAGAAAAATGGCCAACAAGATAGGATGATGAACGCATGAACCAGAAAATCATAATCCTTAGCACACTTTTATTAGCGCATATTCTCTTGTTTTTAAGCTTTGTTCACTATCCAGAAACGTTTTGGCCGGTTTTTACTGTCACACTAGCGATTTTAATCTTCCTAAGTGTGAAAACAGGGACACTTTCGTTTCAAAAAATAACAATTAGCAACTGGCTATATATCCTGATTAGCGCCATCTTGCTTTATGCGATTTCATATATTGGAATAGAAGGAATCAAGTGGATTTATCCCTCATTATTTGAGGACATGGAACGTTTTTACGATGTTGTGGAACCAGTTAAAGTTTGGCATTTTATTAGTCTTATTCTAATCGTCATTCCAGGAGAAGAGATTTATTGGAGAGGGTACATCCAGCAACAATTGAAACGGTACAAAAAGGGAGACACCATTATCATTGCGAGCATTTTATATGCGACAGCGCATTTATACTCTGATGCCTATTTATTAGTAGCGGCAGCTATTGGAGGTGGAATCGCCTGGGGATGGCTATACGAAAAAACAAAAAATTTTTGGGTCCCGCTCCTATCCCATATTCTTTTCGATCTTCTTATTCTCGTTTTTATTCCGTTACTGTAAGGAGCAAACGACTTTTCCTAATAGGGAAGGTCGTTTTCTTTTATGAACATTTTCCCTAATTCCTGCAAATGATGTCACTATTCTAGACTAAGCGGTTGCGACTTGGTTATACTTCTAGTAGTATTAGAATGAATGGCTAAGAATTGAAAAGAGGGTTATAAATGAAAGAATCAATATACGGATTAACGTTTGATCAGCTAACTGAATGGTTGCTAGAACGTGGTCACAAAAAATTCCGTGCCTCCCAAGTTTGGGATTGGCTCTATAAAAAACGTGTTAAAGAATTTTCTCAAATGAATAACGTAAATAAAGACTGTATCAAACTTTTGGAAGAGAATTTTGCTATCCAGACATTAACTCAAGAAATCAAGCAGGAATCTTCTGACGGTACGATTAAATTCTTGTTCAAATTACAAGACGGAAACGTTATTGAAACGGTACTCATGCGTTTCCATTATGGTCAATCGGTCTGTGTGACAACACAAGTAGGTTGTAATATCGGTTGTTCCTTCTGTGCAAGTGGACTTCTTAAGAAGAGCCGTGACCTTACAAGTGGAGAAATTGTTGAGCAAATTATGAACGTTCAGCACGCACTTGATGAAAAAGCTAATGAAGAGCGCGTAAGTCACATTGTTATTATGGGAATTGGTGAACCATTTGATAACTACGATAATATGATGGACTTCCTTCATATTGTTAATTCTCAAAAAGGTCTTTGCATTGGCGCTCGCCATATAACAGTTTCTACAAGTGGACTTGCGAAGCAAATTTACGATTTTGCGAATGAAGATCTTCAAGTGAACCTTGCGATCTCACTTCACGCACCTAATGATGAGCTTCGAACCAAGATTATGAAAATCAACAAAGCTTATCCACTCGGAAAACTAATGCCTGCAATTGATTACTATCTTGAGAAAACCAACCGCAGAATTACGTTTGAGTATATCATGTTGAGAGATGTCAATGATCACGTAGAAGAAGCGAAACAACTCGCCAATCTACTAGCTGATAAGCGCCATCTTTCATACGTAAACTTGATTCCATATAATCCCGTTGATGATCACTCTTATCAGCGTAGTGAAAAAGAATCGATCCTTGCGTTCTATGATACGCTTAAAAAGAACGGCATTAACTGCGTCATCCGTCATGAGAACGGAACAGACATTGATGCTGCTTGCGGTCAGCTCCGTAGTAAGCAAGTAAAGAAACTAGAAAATGCAGGAAAATAGCACAATTAGCAAGACGCTTACCAGAAATGGTGGCGTCTTTTTATATGCAAAGGTAATCACACCAACCATTTTTAAATGCATACACTGAAAACAAGCTAGCTTGAGTTCAACTTGTGAGTAAGGAGACAAAATATGAAAGGGTTAATGATTGTTTTTAGTTTACTATGCATCTGGATTGGATCTGGATTATACACGGATTATCAACGTGAAAGCCTACCTTTTGAGTTAATGGGGGAAGATACAAGCATAAAGTCTGGATATAACGATATTCATATTTTTAGAGAAAATAATCAAATTACTAAGCTTGAGGTGTTCGATCAAACTAGAGAAAGGGTAAAAGTATATCAAATAGATGATTTAAAGGAACTATACCCCTCAGCTTCTTATGTAAAAGGAGAAGTGAAAGAAGGAAAACTCTATCTTTTATACGATGAAGGCGGAAAAGTTGTTTCCAAAAGAGTTGTGGTTGGTGCCAGAGGATCTCTATCATTCATGCCTGAAAGAAAATGAATTTTGTCAACAAATCGCCAATTCGTTTTCAGGATTGGCTTTTCTTCTTATAAGAATTAAGTTGATCTGGTCACCATAACAGCAATACCTGTTATAATGGCGTTACTATTGCATAGAGAGGGATTTATATGACAAAGAGCCTTACGAACTCTGAGAGAGATCAATTACTGCAAGATCTTACATTTGACCAACAATCATATCTTATGAATACTCTTAAACGAGGTAAAAAAACAGCTTTTGCCAATGTGATTGCTAAAAGTAAAGGAAGAATTATTCCAAGCGGCGCAACCGATGAAGAAATTGGGATGTTGCTTGACGATTGGATATTAGACGATTACCTGGATGCAGGTGTTGTTTCAGAAGATGTAAAGTGTGATTGTGGTCGTGCATTACGCTATCAATATATTGTACGCCATGTAAAAACAGGTGAAATGCGTCGTTTTGGGATTAATCATTTTGAAGAACACACAGGTTTACCCGCTACCATCGTGAAAGAAGTCGTACAAGGTTTCACGAAAATTGATTATGAGTTGGATGAACTCTTATTAAAAAGGCAAAATGGCTCTCCTACATATGACATCCCTGAAGGTTTGAACCTACCAGCAGATATCGAGCAGCCACTTTCCTTACAACTTCCGTTACTTGATCGACAAGAACGACGGTTAAACAGTTTGATCAGGGCTTACCGTGAAGAAAAAGAAGCACTTCAAAGAGGCAGCAATACGTTAGAGGCTGTAGATATCCCGACACAGAAAAAAGAAGACTTGAAAGTTAAAGAGGCGTTACCTAAAGAGGAGTTACAAGGTTCTTTTGATTTGTTCGCCGAAGAAACTCAAGAACCTTTACCAGAAAAGACAAGCGAGAAACCGAAAGAAACTTATTTTGTGGGAGACCTTTCGTTTACAACCCAGGAATCGGTAGACGGCTATATTCAACAAGGTACAGAGAGTGCCTTGATGATTTGCGAGCTCCTAATCAAAGAAGGAAAAGTTCAAGACAAGCGCTACTCGACAAAGAAACCGAAAATTTACTATGCAGTTTGCACTTATCTCGATTCATTTGTGGCATCGGGATCCATGTCTGTTGAGCCGCTTGGACGTGAAGATCGCATCTATCGATTAAAAAGCGGGCAATCCTCCTGATATTTCATAATCATCAGATAAATCATTGACATTTCATTATACCAGGTCTATAATTTCAAACATGTTCAAAAATTAAATCAATACTCTTATCAAGAGTGGCGGAGGGAATAGGCCCTATGATGCCCGGCAACCTTTCAACTTTAGTTGAAGCTGGTGCCAAATCCTACAGATGTTGTCATCTGGAAGATAAGAGGAGGATACTGTTAGCAATCCCTCTTCTTATTTTTTAAGAAGAGGGATTTTTTATTTTACAGAGAATAAGGAGCTGTTACACATGAAAAGAACACTTGAACAACGCCTGCAAGAGGGCCCAGTCATTTGCGGAGAAGGATATCTGTTTGAATTGGAACGACGTGGTTATCTCCAAGCAGGATCATTCGTGCCAGAAGTTGCACTAGATAATCCTGAAGCTCTTAAACAAACCTATCGTGATTATATGCTTGCAGGATCTGATGTCGTGCTAGCTTTTACGTATAATGGCCACCGAGAGAAAATGAGAATTATCGGAAAAGAAGACTTGCTAGAGCCACTCAATCGACAAGCAATTCGCCTCGCTAAAGAGGTAGCGAAGGAACATCCTGATGAAGAAGCTCTTGTAGCAGGAAATATATCCAATACGAATCTCTTTGATCCTGAAGATGAAAATAGTAAAGAACAAATACGGTCTATGTTCGCCGAGATGGTAAAATGGAGTAAAGAAGAAGGCGTTGATTTCATTAATGGGGAAACATTTTATTATTACGAAGAAGCGAAAATAGCCTTAGAAGAAATTCAAAAACAAGATCTTCAAGCAGTTATTACACTTGGACTTATGAGTGAAAACATTTTAAGAGACGGCTATACCGTTGAGGAAGCTTGCCGGTTGTTAGAAGAACAAGGAGCGCTAGTTGTTGGTATGAACTGTTTTCGAGGACCTGCTACAATGCAGCCATACATCGAGAAAATTAGACAGTCTGTTACTGGATATGTTGGCGCACTTCCAATTCCTTATCGGACAACAGAAGAACATCCAACATTTTTTAACTTACCTGATGGCGGATGTGCCTGTACATTGCCAACAGAGACAACCTTTCCAACATCTCTAGATCCACTTTATTGTAACCGTTATGAATTAGCAGAATGGGCAAAAGAAGCAAAAAGCGTAGGCGTGAATTATTTTGGACTATGCTGTGGTGCTTCTCCAAGCATGTTGAGAGAAGTCGCTGAAACAGTAGGTAGAACAGCGGTAAATTCAATCTACTCTCCAAATATGGAAAAACATTTCCTGTTTGGCTCAGATGAATCATTAAAGAAAAACAATACTGCATATCGTGAGAAGGCATAAACGATGACAACGGAGAGGACAACCTCTCCGTTTTTTATTGCAAAAAGAATATGCCTTTAACGTATTGGCAATAACGATAAAAAGAAAGTGAAAATGGAACAAATACAGATATGTCTGCATGTAATAAAACATCAATACATTTTACGATTGATCCCGGCCCATTTTTTGTTATAAAAGCAGCTTTACGCAATGAAAAATCTTGCTTTTTATATCTTTAGCGTAAGATTCATTTAAAAATAGTAGCTTCTTTTGTCAAAATGATCATATTGAGACATCAGTTGTGTTATTATTTTAAATGTGTTTGAATATGTGACACAACGAAACTCTAATGAAATCATAACAAAAAGAACTTGTTTTATAAGCGAGGTAGCCTATGGATAATCAAAATGTAATAACTGAACTCCGCTCGATTTTGCCAGAAGCGGAATTGAAAATAAATGAGCCTTTAAATGCCCACACATATACTAGGATGGGTGGATGTGCTGATGTTCTTGTCTTCCCTAAAACAATTGAAGATGCAAGAGCAGCGGTAGAATATGCTTATCAAAAAAACTATCCTTTAACGATACTCGGTAAAGGTTCGAATGTAATTATTCAAGATGGCGGTATTCGCGGCATTGTCTTGAATCTATCTTCTCTAAAATCGATTGATAAAACAGACAAAAAAGTTATTGCTCAAGCAGGCGCACGCATTATTGATGCATCTGAATTTGCGCGTGATTGCAAACTAAGCGGTCTTGAGTTTGCATGTGGTATACCTGGCTCTGTTGGAGGAGCTGTATATATGAATGCAGGAGCATACGGTGGAGAAATAGCCGATTGTCTCGAGAGTGTTCTCGCTGTAACGAAAGAAGGAAAGTTAATCAAATTAACCGCTGATGAACTTGATTTATCTTATCGTCACAGTAACGTAGAAGAAAAAGGTTTGCTTGTTTTAGAAGCAACCTTCGCTCTAAAAGATGGCGACTATAATGAAATCAAAGAGATCATGGATGACCTAACTGAGAAGCGCGAAACGAAACAGCCGCTAGAATACCCTTCTTGTGGTAGTGTGTTCAAGCGTCCTCCTGGCCTATTTGCAGGTAAATTGATTCAGGACTCTGAGCTACAAGGTACACGTATCGGTGGGGCGGAAGTTTCTAAAAAGCATGCTGGCTTTATTGTAAATATCGATAATGCCACGGCAACAGACTATTTGGATGTGATTCATCACGTTCAAAGAACGGTAAAAGAAAAGTTTGATGTTGAGCTTGAACGTGAAGTACGCGTTATTGGCGAACCGCCTGAGCAAGCATAAAGAGAAGCCAGCCACTCAATTGAGCGGCTGGCTTTTTGTGATGTATTGAAGATGAACAACTTTTGATAATACTGTGAACAAACAAAATCTGCACAATAAGTGCACAATTAACAGATAAAGTAGGATGGTAAATGAAACCAATCATAGGAGGGTATTTATGAAAACCAAAAAAGTTATATTAGGATTAGGATTATCACTATCACTTATTCTTGCAGCATGCGGAAACAATAACGAGGGCATAAACCAGGAGTCCGGAAACAATCAATCGACCTCTAACTCTTCAGCAAACTCCGAGAGTCACATGGAAGAGATGGAACACTCCGGCTCTTCAGAAGTACCTGAAGGGTTAAAAAGGGCTGAAAACCCTACATATCCAGAAAGCAGTAAAGCAATCATTGAAACAGATCATATGAAAGGAATGAAAGGTGCAGAAGCCACGATCTCAGGAGCTTTTGAAACTACCTCATATGTTGTTTCATATATGCCAACGAATGGCGGAGAACCTGTAGAAAATCACAAATGGGTGATCCATGAGGAACTTGATCAACCTGATAATGCGCCTTTAGCACCCGGCACGGAAGTAACACTTAATGCTTCCCATATGAAAGGGATGGAAGGAGCAAATGCAACAATTGAATCAGCCAACCAAACTACTGTTTATATGATAGACTATATGCCGACAACCGGAGGCGAAAAGGTAACCAATCATAAATGGGTAACAGAAGATGAATTATCTCCTATTGAGCAATAAAGGTTCATAGTAGCTGCGCAATAGCGACTGAATAAGACAACACATAAAGGATGAAATGCTGTGAAGAAACATTGGATGATAATTTTTGGGGCACTGCTTCTTATTATTGCAGGATGTCAGGAAGAAAACTCAAAACCAGTAGAAAGCAATGATGGGGTAAAGGAAACCCAAAAGAAAGAAAAAGAAACGGCATCATTATCAGAATCGAGCTTTTATAAACCGACTTCACGGAAGCAAATTAATCATGTACATGGTGTCGGGTATCCAGGCAATCAACATGAATTATTCGTGGCGACTCATCTTGGACCGCTTATCTATCTTGATGGAACCTGGTATGAAGCTGAAGCAAACAACAATGACTATATGGGCTTCCAGGCAGTGTCTGATGGTTTTTATAGTAGTGGACACCCCGGCGAAGGATCAGATTTACCAAATCCGCTCGGATTAATCAAAAGTACTGATAGAGGAAAGACGCTAGAGCAGCTAGGTTTTCAAGGAGAATCTGACTTTCACTATTTAGCGGTAGGCTATGAAACACATAGCATTTATGCTGTAAATCAACAGAAAAACAGCGAAATGGACATAGGGGTTTATTATAGTGAGGATGCAAGTGATTGGAATCAAGTACAACTAAAGGGGATTCCTAATCAAATTAATGGGATTTTTGCTCACCCTAGTGATGCAAACGTCGTAGCCATTACTTCGCCAAAGGGACTTTATCTTTCGGAGGATCAAGGACAGTCATTTACACCAATTACAGAGGACGTCTCAATTACCTCGATGGTCTTTCTTAAAGACCGTATCATCTTCGCCAAACAAGGAGCAACTAGCCAACTTGTGTCCCTTAAGAACGGAGAAGAAACGATCATTTCTATGCCCAACAAAATTGAAGAAGCGATTGATTATCTCGCGGTGAATCCACAAAATGAGAATGAGATTTCTTTTCATACATCTGATGGTAGTCTCTATCAAACGAAAGATGCCGGGGAATCCTGGGTCGCCTTAATCGATCAGGGTAAATTGAACTAGTTGATGTTGTATACTTAAACTTTGAATATCACCCTCTAATTATCCAGAATTTGTGCAGATTTAATGAAATTTACATTTTAACAACTTTATTTCGGATTCACGTTTATTATCAAGCAAATAGGAAAATATGACAGTGTATTACATTATTAAGGAGGAATTTAATCATGTCACATGAAAAGTACGGTTCAATGATTCAAACACTTCACGAATGTATGACAGCATGCAACCATTGCTATGACGCTTGCTTGAAAGAAGAGGATGTCAAAATGATGGCTGAGTGTATTCGTTTGGACAGAGAGTGTGCTGACATCTGTGGATTTCTTGAACAAGCACTTGTTAGAGGAACCCCATTTGCGTCTGAACTTGCACAAGCATGTGCTACTATTTGTGAGGCATGTGGAAACGAGTGTAAAAAGCACGATCACAAACACTGTCAAGATTGTGCAGAGTCATGCTTTAAATGTGCAGAAGAGTGTAAGAAATTAGCAGCATAATCGCATAATTAGTGTAGAAGTCTGTTGAATCATTAGCAGGCTTCTTTTTTTTGCCACCAATTTGTTCATCTTTAAACAAAGCAGACAAGCTGCACACTTTCTCGATATAATACTGATAGAATAGCTGTGGATAAGGAGAGAGACATGAGATTTAAGAGAAAAAGTAAATTAGCTACAAAATTAGGTCTGTTTTTTCTTACAAGCATCTTACTCCTTGAGGGGATTTTATTCATGGTGCTATACTTCGGCTTTTTAAATGAGCGAATCATGGCTGAAACTGATGCCCTACTAGCACGGGGAAACAGCCACAGAGATGTTCTAGAAAAACATTTTGATCGTGAAACAATGGAGCACGTTGCTCTAATGGAATCTGAAGCTGAAACTCAAGTAATTATTACAGATGAAAGAAATGGCGTTCTCGTTCATTCGAATACTGTAACTTCTATGATCAAAACAACCCTTTCTTCATCATCCTCTCTTCCAGTATCGGGAACTATCGTGGAAGGTGATTGGGGTAATGAACCTTATGTTATGACCGGTTCTCCTATCGTTGTTAATGATGAGCTTGTGGGAAATGTCTACATGATTCTCGATACAAAAAGTATTCGCGAAGTGCGCGATCATTTAACAACCCAATTTTTGATCATTAGTGGACTCGCACTCTTTCTAACCGTTATTACGATTATTTATCTTTCAAGAGTGATTACACGTCCATTGATTGAAATGAAAGTAGCAACGCAACAAATGAGCAGAGGGGATCATAATGTCTCCTTAAAAGTCGATCGAAACGACGAATTAGGGGAATTAGCGAACGGGATTCAAAGCTTATCAGATGATTTACTACGATTAAAAAACGATCGTAGTGATTTTCTAGCGAACATTGCTCATGAACTAAGAACACCTTTAACTTATCTGAATGGTTACGCAAACATCGCTCAGCGAGAAGGGTTATCTTCTACAGAGAGAAATACTTACCTTTCAATTATTAAAGAAGAATCAGAGAACTTAACTTCTCTCGTTCGAGATTTGTTTGATATGGCTAAAATGGACCAACAAGGATTTGTGATTAATCGAGACGAAGTCGAATTGTGTTCGTTGATTCATCAGGTAAGAGAGAAAGTAAGTCCTGCTTTTGAGGATAAGGGGATTGATCTTATAGTGTCCTGTCAGAATAAAATCCATCTCAATATTGATTCTACAAGGTTTTCTCAAGTGATTTTAAACCTTTTGGATAATGCTTTGCATTATAGTGAGTCAGGAAAAACGGTACTCATCGAAGCTCACTCTTTTCAAAGCGAAGTGATTGTTAAAGTAATTGACGAAGGAGAAGGAATTCCTGAGAAGGATTTGCCTTTCATCTTTGAACGTCTCTACCGGGTTGATAAATCACGTTCAAGAAAGTACGGAGGTTCTGGACTTGGTCTTGCTATTGCTAAAGAAATTATCGAGAAGCATGGAGGTAGGATAAAGGCGGAAAGTCAAAAAGGAAAAGGAACAACGATCACCATTGTTTTGTTAGGAGTTGAATAACGTGAAAAATGTGCTGATTGTAGACGATGAAGAGCGGATGGTAGAGCTAATCTCTCTTTATTTAAAACCACATGGGTACACCATTTATCAAGCATATACAGGCATAGAAGCACTACATAGATTGACTGAATACAAAATAGATCTCGTTTTGTTAGATATAATGATGCCCGACATGGACGGCTTTGCAACGTGTGAAGAAATACGAAATCAATCAGAGGTGCCAATTATCATGTTAACAGCAAGAGAGCAGAATGAAGATATTGTTAAAGGATTCAAGCTAGGCGCAGATGATTACATCACAAAACCGTTTGACGAACGTGTTCTCCTTGCTAGAATGGAAGCTTTGGCTCGACGCGTAAAACAAATAAATCAAAATCAAGTGATTTTAAAAGGGCTAACGTGGGATGCAGACAAACATCTCGTATCATATTATAGTGTGCCTATCCCTATGACTCCCATTGAATTTAAGTTGCTTGGCCTATTCTTAAAAAATCCCGAAAAAGTCTTTAGCCGAGAGCATCTGATTCAGCTGATTTGGGGATTTGAATCAAACACAGAAGGACGCACGATTGATTCACATATTCGAAATTTACGTGATAAGTGTAGAGCGGTTAACTTTAATATCGATGAGTTTTTGGTGACCATTTGGGGAGTAGGCTATAAATGGAAAAAATCCTAATCATCCTAACGCAAGGAGTCATTTGTAGTTTGTTCACATTTTCAGTATCAATGCTTTACATACAATAATAATTATCAAATAGCATAATGAAGTCTATTTGGCAAAACGAACCAGTATATTAGGCGAAAGTTGACTTAAACTAATCCGTGTGGCTAATGATTAGTAACACGTCTTTTAACTTTTACCTAAGGAAGTGACATGAAGTGAATTATAAAAAGCGCAACACCCAAAAAGGAAAAGGCAAAACCGCTACTGTTATGGCGTTAAGTGCTCTTGGTGGAGCGGCAGCCTATGCCCTTACCAATCGCATGCAAAACGGCGGTTTTGGTGGCATGCAGCAGCATTCACAGCAAAACTCCTCACATCAGGTGCAATCGCATTCTCAACATCAAAATCCTGAATCCTTGAAGCAAATGGCATCCGCTCAAGGAATCGATAATGATGCGATCGCAGAATTCACAAATGCCATAAAAGACGATTTGCGATAAGTGATGCACTCCCAAACGGGGGTGCTTTTCTTTAAAACTTAAATCGCATTGCCTAAACACCTCAGAATAAGCTACATATACTAAAGCGGAAATCACACGATGATAACCATTTCACCTTAAGAACAATTTCGTGATCGTACGGATGAAAACATTTATGATTAAGAAGACACATTATTTGCATATTCTCTAATTAGATGGAATCACCCATATCTTTTTCTTAATCTGATCCGTTATAGGGATGAGAGGGCATAAGGAGTGATAGGATGCATACGGAGATCGATGATGAATATTGCAATCAGAAGCAACTGGAAGAAATGATTACTAAGCTTTATCGTTATTGTCACCATCTGACCCAAAACAAGTGGGATGGAGAAGAAATTGCTCAAGAGACGATTTATAAAGCGTTAAAACACTACCGGAATGAAAAGTGGAGTAATGCCCTTCTGAAAAAGATGGCCTATCATCAGTGGGTTGATCGCATTCGAAAGCGTGACAAAGAAGCGCTATTTTCTGAAATTGACTTGCAAGATGACACAGCCGCTGACAAAGAATTGTGCTCAGAATGGCTAGAGAAGCTTTTGAAACAACTAACCCCAAAGCAGTTCATCACTTTTGTATTGAAAGAAGCCTTTCAATACAAAATATCCGAAATTGCCGTTCTTCTTAATATGTCAGATACCGGTGTCAAAGCATTGTTGAACAGAAGCCGCTTAAAAATGAAAAAGCTATCCGACACAGGGGTTGATTCTTTTTGGTCTGAATCCATCCAAGAGTCGTTTCTACACACTATAGTTCATTCCATTCATACGCAGGATCCAAGTGAGCTAATTAAAATGCTTCCAATCCTTCTCAATCCTAAGGTTTCAACATTCAAAACAACGTATGCTTCATCTTCTAACGTCCTCTCACTAGCTGCATAATAAACGCGATTAGGGAGGAAATGTTGTGAATATACCTTATGTCATCGAGCAATCTAGTCGAGGTGAGCGATCGTACGACATTTACTCAAGGTTGTTAAAGGATCGGATCATCATGGTTAGTGATGAAATTAATGACGCTATGGCAAACAGTATCGTTGCACAGCTATTATATTTAGCAGCGGATGCTCCTGAAAAGGATATCTCACTCTATATTAATAGCCCTGGTGGATCCACGTCAGCTGGATTTGCAATCTTCGATACGATGCACTACATTGCGCCAGATGTGAAAACCATTTGTACCGGCATGGCTGCCTCATTTGGAGCGATGTTGTTACTTGCAGGGACAAAAGGAAAACGATATGCTCTGCCAAATAGCGAAATCATGATTCACCAGCCTTTAGGTGGGGCTCGTGGCCAAGCAACTGATTTAGAAATCTCCGCCAAGCGCATTCTTAAACTAAGACAGCATATTAATCGCATCATTGCAGAGAAAACGAATCAATCTCTTGATAAAGTGGCATTAAATACGGATCGTGATTATTTTATGAGTGCTCAAGAAGCAAAAGAGTATGGGATTATTGACGAAATCATCCAAAAAGCAAAATAGATAGATGGTCTAAGGGACGGGAAACCGTTCCTTTTTCATTTTGCAAAAGGTCAGCAAGTCTCTATGTAGAATAAATAAATTGAATGTAATCGTAATAAATGAAAAGGAGTGTTCAAATGATCAATCAAATCGGTCAAATTATGCTATACGTGGATAACCAGGATGAGGCATTAGCATTTTGGACAGAAAAAGTTGGATTTCATCATATTGCAGAGGAAAACAATAACGGGGGAATGAGATGGATCGAGATAGCGCCAACTTTGGAAGGAGCAACAAGCATTGTCCTTCATGATAAAGCGTTTATAGCGAAGATGGAGCCTGAGTTAAATCTCAGTACACCATCCCTTATGTTTTACACGAATGATTTAGATCGTTTATACGAAAGTTTTGAGAGTAAAAAAATAACCGTTGGGGAAATTGTGTCGATGCCTACAGGCCGCGTTTTTAACTTTGCAGATCCTGAGGAACATTACTTTGCGGTAATGGAAAAGAACAAGGCATAAAAAAGACTGACTTTTTTTATATAGGGGTATCTGAACATCATCATTCATTTGATGGTGTTTTTTCACGTTAAATCCATAACTATGATGATGATAAAATTTCAGAATTATTTTAAAAGAACTAGAAATGAAGTAAATCATTCATTATAATGAATGAAAAGAAGTATTAACTTCATAAATGAAAGGAGCAGCTATGAACCAGCTATCCATTAATCAAATGATCAAACAGCATTATCCTTCCCTTTCTACCGGTCAAAAAAAAGTTGCAGAGTGGCTCACCCAAAATCATGAGGAAGGAGCACTGCTAACCGCTTTTCAAATGGGAAGGAAAGTGGGAGTCAGTGAAACCACTGTCATTCGCTTCTCCTATGCACTTGGATTTAAAGGATATTCTGAGATGCAGGAATCCGTTCGAACTCATTGGTTAGGAAAAACTAGAACCAAACAAGAAGGGCATTCTTCAGATGTACAGGAAGTAACGGAACACACCCTTTTTAACGATATTGTGAAAGAAGAAACGTCTGTCCTACAGCAATTGTTAACCCAAATAGACATAGACGAGATCTGGAAAGTGATTGATCGTCTCATTGAAGCGAAATCCGTTTACATTGCTGGCTTTGGAAGTTCGTACGGAGCGGCATACTGGCTGCATTATAACCTGAAGCAATTAAGGGAGGGGGTTAGTCTTTCGAATTCAAGTGGCTTCTCACCTGAAGATCTATGTGATCTTACCCAAGATTCCGTTGTCTTTCTTTTTTCATTTCCCCGGTATCGAAAAGAAGCGATTGAGCTTGCTACATGGTCACAACAACAATTGATTCCTGTCATATCAATTACAAATCGCCATTTATCTCCCATAGGCTCTCTTTCGACACTTACCTTAACAACGGAGGAGAAGATGGAGTCAGGTCATCATTCCATTTCTTCTGTCATTAGTCTTTTAGAAATGATCCTAAAAGGAATACACTTCAAAGATCGTGATCGTATTAGTTCTCGTCAACAAAAGTTAGAACAGCTTTACAGTAAACAAAGCTGGTTTGTCGAATGAAATGATAAGGAAAAGGTGGAATGTTCATGAACGGATTGCCAAATCAAAAAGAAAACATCGAGGCTACTTCTTTTGAAACAAAGGATATTTTAACATTTTTAATCCCATCCATAATTGGAATTCTATTGTTTATTGTCCCTATTAAGGAGGATGAAGGAATCACCATTCCTGTTGCGTTTTTGGCTGGATTAATCAATGATTCCATCGGTGCCCTTATCCCACCCATAACCGTATTCATCATGGGTGCTTCAACAATCGGTTCGTTTATTGCAATAACTATGAAACCTTCATTTATAACAAAAAGAACTGGTTTACATACCTTACTTCACGTAAGCCCTTTTTGGTTATTCGCTCGATTACTCGGGACCGTATTTGCGGCAATGACGCTTTTTAAGCTAGGACCTGAAATGATTCACTCTGAAAACACAGGTGGACTTTTAATCTATGATTTAATTCCCATTCTATTTTCAACGTTTTTCCTAGCGGGTTTATTACTGCCACTTCTTTTAAATTTCGGGTTACTCGAGTTTTTTGGAGCACTGCTTATTAAAATCATGAGACCGCTCTTCACATTACCAGGTCGATCATCGCTTGATTGCCTTGCTTCATGGGTAGGTGACGGGACGATCGGTGTCCTTCTGACAACAAAGCAATATGAAGAAGGCTATTACACAAAACGAGAAGCAGCCGTCATCGCGACTACTTTTTCAGTTGTTTCGATTACATTTACCATTGTCATTATTACTTATTTAAATTTAGAACAGTATTTTCTCCATTACTACGCAACAATCATTATTGCTGGTCTAGTAGCAGCTCTTATTATGCCACGCATACCGCCATTGTCTCGAAAAGCAAACAGAGGGTATGAGCAAACAGAATTGAAGAAAGAAACAGGAATTCCTAAAAATGTTTCATCAGCGAAGTGGGGATTTCAACAAGCTGTTTCAAAAGCTCAAAAGAACAAGGGACCGTTGAGTGTAATAAAAGAAGGAACTCAAAATGTATTAGACATGTGGTTAGGTGTTTTACCGATTGTTATGGCGATTGGTACGATCGCTTTAATTACTGCTGAATTCACCCCATTCTTTTCATATTTAGGAAAGCCGTTTGAACCTATTTTAACGCTAATGCACGTACCAGAAGCAGGAGAAGCTGCACAAACCATGGTTGTCGGATTTGCAGATATGTTTCTACCTGCCGTAATTGGTAGCGGCATTGAAAGTGAATTAACTCGCTTTATCATCGCCTGTGTTTCGGTTACGCAATTAATTTACATGTCAGAGATGGGTGGATTGCTTCTTGGTTCGAAACTTCCGATTAGCATTTTCGATTTAATGATTATTTTTCTCATTCGTACATGCATTACATTGCCGATCGTTGTTGGTATCGCACACTTAATCTTTTAAGAGAAAGGAGCATTCTAGTGGAGTTTGTAGATGAGCCTCATGATGCAATCTTAAAAACCTATGAAGAACTTCATGATCTAGCTGAAGCAAGCTGGCAAGAAGAGAAAACTGCACAGTATTTAAAGGAAAAGCTATCGCGCGCCGGGTATCATATTCAAACATTTGAAGGTCATTTCGGTTTTGTGGCAGAGTTTAATCGTAAAAGCGCTCAGGTCATTGCGCTTCGTGCCGATATGGATGCATTAGTTCAAGAAGTGGAGGGCGTTGTAAAACCGAACCATTCATGTGGGCATGACGCACATAGTACGATGGTATTGTTTGCTGCGCTTTCCCTTATCAAACAACCAATGAAGCATACCATTCGGTTTATTTTTCAACCAGCAGAAGAAACGGCTGAAGGGGCATTGAAAATGATCGAGGAGCAGGTGCTAAAAGATGTTGTCTTTCTCGGAGGTATTCACTTACGTCCGGCAATGGAAATCCCTCTAGGAAAAGCAGCCCCTGTTATTTCTCATGGATCAACAACGAGTATAAAGGGATGGATTGAAGGTGTACCTTCTCACGCCGCTCGGCCAGAAAAGGGTAATAACCCACTCGAAGCAGTCGCGGCTATGATTCAAGCTCTAAAACAAATCCGTTTAGACGTACCAGACGCTTATTCGGTGAAAATCACTGAACTTCATGGCGGTGAAGCTTCCAATTCTATCCCATCGAAAGCACGGTTCACACTGGATCTAAGAGCAAGATCTAACGAGACGATGACACAACTTATTGAGCAAACGAATCACGTCATAACGAAAGTGGGCGAGTTAACGAAAACAGAAATCACTTCCGCTGCTGCAGAATTTTCCCCTGCCGCTGTGAAACATGCACTTGCAATTGACCTTGCGACAAAAGCAATAAGCGCCACTTTAGGGCGCGAAAACGTCGTATCAGAATGCACGTCACCAGGAGCGGAAGATTTTCATTTCTATTCGTTGAAACACCCTTCAGTCGCTTCAACTATGATTGGACTCGGCTGTAACCTACTCCCTGGATTGCATCATCCGAACATGCACTTTAATAAGGAAGCCTTAATGGATGGAACGAAGATTCTAATCCAATTACTTTTAGAAGCTGATCAACAGAACTGGCTAGAAAGAAGGTAGCAAAATGAATACACAACCACTTATGATTCGTACGCTTCATTCCGTGGAAGAACTTGAAGAAGTTAGACGTTTAGAAACAATTGTATGGAGCTTTGATGACTCTGTACCCGTCAATCAAAGCATGGCAGTCGTAAAAAATGGCGGATTTATTTTAGGAGCCTTTTATGAAGATCAACTCATCGCATTTCAATATAGTTTTCCAGGATTTGATGGCAAGAAAGTCTATCTTGTTTCTCAAAGTTTGGGAATCCATCCGGATTTTCGTAAAAGAGGGATTGGCGAGAAATTAAAGGTGGAACAAAGAAAAACAGCAGCCAGTATGGGCTACGATTTTATTACGTGGACGTATGATCCATTAGAAACGGTGAACGGATCGCTGAATCTAAATAAGCTAGGGGCCGTTGTAAAGTCGTACCTTCCTAACGTGTATGGCCTAATGAATGATAACCTAAACGCCGGAATACCGACTGATCGCTTTTTAGTTGAATGGCATACGAAAGACGATAAGGGTATGAGGGAGTCAGAACCAATCCTTCCTCATGCTCTTATGACGGGTGGCGGTGACACTCGCTTTTTCCAACCTGAAAAAGTAGATCTTTCCATCACTGCAAAGAAAATGTATGTACCTGTACCTGGGAACTTTCAAGAAATTAAGAAAGAAAACCTCCCACTTGCTAAAGCGTGGAGGGAACAAACAGGAATCGTGTTTACGCATTACCTTGAGCAGGGGTGGTATGTAACGAATTTAGTAAAAAGTGAAAGCAATGCCGATCTTTATTTATACCTCTTAGAAAAAGGTGAATCATATGAAAATTAACAGCATAATCCTTAGACACATAAAGATGGACCTTTTACATCCTTTTACGACAAGCGTCGGAACAGAGCGGGATAAAGATATCATTTTAGTTGAAGCCACAACGACGTCTGGACATTCAGGCTGGGGAGAATCGGTAGCCATAATGGAACCTATTTACAATGAGGAAACCGTTCAAACCAATTGGCATATGATGATCGATCATTTGGTTCCACTTCTTTCCGGTGAAGAATTGAACCATCCAGATGAAGTATCAGAACGTTTCAAGAAAATTCGCGGTAACTATAACGCAAAAGCAGCGATCGAATGTGCGATATGGGATCTTTATGCGAAGATAAATCACATTCCACTTGCAAAAGCACTTGGTGGTGTAAAAAAGAACATAGAAGTTGGGGTTAGTGTAGGCATTCAATCGTCACCAGATAACATTTTAAAGCAAATTGAAGATTACGTAAAAGAGGGGTATAAGCGAGTTAAAGTAAAAATCATGCCTGGTTGGGATGTTGAAATCATCAAAATGATACGTCAGCATTTCCCATTCACACCACTGATGGCAGATGCGAACTGTGCCTATACGTTACAGGACATTGACCCTCTGAAGAAGCTCGATCAATTTGATTTAATGATGATTGAGCAACCACTCGCACATGATGACATTATTGATCATGCGAAGCTACAGTCTCAACTAAAAACACCTATTTGCTTAGACGAGAGCATTCATAGTTTAGAAGATGCTAGAAAGGCGATAGAACTCGGCAGTTGTCAAATCATTAACCTTAAAGTAGGACGTGTAGGTGGACTGACAGAATCAAAGAAAATTCATGAGCTTTGTATGAAGCATAGTATCCCGATGTGGTGTGGAGGAATGCTTGAAGCTGGAATTGGACGAGCTCATAATATTGCGATTACATCATTAAGTAACTTTTCACTTCCTGGAGATACGGCTCCATCATTTCATTATTGGAAGCGAGATATCATTAAACCGGAAGTTGAAATGAACAAGGGTAACATCCAAGTACCTGAGAAGCCAGGAATCGGATATGAACCTGATCGAGATTACATTGACGAATTGACGATTGTTAAAAAGACCATTCAGGTGAATTAATACAGTACGGAAAGAAGCCACTTACCCTCAATAGCGTAAGTGGCTTCTTTAATACAAATAATCATTCAATATATTAAGCGCAATATTTCCAATATTAAACAAAAAAGGTATAAAAACAGTACATTTAAAGTTAAAAATGCTATTTTTACGGGGGAGAGAACGTTTGTTCCTAACATAGTATCAACAATATGAAATAAAGGATATACTTCAGTTGCAGACTGAAAAGGAGATTAAAACGATGTGCATAGGGGGTTGGAATATGAGTACCGATTGGATCCCTGCTTATATATAACTTTAAAAAGGTGGTTCATTAAGAGCGTCAAATGGATAAAAACATTGGGATAGAAGAGAGGTAGCGAGGTTTTTTAGTTTGTTTCTTTGATTCAATATTAACTAAGTTCCAAAAGGAAAAGTTCATTTTGAAACAAGCTTTCTATACCTAATAAAACATTTATTGGATAAAAGTGCTCAAAATTGCCTATAAGAACATTTGTTTGTATAATGAAAATAAACTCATTCTATTTACTATAAGGAGGTCATTGCATGCCTAAATTAAAGTTAGAGATCCAAGAAATCATCGTGCTTTATGAGAGTGGTTATAGTACAACTCAAATAGGAGAAATAGCGGGAGTTTCCAGTAGATACATTCGACAACTACTTACAGATAAAGGAGTTGAGAAACGGCCTATAGGAAGTTGGAAAAGAAAGTATGCATTTAATGAAGATTACTTTAAGTATTGGAATAATGACATGGCCTATTTACTAGGCTTTTTTATTGCTGACGGATATATCGCATCTCAATCGCAATCAGTTGCCTTTACTCAAAAAAATCCTGAGCTACTTGAAGAAATCAAAATCATCATCGGTTCAAATCAACCATTGTATCGAAATAAACACACTGGAGTGTACAGTTTGCTTTTCCATAGCAAAGTTATGAAAAATGATCTTCAAACAGTGTTTCATATTACTTCAGATAAAAGTTACAATATTACGTTTCCGAACATACCAAACCAATACATTCATCATTTTATAAGAGGTTATTTTGACGGTGATGGCCATATAAACTACAAAGGCTACACAGTAAGCTTTGTAGGTGCATCCATAGCATTTATGGAATCATTGAAAGTATTGCTACTTAAGTACGGATTTAATCCTTATATGACCGATAATGGTAAACATATAAGAGTATTTATAACCGGTAGAAAATCAATTAAACAATTTGGTGATTGGATTTATACTGATAAATCACTATACTTAAAACGCAAATTTGCAGCGTTTGATCAGGAAAAGTTATCAGTTGATGAGTTGCAAGATCGCAAAAGGAACCGCAGCTAAATATAATAACAATGAATAAGAAACAAATAGAGGAGTACAAATACACACTCCTTTTCTTTATTTTTATTTTAGTTTACATATTATATATTATAGGAAGTCACTAAATAATAAATAATTCCGTCTCAATCGTTAAGTAAACTTAAGATATTGAGACAGAATTAAAAAATTATCCGATTTCTAAAATACGTGCTATTTCATCACTTAAATCAAAATGACTAATTAAATAAGAATTAAATACTTTGTTATCATTATCATTTCTTGAAACGACCACATTGTTTTCATCTAACTTAATTCTAATTTCTTTTCCTGTCTTTAAATAAATAATGAAGTCTGCATCATCAACCTGAACACGATGATTTGCTAACTGTGTTAAATCAGATCCATCAAGATTGTTAACCCAATTGACAAGGTATGATTCATCTTCATTTGACGTAATAATCTCTTCTTTTTGCTGTTCGCTTCTATGTACCTGTATTTCGTAAATATTCTGTTCATCGATCTTTTGATGCAAGCTGCTCTCAATGCTTGTGGCACTTGCAGTGTGCGCATATTTATCGTTTTTGTAGTCTATATAAACTTCAGCTGATTTTAGGTAACCAAATGCGAGAACAGAGAAAAGTAGGATGGTTAGAAGTCCTTTTGATGCTTTTTTCATACAAATCACCCGCTTTCCTTTTCCAGCTATCACTTAGGTGAAACCTCTTCTGCTTCACCTCTTTTATCATAACAAAATTTGAAAAAATTGCACTCAATTATGGGAGTTTTTTTATAATTTTCTTTTCACTTTTTTGGTCTTTAATAGTACTATTGATTGATTTTCGAAATGGCGATAACAGATTAAAGGGGTAAACCATTATTTAGCGAATTAGTGTTATAACCTCATAGAATCTTTACTTGTTTACGATCCTGTTATTTATCCACTGATTAAACGAAGGAGATATGCTCATGCCGTTTTTTATTGCCGTCCTCCCTCCTCCTCAAGTTATGAACCAAATTCAGTCTTTTCGGCAGAAATGGGATTATACTGAAACCTCTCCACCTCATATAACGGTTAAAGCATCTAGCGGTCTCACAGCAACGGAAGATTGGGTTCCTAAAATTGAACAGATTTGCCGAGGATTTCCCTCTTTTGAACTAAAGCTTGGCGCACCAGCTACATTTGGCACATCTGTATTGTTCAATACTGTCTTATGCAAAGAGATTATTACTCTTCATTTGTTGTTTGTAGATGCAATTAAACCATCTCTTCAAGAACAAAAACAGCACTATGAAGTAACGGACTTTATCCCGCATTTAACAATTATACAAAAATACAAACAAATGACAGACGATCAGTTCTTTAATATAAAGCAAGATGCCGAACACACCTTAGACGAGTTTGAACCATTTATTGTTCCATCCGTTCATATTTTTTCAATGAATAAGTCTCATACATATACACCCGTACTTGAGTTACCTCTCCGCCCGTTAAAAAAAAGGAATTTTCTTATATAACTATAATTTAAACGCCCTAGAAATTCCAGGGCGTTTAAATTCGCTATTTTTTTGAATTAATCGCTTTTTCCAACCGTTCTAATCCCTCTTGTAACACTGATCTCGGGCAAGCAATATTAATACGTTCAAATCCTTTCCCGCCTTCTCCAAAAATATAGCCTTCGTCAAGTGCGAGCCTTGCTTCCCCTTGCACAAACTGCTCAAGTTCCTCATGAGACATGTCAAGTTTATTAAAGTCTAACCAAACAAGATAAGTACCCTCAGGTTCAATCACATCGATTTGCGGAAGTCGCTCATTTATAAATGTCGTAAGGTACGAAAGATTTCCTTGTAAGTAGTCCATAAGCTCATCAAGCCATTCTTCCCCGTGGTTATAAGCCGCTTCTACGGCAGTGATCCCAAATGGACTAGGCGCAAACAAACCTAATTTCCCCATATAAGCGTTAAATTTCTCCCGCTTTTCTTCATCAGGGATAATAATTGTCGAAAGCTGCATGCCTGCTAGGTTAAACGTTTTGCTTGGTGCGATACATGTAATCGTATTAGCTGCAATTTCATTAGAAAGAGATGAAATTAACGTATGCTGATATCCCTTAAAAATAAGATCAAAGTGAATATCATCAGACACGATTAATACATTGTGAGCGAAACAAAGCTCAGCAAGCTTCATAAGTTCTTCCTTTTTCCAAACCCTTCCTACAGGATTATGAGGATTACAAAGAAGTAGCATCTTCACTTCCGGATCGTCAAGCTTCATTTCAAGATCATGAAAATCCATCTCATATTTGCCGTTTCTTCTTACAAGTGGGTTATCAACTACTTCCCGCTCACTCTTCTCTACCATATCTCGAAACGGATAGTACACAGGAGATTGGATGACCACTTTCTCTCCCTTTTCCGTATACGTATTAACCGCTGCCGATAGTGCAGGCACAACACCTGGTGTAAATACAATCCAATCCTGCTGAATCGACCAATTATGCCGTCTATTCAACCAACCTTGAATCGCAGACTTTGTGTTTTCGGTTGGCATCGAGTAACCAAATATCCCATGCTGAATACGTGTTGTGAGAGCATCAATGACGGGTTGCGGAGCTCGGAAGTCCATATCCGCTACCCACATTGGCAAAAGATCTTCTTTTTCAAAAATGGCTTCAGTATGATCCCACTTTACTGAATGTGTATCAAATCGATTAATTCGTTCGTCAAATACGTTCATCATGTGCCTCCAATTGTTCAATAGTCCATCTTTACTTTATCAAATCTTCTCTTATCTGTCAGAGTTATTGCTTATGCACAACAGCTAAAACACTTTTACAAAGGACAGCTGGGTACAGTGATGATAAAATGAGAAGTAATCTTTATTTCCCATTTGAAAGAACGGATAATAACTGACAAATAAAGTGAGGGTTTACCTTATGAATACACTTCACCATGCATTTTGGAGTTATTTCTTTTTCCGAAAGAAAAGCAGACGAACGATTAAATACATTGTCTTCGGTGGCATCGCACCTGATATTATTTATTATGTGATGTTTTTATACTTATTAATAGAACGTAGTATTCAAAAAATCACGAATCCTGAAATTGACCTCTCTGTGCATTATTTTATCCATGGGTTATTTGAACATCCTGTAGTTGTTGTACTCCGCCAATTAGGCCATTCGATTGTCATTTGGTTACTTGCCTTTATTCTATTGATGATCGTTCATCGAGGCTTTAAGCTGACGCCTTTTTCTGGGTTTGTGTGGGGATGGTTCTTGCATGTCGTGGTTGATTTTTTCACGCATGTAAATGATGCTGTACCGATTTTTTATCCGCTCAGTCATACCATTATTCCTGGAGTTGTTTCTTATTGGAACCGTGATTATTATGGTGCTGAGTTTAGTTTTACACACGGCCTGCTCCTCCTATCTACGATCATTTATCTTATCCTGGATCGTCGACGAACAAGGAAAGTTTTAAAGCAGGCTAAAAATAAAGAAATTGAGTCATAAATAGGAGCAGGCGTTGTATAAACAGCCTGCTCCTTTTTCTTATTTACTTAATGACGCGTTTTTCTTCGTCACTCTGTTGCGAATTATGATTGGTATAACTGAAAGTAAGATGAAGACCCCAACAGCGAGCGCAATAACTTTTGGATCACCTGATACGAGGCTGCTTCCTAAAAAGTTGTAAGCAAATGTGCCAGGTATAATCCCAATAAGCGTACCGAAAAAAAATGAAGTAAACCGTATTTTAGATAAACCAGCGGAATAACTAATTAAATCAAAGTTAAATAGCGGAACGAACCGAAAAAATAGAACATAGAAAAATCCATTTTTCTCAAGCTGTTCTTGTAGCTTTCGTCCTTTGCCTTGCCAATCTTTGTTGGCGATAGACTTTCCTAGTTTTCTAGCGACGATAAATGATAAAGCCGCTCCTCCAGTTGCTCCGATTACGGTGTAAATTGTACCGAACAATGATCCAAACGCAAGTCCTCCCGCAATCGATAATACGGACGCCGGGAAGAAAATCAATGGGCGTATCGTGTAAATAACCATGTAAATAATTGGAGCAAGTATACCGAATGATAAAATCCAATCTCTGATTTCTTCCACTCTAAAATTAAGATAAGATCGGCTGAACCAAATTAAGATCACGATCGTTATTAGGATTAATGCCCATTTTAATACTGCCTTTTGACGCTTCATCTCCCCATCCTTTCTGTTGTATCCTTCTCATAAAACATACACGAAAATGTTCAAAAGATCTGTAATATGGATTACATCAGTAAAAATAGCAACCTATCCATCATGAAATCATCACCTGGTTGTATAGCATAATAATGGTTAGGATGATGAGGCAACTTGTTATGAAACCTTCTCCTTTCGAAGAGGTTTTCAAATAAAGTGGGAAGCGAACACGTAGCGGAATAGGATAAAATAATTGGATCCCTCTTACTGTCATGCCATCGAGCACAATATGACTTACAATCCCTACTAAAAGACCAGTTTGAATAAGATGATCATATTGAAAGGTGAATGTTGACGTTAACCAATAAATAAGAATAATAAAAAGGATACTGTGTGTAATCGTTCGATGTCCAAAAAAACGGCTGATTCCTTTCGATAAGGCTTTAGCTCTTCTGCCGGTCCATGACCCTGGATGACAGATGTCTGGCAGAAGTCCACCAAAAAGACAGGCTCCATAGAAAACAATCAGCTCTGGTGCATCGAGCTTGTCTGTTATGTAGTAGCTTTGCGCGGCAACACCTAAGCAAATACCGCCAATCGCATGGGTTTTCCCCTCCATCTCATTCCTCCTTAATCTGTGTTTTCTTGTTTGTTTGATTGGAAAGTGCCATTTTAGAGGGGTGGCAATCATATGTTCGCATACCAATTAGTATATCACAAACTTCCATGCTCATATACAAAGAAAACCCGCTTTTTAGGCGGGTTTTCTAGATTTTATATTGGCTTTTGGACTTTCTTAATTTCCACTGCATCGCCCGTTTCACTCACATCTACGACAAATGATCCGTTGCTATACCGATCATTTGGTCGATAAGTTGCTGGATCTACCTCTATTGGTTCTCCCTTTTTCGTTCGAACGATAATGAGATCTTGTTTTGTTACAGCTGCAGCTCCAATGACACGGTGCGGATTTGATTTCAGTTCACGTAACATCACAACACCACGTTTTGCTCTCGTTGTTATTTCAAATTCACTTAGCTGCATTTTCTTCACAGCGCCTCGATGAGTGGCTAGGAATATATCGTGTTTTGCAGTTGGCTCATAAATGATCCCGCTCACGACGAAATCGTCATCTTTTAAGTTAATGCCTTTTACTCCGCTAGCCCGTTGACCAACTAGACTAATTTCTTCTTCTTTAAATCGGAGTCCATATCCAAAGTGTGTAGCAAGGAAGACTTCTTTCCTTCCATTAGTCGTGTATACGTCTATCAACTCATCTTCTTTTTTCAACTTAAGCGCCATCAGTGGCTTTGAATACCGCTGTGCTTTGTATTGAGAAAGCTCTGTTTTCTTGATCATGCCCTGCTTCGTTACAAAGACTAAATATTGATCTTCTTTAAACTCTTTAATCTCCATGGCTTCGATAATTCGCTCATCAGAATCGATCGATACAATGTTAGCAACATGCTGCCCAAGATCTTTCCACCTGATTTCAGGTAGCTCATGTACAGGTAGATAAAGATAGCTTCCTTTGTTCGTAAATAGCAATATGGTGTGAGTTGTATTGCTATCAAATTGACGAAGAAGCGTATCAGTCTCCTTCATTCCAAAGTCTTTCCCGTTCGATGCTGCATATGAACGAGGACTTGTTCTCTTCACATAACCATCTTCTGTCACGGTTACAATCACGTCTTCAGAAGGAATCATCACTTCAAGATTCACTTTAATATCTTCAATTTCGTCTTCTAAAACGGTCATGCGATCATCCGCGTATTTCTTGCGAATTTCAAGTAACTCTTTTTTAATGAGATTGACAAGCTTTTTCTCGCTACCGAGTATCGTTTCAAGCTTATTAATCAGCTGACTTAGCTCTTCCGATTCCTTTTGAAGCGTCGTAATATCGGTATTGGTCAAACGGTAAAGCTGTAAATTCACAATGGCTTCAGCCTGAGCATCTGTAAAGTCGTATTGAGTCATTAAGTTGGTTTTAGCGTCACGCTTATCCTTTGATGAACGAATGGTTGCAATCACTTCATCCAAAATAGAAATTGCACGAATTAAGCCTTCGACAACATGTTGACGATCTTTGGCACGTTTTAAATCATACTCAGATCGACGAATGACAACTTCCTTCTGATGCTCAATATAGGCCTTTAAGATTTGCTTTAAGCCCATTTGCTTCGGTGTCTTGTTGTAAATCGCTACCATATTGTAGTTATACGTAATTTGAAGATCTGTCGCTTTATATAGATATTTTAAAATGCCATTTGCATCGGCATCTTTTTTTAACTCAATAACGAAACGAAGACCCGTACGGTCTGTTTCGTCGCGGACTTCTGAAATGCCTTCAATTTTGCGATCAACACGAAGCTCATCAATTTTCTTAACGAGGTTAGCTTTATTGATTTCATACGGGATTTCTGTCACAACAATTTGCTGCCGTCCTCCACGCACTTCTTCAATTTCTGCCTTACCTCGTAAAATAAACTTTCCTTTTCCCGTCTCAAATGCTTTCCGAATGCCTTCTGTTCCCTGAGCGATTCCCCCCGTTGGGAAATCAGGTCCTTTAATAACACCCATTAGCTCTTGAAGCGTAACGTCAGGATTCTCCATCTGCATAACGGCTGCATCAATGACCTCGCCAAGGTTATGTGGGGGAATATCCGTTGCGTACCCTGCTGATATCCCAGTTGAGCCATTGACAAGCAAGTTAGGAAAACGCGCAGGCAAAACGATCGGCTCGTTTTGTGTATCGTCAAAGTTAGGTGCAAATTCAACCGTATCTTTATCAATATCACGAAGGAGTTCAGATGAAATCGCTGCTAAACGTGCTTCTGTATAACGCATGGCAGCAGGTGGATCCCCATCAACACTTCCGTTATTCCCATGCATCTCCACAAGAATGTTACGTACCTTCCAATCCTGAGTCATTCGGACCATAGCGTCATACACCGATGTATCTCCATGTGGATGGTAGTTACCAATAACGTTACCAACCGTTTTCGCTGATTTCCGAAACGGTTTTTCTGCTGTATTACCTTCATGATGCATTGCATAAAGAATACGGCGTTGTACAGGCTTCAGACCGTCCCTTGCATCGGGCAGGGCACGGTCTTGAATAATGTATTTACTATATCGCCCAAAAGCGTCACCAAGGACATCTTCAAGCGGTAGATCTAGAAATTTTTCTGCGTTAGCCAATGTTACGCCTCCTCTTCAATAATGGAAATGTTTTCGTTCTCGATGATATTTGTATCTTCATTTAATCCGAAGGCGACATTTGATTCAATCCATTGTCTACGCGGTTCGACTTTATCTCCCATTAAAACGGAAACGCGTCGCTCCGCACGAGCGATATCTTCAATCTTCACACGAATTAACGTGCGGCTTTCGGGATTCATCGTTGTTTCCCATAATTGATCGGCGTTCATTTCACCAAGACCCTTATAGCGTTGAATCGTATAGCCTTTCCCAACCTTTTTCATCGCTTGTTTCATACCTTCTTCATCCCAGGCGTACTCAACTACTTCTTTCTTTCCTTTTCCTTTACTAACTTTGTATAGAGGTGGAAGGGCAAGAAAGACTTTTCCATGCTCCACAAGCTGTTTCATGTAGCGGTAGAAAAACGTTAATAGAAGCACCTGAATGTGAGCGCCGTCAGTATCAGCATCGGTCATGATAATGACTTTGTCATAGTTTGCATCTCCAATATCAAAGTCAGGACCAACTCCCGCTCCAATCGCATGAATAATAGTATTAATCTCTTCGTTTTTAAAAATATCCTGCAACTTCGCTTTTTCTGTATTGATTACTTTTCCTCGTAGTGGAAGAATTGCCTGTGTTCGTCGATCGCGTCCTTGCTTAGCAGAACCACCAGCAGAATCCCCCTCAACAAGGTACAGTTCATTTTTCTTCGGATTTCGTGAAGTGGCCGGGGTAAGTTTACCGCTAAGAATGGTTTCTTTGCGTTTCCCTTTCTTACCCGATCGCGCATCTTCACGCGCCTTTCTTGCTGCTTCACGTGCCTGAGCGGCTTTAATTGACTTTTTAATGAGCATCTCACTAATGGATGGATTCTCTTCTAGAAAATACGAAAATTGCCCGGAAACAATCGCATCAATCGCTGATCGCGCTTCACTTGTCCCTAGTTTACTTTTCGTTTGACCTTCGAATTGAAGCAATTCTTCTGGAATACGGACGGAGACGATTGCTGTAAAGCCTTCTCGGATGTCATTTCCTTCAAGATTCTTGTCCTTTTCTTTTAAAAGATTCACTTTCTTTGCATAGTCATTGATCACACGCGTAATGGCCGTTTTCATACCTGACTCATGTGTACCACCATCTTTAGTTCGGACATTATTTACAAAAGAAAGGACATTTTCTGAAAAACCATCGTTGTATTGAAATGAAAAATCCAGTTCAATGCCATTACTCTCTCCGTTAAACGTGACAACTGGATGAAGTGTTTCTTTATCTTCATTTAAATAGTCGATAAACGCCTCGATACCGGTTTCATAATAGAAGACCTCTTTGCGGTCGTGACGCTTGTCATCAAGTTCAATTTTCAATCCCTTTAACAAAAAGGCCGCTTCACGCAGGCGTTCACTTAGCGTATCGTAATTATAATTTAATGTACTAAACATGATCGGATCGGGTTTAAAATGAATCGTCGTTCCCGTTTTGCGTGTTTTCCCGATGTTTTCAAGTGTTGTTGCTGGTTTCCCGCCATTTTCGAAACGCTGTTTAAAGATAAAACCATCTCGATGAATCGTTACTTCTAACCATTCGGAAAGAGCATTAACGACCGAGGCCCCAACACCGTGTAATCCACCGCTCGTTTTGTAGCCACCTTGTCCAAATTTACCACCTGCATGGAGAATGGTTAAGATGATTTCTGGAGTTGGTTTTCCGAGTTTGTGCATACCAACAGGCATCCCACGACCATTATCTTCGATGCTAACACTATTATCTTCATATAAGGTAACGTTGATTTCATCTCCATGGCCAGCAAGAGCTTCATCAACTGAATTATCTACGATTTCATAAACAAGATGATGCAAGCCTCTTGAGTCAGTGCTCCCGATATACATTCCAGGGCGCTTTCTCACCGCTTCCAGTCCTTCTAGAACCTGGATTGAATCATCACTATATTCCTGCTTTTGTTTTGTTACCATGTTTTTCCCCTTTCAACTTGCTGTATAGACTAGCCTACCATATGAGAACGGGTGTTTCTATCTTTTTTGTACCCAGTCCGTTTTTTAAAGCATTGCCAGATCTGATTGTTTTTAATAGCCGGGTAGTGTTTTACAGCCTCTTACTGCGTTCGTTTCATTCATATGATCTCTGACTATCTTAACAAAAGGCATGCTTTCGCACCCATTTATAAAGCTAGACGTTCATACATTCTTAACGTATTAAAAAATCCTGCACATTGGCAGGAGAGAAAAAAACATCGAACCGTATTGTACCTTAATGTTTATTCTTCATCAATTGTTTTCACGACATGCACGTTACCTTCTTCATAACCGAGTGTAACGATATGACCTTCTTCAACCGACTCCCAATCAGACTTATCAGCTAAATAAGGAGTTTTATTAACAATAAGATAATAATAAGGTTTTTCTACCGGCGCGTTTGTCGCCTCTTCTGCATCTTCATTTGTTAATTCTTCATCATCTTCATTCATGCTCGTATCTTTTTTCTGATCCACTTCTGCTGTTACTTGTGGTTTCTCATATCGGATTAGTTTTTCTTGAACCTCTCCAGTTTCATAAGCAAGGTCCTCATCTTGTCCATTTGCAAAGGCCGTGCTTATGGCAAGTACGAAACAAAGCAATAAAACAGACAGAATGGTTCCTCTTAACATGTTCATATAGAGGCTCCTTTCAACGTACTTTCGCTCTAAGTTTACCATAGATTTTTTATAAAGTAGTACGTTTTCTTATATTCTACTGGATCGTTATGTTCTTAAGAAGGGAATTCAACTCACAAACCATTGGTAATTACTTACTCCAATCAAATAAAGCAAACAGCTTTCTCATAAATTTTCCGAACCGATTTAAGTTAACTATTCTTAACTTATTAGGTGTCAAATAACCTTGAATACACTAATTAAAACTTCTTTTTCTTTGAAATATGATTAAATCAAGTTAACTTCTTTTATTTTGAGTTAACTAACAAAAAATAAATGTTGACACAAATGCTTTTTTCTTTTACGATTCTTTATAGTGATAATGAAAGCGAGGTTCAGTCATGAGGAAGATGAAAACAATTGATTTAGTTTACGCAGGAATGTTTGCTGCATTAATGGCGGTAGGCGCAAATATTGCTCAATTTCTCGTAGTAGGCGGCGTACCCATTACTTTACAAACTTTCTTTGCGATTTTAGCAGGTCTATTACTCGGTAGTCGGCTTGGATCCATTTCCATGATCGTCTACACGCTGGTTGGTCTTGCAGGTGCTCCAGTATTTGCTCAATTCACAGGTGGTCCCGGCGTTTTATTTAAACCAACATTCGGATTTATTCTATCTTATATTTTAGTAGCGTATGTTGCAGGGAAAATTGTTGAATCAAAATCTAGACCAACTGTCATAACGTTTATGATTGCTAGTTTCACTGCATTTATCTTGAATTATGTCCTTGGTACAAATTATATGTATTATGCGTACAAATTTTGGGCTGACGCTCCTGAAGGATTCACTTACGGTATGGCATGGTTATGGATGCTGGCCCCGCTACCTAAAGATATCCTCTTATCCGTTGTAGCTGCCCTTATCTCACCTCGTATTTACGCTGCCGTTTCGAAAACATCCAAACGTCCACAGGTAGCTTAATAAGTCATTCCTCTATTCCCAATAGATGAATATAAATGAACCGCCGGTAATCTACCGGCGGCTTTTTTATGGTTACCTTATTCATTAACGGTTTGCTTTGACTTACCTGAATTCAAGAAAAGTGATACGACAAACATCAGTGCAAGGAATACAATGACAAGGCTAAATCCACCTTTTGCACCAAATGCTTCAGAAACAATACCGATGATATACCCCGCGATACCACCACCTATACCAGAAGCCACATAAATCAACCCTAGTGCTGTACCTGGATTTTTTGAAATAGTTGTTCCAAAAGCGGTTGCGGTTGGGAATAATGTTGAGAAAAACAGTCCCGCTCCCGCAAACAAGTACGGAACTTGATTTGCAAAAAAGAAGCTAATGGCGACGATAATCACTGAACCTAATGAGAATGAAATCATAATCAAGCGTTCGTTAATCTTATTGGCAAGATAAGCGACACCTAGCCGGCCAATCATAAAGAAAACCGAAAATAACGAAAGAATGGTAGCGACCATATCCGATTTTGCTTCATTTGAAATCCCGCCAAGTTCAAGAGATTTTAAATATGGTGGAAAGAAGTTTGTGAATGAAACTTCAGCAGATACTTCGAAAATCAAGAAGAACATTAAAAAGATCATCTGCGCATCTTTTAACATAGGAATGAATGCTTTCAAATTGATTTTTTCCGCTTTTCCATCTGGGAATTTTACGGACGTTACATAGAAAATCACAAGAATGTTTAGAATGGCAATCGCGAGATAGAAATAGCGCCATGAAGCAAACTGGAACATGTAGTTTAGAAGTTGAGGGAAAATGATCATACCAAGTCCATAAATCCCCATTGCCAAATTAAACATTTGGTTTTGTTTCTCAGGATAAGCAGCGGGCACAATGGCGTTAGATGCAACACCCAGCGCACCCAAACCAAATCCGATTAACATATAAAAACCTAGAAAGAAAGTGATGTTTGGTGCAAAGCCTGTCCCCGCAAAACCGAGACCCATCACAATTGTAGCGAAGACCACCATTATTCTTAACCCTTTTTTATCGGTTAAATAACCGAAAATTAAACTAGCGAGCGTAAAGCCCAGTTGAAAAATTAAAACAACGAGTCCAAATTGACTCATATCGAGACCAATATCTGTTTCAACTTTATCGAGCACAATTCCCTTTGTATTTGTTACCCCACCTGACACGAACTGGGTAAACAATAAAATAATTAATGCATGAATACTTTTTCCTTTTGACATTGTCCGTAACCTCCAAAAATTAATCTATGACAGGGGATTCCACGGGTATTCTGTCTTAAAACTTGCAAATATTTTCCGACTTTTTTATGTGAGCGTTTCCATCACCGCCATAATTGAGATAGCAAGCCATAAAAAAAGTTGTAGAGGAAATTCCTCTACAACTCACTTCATTGTATACACAGTGAATGTAGCGATAAAATAGATCACTACGATTAAGGCCGATGGCAACATGTAAAAAAGGGTACTCCGTTTGTTCTTTCTTGTAATGCTATATAAAATAACGAGCACAACTAGAATAGAAGAAATGGTTGTTATCACATTTGATGGACTCGCATGCTGAAAAATATTTGTTTTAAAGTAGATCGCATCCGTAAAGGAAAGTAGCATAATGTTAAATGCGTTACTTCCGAGAAGTGAACTTACCCCCATGCTATAGTTTCGTAGTTTCAACGCAGTCGCAACACTTACAGCATCAGGTAAGGAGGTACTTGCCCCGACAAGAAAAGACCCCACAAAAGATGCACCAAGCCCTGTACTTTCTGCGATTCGATCGGCTGTCAATGTAAGAACTGTTCCTACGATCATGATTCCAATAGCAGAAAGAATGAACATCGTAAGAACTCTTCGATAAGAAAATTCCCCGTATTTTTCATTTTTCCGGCTTTTTCTCTTTACTTTTTCTTCTGTTTGTTTATTTATCCATTTCACACCAAAAAAATATACAAGCACTAAGATTACAGAGCTATATCCGATATGAAAAATACTTGCTGGAAGTGTGAGCGATAATCCAGCAACCACAATAAGCGTCATCACAATCACAAGATAAATATATAGTTTACTACCTAGATCAGTTTGTCCCATAATCTGTTCACGACGATAAACCATGTCGAGGACAGCAAGAGCCAATAGGTTAAATAAGTTACTCCCAAGCAAATTACCTATAGCTAGATCTGGACTATCAATGGCAATTGCGGTTACACTCGAGGTTAATTCAGGCAGAGAGATTGCAGCACCAATAATAATTCCCATAAAAGCAGAAGATGTTTTGGTTTTTTCACTAATGGCGTCGCCGTACATCGCGAGGCGTGTTGCAACAAAATACGTTGCAATGGCGGCTAAGATAAATAGTAGAATGGTTAGATATATATTCATAGACGTTCTCCTTCGAAAGTTCGTTATCACCTTCACCATTACCTTCGCTTCCCAAAACTAAACTATTACTTTAAGAATGTATTAAAAATGTAATGGTTCAAAATTGTTGATTATTGATCATTAAGGTGCAAGAATTACGACGAAAAACGTTGGATCTCCATCTTAGTTAAATCATTCATTAATAGTCATTCGCTCCTTCATTCATATAAAAAGAACCTACTCTAATGAGCAAGGCTCTTATCACTTTTGTACGTTACTGAAAAAACATAGAAGGCTCCTTCAGGACTTTGTAATGTTGCCATTCATAAGGTAGTAATTGTTGATATCGTTTTTCTAAATAGCGATTATCGACTAGGAGTAAAAGACCATGATCCGATTCAGTGCGAATGAGTCGCCCCCCTGCCTGTTGCACACGATTCATGCCAGGATATACGTACGTATACTCGAACCCGTTTTTCCCATCTTGATCAAAGTAGGTTTTCATTAATTGGCGTTCAGTATCAAAGTTTGGCAACCCAACTCCGACCACCACCACACCTGTTAAACGTTCTCCTTTTAAATCAATTCCCTCAGAAAAAATTCCACCCACTACAGCAAATCCTACTAAACTTGTCTCACGATCAGAGGAAAACTCGTTTAAAAAATATTCTCGTTCTTCTTCAGTCATGCCGCTTTTTTGTATCATCGTTTCTGCTTGAGCCGGAGCGGTATAAGCGCCATAAACTTCTTCCATGTACCCATATGAAGGAAAAAAGAATAAGTAATTCCCCGGCTTCGTTTCAACAACATTCTCGAGAAGGGAAACAAGTGATGGCAACGTTCGTTCTCTGTCACGATATTTCGTTGAAAGTGGTGCGATCAATACTTCCGCATGCTCACGCGCAAATGGAGATGGAATTCGTACCGCATAATCCTCCTCTCTCCACCCGAGCATGTTTTGATAATACGAAAAAGGACTGAAGGTTGCTGAGAAAAAAACGTTCGCTCGAAATCCTTTCCTCATTTTTTGAAGCAGATTGGAAGGATCAAAACAAAAAAGCTTAATTTTCACCTCTAACTTACCTGCCTCCACATAAGTAATAAAGCGTTCTTCGTACAGCTTTGCGATCCGAATAAAGTTCTGCGCTAAAAAGTATGTTTCTAAAAGAAGCTCATCACTTCCTTGTTGAAGCAATTCCTTTTCACTTACTTGTACAAACGTATCCAGTTGCACAATAAGTTCCTCATCCACTTCCGACATTACGAGAGATCCATTCTGAGTTGATTTCCGATAATCAATAAACGTACGGTTAAGCGCCGCTGCAGCTGTTGAAATAGCGTCGTTTTGCTTTTTATAAGCGCGCTTCAGTTCAAGAAATGGTGATTTTATTAATTCAGCTGAATACATTTCACGTGCGCGATCCACAAGGTTATGCGCTTCATCAATAAGAATGGTCGTTTGTTTTTTTTGGTCATCAATTAGTCTTTTTAGTGAGACGCGGGGGTCAAATAAGTAATTATAATCACAAATAACCGCGTCTGCTAAATAAGACAAATCAAGGGATAGTTCAAAAGGGCATAACCGATGCTTCTGTGCATACTGTTCAATTACGCCTCGAGTAATAAGCGTTTCATTGTTTAAAAGATCAAGCATTCCTTCGTTTATTCGATCGTAATATCCGTCTGCGAATTCACAATAATCTTTTTGGCAGATTGTTTTTTCTTTAAAACAGATTTTATCTCTTGCTGTGATGGTTACGGAAGAAATGTGAAGGCCTTTCTGCTCCATAAGTTGAAAAGCTTCCTGTGCTGTTTCCCTCGTAATGGTTTTCGCGGTAAGGTAGAAAATCTTTTTACCAAACCCTTCCCCTATTGCTTTCATAACAGGGAATAGCGTACTGATCGTTTTACCAATCCCAGTCGGCGCCATCGCAAACAGCGTCGCTTCCTCCTGTACCGTTTTATAGACGCTTCCCGCTAACTTTCGCTGACCTTCTCTGTATGTATCGAAAGGAAACGAAAGAGCTTTACAGCTTTCGTTTCGCATCATAAGATGTTTCTGCTTCCACTTAGCAAACGGGGCATATTGCTCAATTATGCTCAGCATGAAAGCTCGCAGATCGCTTGCTGTTAGAGTATGTTGGAATCGAATGATGTCATTTGATTCTGACTGAATATACGTTAATTGAATGGTAATCTGATCAAGGTTATATTTCTCAAGAGCCATATACCCATAACACTTTGCTTGGGCCCAGTAAACGGGGTGCGTCTGTTCATTTACATCAGAGAGCGGAAGTGATGTGGATTTAATTTCATCAATCATATAGTCATCACCGTTCATTAGGAGACCATCGCACCGTCCTTCGATATGAAAGGTCATTTCTTCGTAATTCAACCTAGTATCAAATGGCACTTCTTTTTTATCCAATTCTCCATACGTTTTTTGAACCATCTGATGAAGTCGCGTTCCTTCCGTCATGGTTGTCGCTGTTCGAAAACGATGATCAATACTTCCACTTCGAAATGCATACTCAACAACCGGTCTTACTGACACATTAATTATTTCATCCATCTTATCACCTATTATTTTCGTTTATTCACCTTCATTAAGAGACCACCTTTGATCCGCAAGGAAACAAGTGGCTCTGCTTCTACAGGGTGATCCTGCAGTTGTTGAAGATGAAAGCTTTCTCCTATTGTTGAAAATACTAATTGAGCCTCATAAGTAGCGAATTGACTTCCAATACAGCTTCGAGGTCCTCCACCAAATGGGAAATAAGCAAATGGGGCATGCTTCTCTTTCATTCGGTATAGAGAGAATTGCTCAGGGTTTTCAAAGAATGACGGATTACGATGCATAATGTAGGGACTAATCAAAAACGATGACCCCGATTTAAATTGATACCCCATTAGTTCAACTGGTGCAATCGCTTCTCTTAAAATAACCCAGGCTGCAGGGTAGAGTCTTAACGTCTCTTTAAAAAACAGATGTGTAAGATCGTGTTGACCACCCGATTCTCCTGCCTCTTTCCATTCCCTTAAAAGCTGTTGTTCAATTTCCTCATTTTTTGAAAGTTCATACCACATCCATGATAGCACGTTTGCGGTTGTTTCATGACCAGCAATAAGCATTGTTAAGATTTGACTTCTCACTTCTTCACTCGAAAGAGGAGATCCGTCAGTATACGTTGATTCTTGAAGAAGTGAAAGTAAATGATCGCCTTTAGGTGTGTTTTGAATTAGCTGATCTGCCAGTTCATTTAAGTGATTTTTTCCTAATTTGTACTGTTTGTTCCGCTTTGTAGGCACAATCTCTGGTGATGGGAAAGGGAGAAATAAGTCAGATGCAGATTTCTCGATAATATGGGTCACCGCTGTGACAAGTTCGATACTTTCTTTATTTGAAATATCTTGACCAAACATGGCTTTCATAATAATTCTTAACGTTAGCCTCATCATTTCTGAGCTAATACAAATGACTTCTCCATCATCCCACCCAACGATAAACCGTTTCGTTTCTTCGAGGATGATTGAGATATATTGAGTCATTTTCTCTTTGTGAAAAGCAGGCATCATCACTTTTCGCTGCCGCTCATGTGCTTTGCCTTCTGAGGTTAATAGCCCCCGCCCGATCGTTTGGCTCAATAACGAAGCAGAGCTCCCTTTTTGAAAAGATTCTGCATTCGTAACAAGGATTTGTTTAATTGCTTCAGGTTGATGCACGACAAAAGAAGAAGCACCGAGCTCTACGAAATCCGCTATATTACGGGTTTTTGATAAAAAACCTAATGGATCCTTACGAAAGGAGATATAATTCTTTAAACGTATACCAGATAATTTTTCAACACTCACGTAAACCACCACTAACTATTTTCCTCTATTATAGAAAGAACTGGATAGTACTTGCAATTTATAACAGGTTACGATACAAAAAATGCTCTCGCTAATCAGCGAGAGCATTTTTCTTATTTAACATTAATCGCCCAGTTGCCGTTTCTGAAAATCGCTTCCGTTGTACCGTCTGCTTTGACGCCATCAATATCGAGTTCTCCAGAACCCATCATAAAATCAACGTGCGTGATGCTGTTATTTACACCATGACGATCCAATGCATCATCATCCATATCAGCTCCGCCTTTAACACTACTCGGATAAGCTTTTCCAAGTGCTAAATGACAAGAAGCATTTTCGTCGTATAACGTATTAAAGAAAATAAGGCCTGATTGAGAGATAGGCGATTGGTGCGGAACGATCGCAATCTCACCAAGTCTCCGCGAGCCATCATCCATGTTCAATAGATTTTCAAGCGTTTCATAGCCTTCTTCCGCTGAAAAATCCACAACTTTACCATCTTTAAATGTTAATGAGAAGTTATTGATTAAGTTACCGCCATAACTTAATGGTTTCGTACTAGAAACCGTACCATTCACCCCATATTTATGTGGTAACGTAAAAACTTCTTCGGTTGGCATATTCGCATTAAATTCAATGCCCTGCTCAGAAATGGAAGATCCACCTTTCCATATATGCCCTTCAGGTAGTTCAATTTCCAGATCAGTACCAGGTGCCTTATAAGCAAGTTTTTTGTAGTTTCGATCATTCAGAACACCTCTTGCTTTAGCAAGAGTAGCGTTGTGATCATTCCAAGCTGCAATTGGATCTGTTTGATCGACACGCGTAATGGTAAATATTTGGTTCCAAAGCTTTTCAATAGCATCCTCTTCTGATGTTTCTGGGAAAGTTTTCGTTGCCCATTCTCCATTCGGGATTGCAACGATGGACCATGTGATCTTGTCGTTCATCGTATACTTACGGAAATTTTTCATTGCTTCGCCACTCGCTTTATTTGAAGCAGAAATGCGTGATGAAGCAATCCCTTTTAATAAATCAGGATTGGTGGAGCGAATCGAAAGAATAGCAGCGCCATCTTCAGCAAAGTGATCGTACATTTTCACACGCCATTCAGGGACATTCTCAAGCACATCTTGGGCGGCATTCTCATACCATAAACGGTCAAGATCGTCGTCACTCCAGTTAATATGTACAGTCTTTGCGCCTATTTCGTAAGCTTTATTTACAACAATACGAGTAAATTCTGCACCTTCAATAGAGGAGTTGATGACAAGCATTTGATCTTTTTGTAGATTAACCCCTCTTTTAAGAGCAAGTTCAGCATACTTTTCTAACATGATTTGTTCTGGCAACATAATTCCTCCTTCGTTTCCTTACGACTACTTAAAATTTTAACAAAACAGACTCTTTCTGTCCTCTTAATCCTAATGATTTGTTTAAACTATTGGAAAGTAGTGTGAAAAATGACAAATATGAATTTCAATCATCAATGCGTTTGCGATCATACCATTACGGTATTTGGAGCGGGAGAAGTAAGTGCGGCACCGGATAGAGCTGTCGTTGTTACTGGAGTTACAACTACTTCAGAACAAGTAGCAGAAGCTCAAGAAGAAAACGCTTCCCTCATTTCATCCATTGTATCGTCTCTTCATTCTCTCGGTATTCCATCAGAAGATATTCAAACAACCGATTATCGGATTGAAGAAAACATACGCTATGAAAACAACGTGAAAATTTTTCTTGGCTACAAAGTAACGCACCTTCTTAAAGTATACGTCGAGCCAGTGAGCGAAACTGGAGCGGCGATCGATGCAGCTGTAGCTTCAGGAGCAAACGTGGTATCGGATATTCGTTTTGAGTTAAAAGATCTAACGATCGTTTACCAAAAAGCATTAGCCATTGCGATAAAAGATGCAGAGCAGAAAGCTAAAACAATTGCAAACACGCTTCACATTCCCCTCCCACATTCACCCCATCAGATTGTTGAGATTAGTTCAATGTCGCCTCCCCCCCGAATGTTTAGTGACGTTCAAGCAACTCAAATCCAAACTGGTCAATTAGTGATAACTGCTCAGTTAAAAGTGATTTATCTTCTAAAATAAAAAAAGGGCGTTCTGAACGCCCTAATCTTACTTCGTCATCGCATGTTCAACTTTAATGCAACGATCCATGATGACTTTAATATCATGTTTCTTACCATATTCATACGCTTCTTCATTCATTACCCCGAGTTGGGCCCAGAAAACATCCGCCCCAATATCAACGGCATCTTTCATAATATCTGGAAGAAACTCACTTCGTCTAAAGACGTTAACGATATCAACATGACCTTCAATTTCTTTCAGAGAATCTACCGCTTTTACTCCAAGCGCATCATCTATCGTTGGATTGACTGGGATAATGTCGTAACCAGCATCCATCATCGCCTGAGATACCATAAAAGAGGTACGATTAGGGTTGTTCGATAAACCTACAACAGCAATGCGCTTATTCGTTTTCAGGATGTTACCAATCTCTTCTCTTGATGGGTTTTGAATCGTCATTTACGCTCGCCCCTTTGTTTTTTTGTATAAGTCCATTATAAAAGATGTAAGACTACAGCAACACTATTTCGCTCAAAAGCGAGAATAGAGCCATTTTTCTCATGATCAGCTCGGGGCACATAGGGGATATTGTGTCCTGCATCCTTGGCCTTTATGTAAGCTGATCGAGAAGAAAGACTTGTTTACTCTTAAATTAGCTCGGTCCATACTTCCTCAAACGCTATAGCCTCTGACTTCGGTCCTGCATTTATTTGTTGTTCTGCTGAGTACTCCTCATCTCTGCCGATAACCGTTAAAGGGATGTCTGGAAAACCTTCTTTATTTAGTCGCTTCGCACATTGAGCCATACGACGAATTTCAGCCCCTACACCTCAGTACATAGTCGGACTCGTTTCGTGGTCAATTAAATGCTGCACTTCCCGCTCCCATAATTTGAACTTTTCCGGTAGCTCTGGCTGAATTTTCTTCAATAAATCTTCTTGCGTCATACTCGCACAAGCTTCATACTTCTGTATCCATAATCATCTGAAGTCATTTCATCGGAATGATCCACTTCGTCAATTCGTTCGATGTTTATCGACGTTGAGTCAATTAACAGAACACCTAAAACGGTCCCTAAATAGCATATAGCAAAATCCTGTGTAATCAAACCGCCATAAATGGCCGGCAAGTATCACTTTTTGAGCTATTCCTAATGAGGATAGAAGCGCATAAAACTCAAGGCTTGCTTGTTCGACTGTACCTTCTCTTATAACAGACTTACTTTTCCATACCCTGCTCGGTTATAGGCTAAAACAGTAGTTCATTAGTCATCATTTCCTACCACTCATGAAGTGAGCCACCAATCCCCGTTAACAACACGATTGGCGTAGTATGATGATTAGAAAGAAGATATTTTATAACCCCATATTTTGTGTATGCGACGGATGAATCCATCCTTATTATTCCCTCCCGGTACCCACTCGTAACTTAAAGCGATTGGTAGATCGAACAATAATTAGATTTATTTCTTTTTTCAAAAAAATGAGTCGTGTCATGAGAATAGGTTTGCTATAATTTTTCTTAACTAATGGAAGGGAGAAGTTAATATGTTAAAAATACTGGAGCTAAAGTCAATACACAGGAGGGACGAATGGCTTTAATGTAAATGACTCCCTCCTGTCTTTCCATTGTCAGAACATACAATGAAAGTTGGAGGATCATGTCTTCTTTATCAACACGTAATCTGACCCTATTGTTCTGGATACACTTTTTTGGAACGATTAGTTTCTTACAGCCCGTTTTAACATTATTTTATGTAAAAAATGGATTAAGTGAGGCAAACATTCTTGTTATTTTAATGTGCTGGAGCGGCGCTGTTTTAATAGGAGAAATTCCAACAGGTGTTTTCGCAGATCGGTTTGGTGCTCGAGTTTCTTTTCTAACAGGTTCCATTATTAAACTAAGTAGTATTGGTATCCTTTTACTTGCTAATAGCCTCGAAATGTTTATGCTATTTAGCGTATTAAACGGATTATCGGTTACTTTTTTCTCCGGAGCGGACGAAGCGCTAATATACGAGTCATTAAAAAAAGATAATAAACAGCAAAAAATGGATGAAGCTATGGGGAAAATCCAATCAGCAGGGTTTATCGCTATGATGATCGCTGTTCTGTTTGGCTCATTTTTTGCAAGAGACCTTGAACTAGAACAGTTTCAGCTGCTGATTCTTTTAAGTATGGTTTCCTATATCGTTGAATTCGTTCTTTTGTTTTTCATTCAGGAGCCTTCTGGTAAAGTGAGCATACCTGGAACTTCAATCGAGAATGTTTTGGAAGGTGTACGAGTGATAAAACAAGCTCCTCAGCTATTAGTCATGTTTTTGAACGTGACGCTCGTCTTTATCCCAACAGTAGCGGTATTTCAGAAATTTGACCAGCCTCTTATGATCGGTTCTGGTCTTCCCGTCTACTTCATTGGACCAGTTTACGCTGTAGGCGCTTTACTCGCATTCTTTTCATCAAGAAGTATCGGTATGCTAAATAGAAAGCTTTCTTATTCTGTTTTAATGTACACGTCTGGCCTTCTTTCCGCTTTCGGTTTGTTGCTAGCTGCTCTTTTTCAAAACCAGCTGTGGATGATTTTGTGGGTGGTATTGTTTTTAAGGTGGGTTGGTGCTATTCGCTATCCGATCTATTCTCAATTAAGTAACAATATCATCCCATCTCATGTAAGAGCGACAACGATCTCACTCTTGTCTATACTTGACTCACTATTTGACCTAGTGATTTTTTTGTTATTAATTGCTTTTGCTCTGGAGGGTATTCAAGGTATATTATTGGGTGGAGCGGTGATAGCTCTGATTGGATCAGCACTTCCAATCCAGCAGCGTGAGAAATTACCATCTAGCCCGATAAAACGGTAAACAAATTTCCAGAATGGTTTGCAATTTAGAAGAGCCGGTGCTATTATATATTTAAACCATTTTACTATTAATATATTTAGGATTTAAATTAGCTGTAGCTTCGAAAGAGGGTAACAAAGTTAAATCCTCTTCCAAAGTTGCAGTTTTTTAATGTAAACGTATTACAATGGTAAATGGTGAATTTTAAATTATGTACGATGAGGTACATTAGGAGGCAATTTTTTATGCAAAACGGTAAAGTAAAATGGTTCAACGCTGAAAAAGGTTTCGGTTTCATCGAAGTTGAAGGTGGAGACGACGTATTCGTACACTTCTCTGCAATCAACGGCGAAGGTTTCAAAACACTTGACGAAGGCCAAGAAGTTAACTTCGAAATCGTAGAAGGTAACCGCGGACCACAAGCAGCTAACGTAACAAAAGCATAAATCGCTTTACAAGCCCCCGACGAACCTTTCGTCAGGGGCTTGTTTATTTACTATAAATAACGAGTGTTGAACCGTTCCAGGTGTTTATCACTTCGGATAACGGTAGACATTGATAAGGATGAAACATCGTTTGTCCATTTTTATTTAGCACTTGCTCTTCGCTAATAGCATAACAACCATGAACAACTTGATCATTCTGAAACCACACAAGAACGTCATGAGGTTCTACACGATTTCTTATCCTAGCCTGATAGCCATAACTGTTGAGTGAAGAAAGAAACTCCCTCCCTTTCACCCACGTTTTGGTATATGTTTGAGCGGCTTCCTTATCAAGATTCATTAATGTAAACGAAAAGCAATTAGGTCCGTTACAACCGATAAACGTGTTAATCAATGGGCTACTCGTCTCCTCCCCAACTTGTAAAGAACAAGATGAAATGAAATTCCTTGAAATCATTTCTAACAACTTAAACCTGAATGATAATGGTAACAACCTCCAGCTCCACCCTTGAAATACAACGATTTTTTCTTGTTTATACGTTAAACAACAATCAGCCAAAGTAGTTACTGTGGCTGGAGCGGAATCGATTGTCAGGAGATCTTGATACTTAAAATAGTAACCTCTCCCGTATTCCACTTGTGATAGAAGAAGTTTTTCCTGCTTGTCCTTATCGAGCGATAAAAATAACTCGTTTGAAACTTTAGCTATCCACTCGGCCTCAGGATGAACATTCCAAGTTAGAAATGAAGTTCTCTCATCAAGACTTAAATTAGCATATCCTTCTTTTCGAGAAATGGTTTTAAATTCCCTGGGATCATGTTTAAAGAATAAAAGATCATAATCCGGCACAAATCGTTTATCCCACATTTCTAAGACCCTATCCGATAATCGGTTATTTTCCACCCACATCACTTGGACTTCTTCCTCTCTGCTTTTGTTCATTCAGTCATTTCAACTAGGAGAAAGCTGTTTACAAAGAACCAGCTCATCATGAATCGGAATGCCATGCTCTCCAATTAACGGGATTTCAGGCTTCACTTGACGAGCCCGATCGACTGCCCCTTGAATAACTTCTTTTATACGATAGCCTTTTCGTTGATAGAAGCTTAAAGCACGAATATTATCATTTGTCGTAATAACTCTAATGAGCGGGAATTGATGTTCTACTGCAATTAACTCCACCATCATAATTAATCGTGAACCTATCCCTTGATTTTCTAAAACACTATCAAGAGAAATAATTTCAATAACACGATCATGACGCTTAAATGTTACAGCGCCAATTATTTCTCCGGTTGAACTCCATGCTACAAATCCCTCTAATTCATGCAGGTTGTATTTTCCTGTAGAGATTACCATTTCTGTACTTCCCCATAAGTCAGTAAAAAAATCTGCTACTTGTTTTTCATGCATACAAGAGAGCGGCTGAATTCGATATGTAGCAATGTCATTAACCATTAAGAAACAGTCATTCCACTTACCTTCGTGGTATTCATGTTTTGGAAGAACCCCTAGCTTTGTAAACCCAACATGCTCATAGCAGCGAATTGCTCTTTCATTCCATTTTTGTGGGTCCATTACAATCATAGATCCTTTTAAAGTCGTTTCAATATAATAAACGACCGATTGAACAAGGTTTTTCCCAATGCCTTGATTCCAATACGACGTTTCACCTATAAACTGATTCATACCATAAGTGCTTGCAGGAAGTGTGATCCCATCAACCTCTATCATTAAATAAAATTGGATATAGCCAATTGGAGTATTTTTAAACAGTACCAGGCATCTTGTTTCATCGTCATCTAAAAAGAAATCTTCTAAAACTTTCTCGTACGTATAAGGACGATCTTTCCCTTCATAATAAGTTAATACCTCTGGATCTGTTAACCACTTTAAAAGATAGTTCTCATCTCCGTCTCTTAAATAACGGATGCTCACATCTCCCTTTTTAATAATTGGTTGCATTTAAATCCTCCTAACTAATTTATTCTTCTATTACCACTTTTCACTTTATCGGAATAGCCTTACATAATATATATATGAAAGCTGGAAAAATTTTTTAGAAAAAATACACAATAATAGTAATAATATTATCCTATTTCGGGTATACTAATAAGTTTAGGATGTATAAATGTCATCATTAGTATGTTACACTAAGAGAAACTTACTAGAGATGGGATATGATAAACATATATGGGAAAATACATGATTGACCACCAAAAACAAATTGTCCATAGGACAGCTTACGCTGGTGATGAATGTCATTTACCCGACACTCCGATTAAAGACCGAACTGAAGCCAATCATGAACAAGAATTGCTTGTTTACTTAAGGCAAAAAGGATACAGTAAATGTGCCTCATGCTTTTTTGGCTCAACCTTTGAAGAATCTTATCAATTCGAGCATCCACATAGACATGCATAAATATGGATGATGATAACATAAATGAGAATATCTTATTCTAGAGGCAAGGATGCAACATCCTTGCCTCTTTTCTTTACTTATCATTCTTAACTAACAGAATAATAACTTGATGTGCTTCGCTTCGATTATAGTCGATTTGTTTACTATTGATAACCTTCCATCTCTAATAATTTCTTTAAATGTTAGCGATTTCAGGATATAATGCAATTGGTCGCTTTTTTCTGAACACTTTTTTTATTCAAGAGTTTGTATTTTCATGTTACATAAAAGGAGTTGATATGTTATATTCATAACTATGTTTTTATAAAAATACGTTTAGATTGATAGAAAATCCGTTGCGAAACGACAGAGGTGACACTACGTGAACAGTACTCATCAAAGAAAAGTAACTTCAGAAGGTTTATTAAAATTCATAATTCCATCTCTCATTGGTATTTTCTTATTCATGATTCCAATCCCCAATGATGAAGGTGTTACCATTCCAATAGCGAAATTGGCAGGTTGGTTACAAGGCTTATTTGGAACAACTATTCCTTTTTCTCTACCTGCTCTTATGACGATAATTATTGCGATAACTGCTTTACTAAGTGCCTATGCAGTTATCGCAAAACCTGAGTGGATTACAAATCGTCCTTTTCTCACCAGTCTTCTCCAAGTATCATGGGTCTGGTTAATCGCTCGTGTTCTGGGCATGATTTTCGCCATTTTAACTCTTTATCAGATTGGTCCTGAATGGATTTGGTCAGATGCCACTGGCGGCTTGTTATTAAATGATCTCATTCCTATTCTCTTTTCTGTATTTTTATTTGCAGGCCTCTTTTTACCACTGCTCTTAAATTTCGGTCTGTTAGAATTTTGCGGTACGCTCCTTACAAAGATAATGCGACCGATTTTCACACTTCCCGGTCGCTCCTCGATTGATTGCCTTGCATCATGGATGGGCGATGGAACGATTGGCGTATTATTAACAAGCAAACAGTATGAAGAAGGCTATTATACAAAACGTGAAGCAGCGGTTATTGGAACGACCTTCTCAGTTGTTTCGATTACGTTTAGTATTGTAGTACTTCAACAAATGAAGCTTGAGCAATATTTCATTCCCTACTATTTAACGATAGTACTAGCAGGCGTTGTAGCCGCGGTTATTATGCCTAGAATACCGCCTTTATCTCGTAAGCCAGATACCACTTATGAAACAGCAGCAGAAGCACCGGATGATACAATTCCAAAGGGGCATTCTCGTTTTCAATGGGGTGTCCTTCAAGCAACAAAGACTGCTGAAGATAATCGCACTTCAAATGTCATCAAAGGCGGCGTTCAAAATGTGCTCGACATGTGGATGGGCGTAATACCAATCGTAATGGCAATTGGCACAGTTGCTTTAATTATTGCTGAAACCACGCCACTATTTAGTTATCTTGGTGCTCCATTTGTTCCGATTCTTAATTTAATGCAAGTACCAGAAGCAGCTGAAGCAGCTCAAACTATGGTAATTGGATTTGCAGATATGTTTTTACCAGCTATTATCGGTGCAGATATCGAAAGTGATTTAACCCGCTTTGTAATTGCCAGTCTTTCAGTTTCCCAGCTCATCTATATGTCTGAAGTTGGTGGTTTATTGCTAGGTTCTAAAGTACCTGTTCGATTTATTGATTTATTTATTATTTTTCTAGAACGTACGATTATTTCACTACCAATAATTGTTGTGATGGCACATATCATTTTTTAACGTGAAAAACCGGGACAACTTTGTTCCGGTTTTTTATGTTTTATTTTGTCTTTTGATTGTTTTATGGTAGTTTTAATTACAGGTATTAAGTTAATTTTATATATAATACGGTATATGAAATTTTATAAAGTATCATAATAAAACAGCGGCCATTAAGCCGCTGTTTCGTTTTACTGATTGAAATTAATTACAATTTTCCCTTGTGCATGATGAGATTCGCTTAGCTCGTGTGCTTCTTGAATGCCTTCTTGACTGAACGGAAAACGATGGCCTATCGTAGCTTTAATATGACCATTTTCCATCAAGGAAGCGATCTCTTTCAACTGCTCTCCATTTGGCTCAAGCCATACGTTCCCGGATCTCACGCCTTTTTCTTTTGCTTTCTCCTGATCAGGTTCACCAACGATTGAAACAAGGCGACCTCCACCGCGCAAAACTGAAAAACTCTTCTCTTGAATATCTCCTCCCATTGTATCAAGGACGACATCAAACTCTTCAAGTTCTTCTGAAAAATCCTGCTTGCGATAATTAATTACTTTGTCAGCGCCAAGTGACTTTAAATATTCTTCATTTTTGCCACTAGCGGTAGTAGCCACATAGGCTCCTTTATACTTAGCAAGTTGAATGGCAAAGCTTCCTACACCACCTGCACCAGCATGTATCAATACCTTTTCATCCTTTTGAATATCTGCAAAATCAATTAAACATTGCCACGCGGTTAATCCTACAAGTGGTACAGATGCCGCTTCTTCATAAGAAATACTATCAGGAATATGGGCAAGCAAATGATCATCTACTACAACTTCCTCTGCATATGTACCATTTGCTGTTGTTGCAGGTCTCGCAAATACTCGGTCACCTTCTTTGAATCCTTCAACAGAAGAACCCACTTCTTTAATCACTCCAGCGATATCCCACCCAAGAATAATAGGAAAGTTAAAAGGAAGCATTTCTTTTAAATAACCTTCTCTTAATTTCCAATCAATCGGGTTAATGGAAGTTGCATAGCTTGTTACCACTACCTGATTTTTGTCCGGTGTTGGTGATGCCATCTCTTTTTCAACTAGCTCATCTCTACTGCCATATTGTTCGATTACAACTGCTTTCATAGTAGAAAACTCCTTTCAACCAGTGTCTCTCTACTATGTTCCCTTTCTTTCCTCTTTTCTAAACAGTCGAACTGTCGATACGATCAAATTTAGATAAAGTAATCAAGTTTTGGACAGTTAGTATTCCCTGCCATTCTTTTTTAGCAACTTCCCAATGATTTTCAAATTGTCCCCATGCCCAGGTTGGTTCCCAGCTTCCATTCTCGTGCTGATTTTCAATTAAATAATCTAAATTCACATTCAACTCCTGATTGAGTTCTTTAGCAAAAGGCGATTGGACAGAGTCCACCAGAAAAAGAGGCTGAACCCCATATTGATCCCATTTTTCTGGTCGATCAACAATGTATGATAATTTCTCCTCAATCTTCTGGTGAATTTCTTGCTGGACTTCTGCGCCTGCTAGCCTTCCTAAGCGTAGATAACATTGCACCTCATGAATTTCATATTCATTTAATTGACTAAGATGATCCAATACCTTTTTTAACGCCTCTTTTGTGACATGATGGTGCACGTTATAGTGGAGGAGATATCCAACGATCTCAGCATCAGGATTAGCAGAATAGGTAAATTCCTTTTCCGATACATGCCACCACGGTGCATGCGGAACATCATTCACAAGATTAGGCACCGCCTGCCAACCTTTCCTATCCTCTCGAAAAGTTTTAAGGAAATAATTCGTACCTTCAACAATAAACGGATGGTGAGCGTTTACTCCAAGGTGGTTAAGATATTGAAATGCTACCGTTGTGGCTAAAGGAGATGATTCTTGCAGACAAAAATCAGGCTCAATAAGATTCCCAAAACCACCATCTTTATTTCGGAAAGCTTCAAGTTCGTGAAGTACTCTATCTTTATCTCCATTCCCTCTCCAGTATGCGAAATACTCCCGGTCGAGCGGTCTTGCATGTAGCGCTATAAATTTACATGCTTTTTCATACTGTCCCTCTGATAAGGTTTTCATGTTTATCATTCCTTTCAATCTTTTCCTCACTTAAGCTATTTCTGGACTATATTTTTATCTCCTGCTTTCTTGAAATTATGACACTAAATAAGTAGAGTAATAGAAAGAAAGAGATTTTGAAAAAGGAGGATGTTTATGAATATCATTATCTTTGGGGCAGGTGCACTTGGTACATATTTCGGAGCAAGATGGATAGAAAGCGGTGCGAACGTGTCCTTTTTTGTACGTGAAGGACGAAAAAAGCAAATAGAGCGTGAAGGATTACAGGTTACAAGTGTAAAAGGCGATACAAAAATCTCATCTCCTACACTTCTGACAAACCCGTCTCAAGCTTCTTCACCTGATTTAGTATTGTTGGGCGTAAAAGGATACCACCTTGATGAAACGATTCCAGTACTTAAAGAGTTTGTTGCAAAAGGAGCAAAGGTACTTCCCATTCTAAATGGTATTGAACATATTTCCATTCTAAAAGAAGAACTTGGGGAAGAAGCTGTTTTAGGTGGATTATCGTATATTATTGCAACTCTTGATGACCATGGCCATGTCCACCATACGAGTGAGCTACATGAATTAATTTTTGGTCCGCTTCATCCATCTCAAAAAGAAATTTGCACTTTATTAAATGAAATAAATAAACACGCTCATTTTAACTCTCAATTAACTTCTAAAATTGAAGAAGAGATGTGGAAAAAATATATGTTTATTTCCGCAATGTCTGGTGTAACAACAGCTGGTGATATACATACAGGAATCATTCGAGAAGTGCCCGAGACACTCAAACTTGTAGAAGATGTGATGTTGGAAGTTAAAACTCTTGCTTCTTACTATGAGGTTTACATCAATCAAGAGGATATCGATCGTCGCATGGAATCATTTCATTCCCTCCCATACGAAGCAACATCTTCAATGCATCAAGATAAGAGAAAGAAAAATAAACTAGAAGTCGAACATCTTCAAGGTGGGGCTTTACGCCTTGCTGAGCAGGTACAGTTAAAGCTTCCTTATACGGAAACGCTCTATCGTTTAATTAAACCTTACGAAACTCAGAGCAGTTAGCATAGAAAAAAGCGAGGATCTCTCCTCGCTTTTTTCTATGCTTTTACCCTGGATTCTGATAAAAATAAGTTTTTCGGGTTTTCTTCAAATAAAATGGTTATCGTTTCATCCGAAACACCAGCTGCCTTCAATTTAGGGATTATCTCTTCGAAAAGATACACCGGCTGCCAGTTTGCCATGATTTTTTCGACTTGTTCCGGTAGAACAGGGGGACGTCCCATCCAGTAGTTAACGGTATCATGTGAGAGCATAATTTGGTTTTCATATCCGCTATTCAGTAATCCAATTAACGTAATGAGACGCTCTTTATCGTAAGGCGCGCCAACGAGTCCCTGAATTCCAAAACGATCGAAACCTATATTCACTCCCCATTCTAGTGTTTTTAAATGATAAGCGGCATCTGTATTTCCACACATATGGCCAATAATAATTGCCTGGGGATTTACTCCTTCTTCCACAAGAAGTTTTGCCTGTTCAGGCCCCATTGTTCCTTCCTGAGTATGGGTAAGTATTGAAATGCCTGTTTCTTTATGAACTCGAGCAGCCGCTTTAAAAAACATCTTCTCATAATCCGTTATCTGATCTTTACTGGACGCTAACTTGATAATGCCTGGTTTAATTCCAGTCGTTCCAATGCCATCTGTTATTTCTTTTATAAACATTTCGTAAATATCTTCTTCTGCCGTACCAAGACTTTGCCTGAACTTAAAATAAGGCGTTGCTCCTTCTCCTTCATAGTAGTAACCTGTCGCACAAATAATTTGAAGGCCAGTCTCTGTTGATATTTTCTGAAGAAGCTCTGGATTTCTCCCACATTCGTTTGGTGTTGGATCAACAACGGTTTTCACACCGTGTGCCATGACACTTTCAGCAACTGAAATCCCAACTTGAAGCGCCTCTTGGAAATCAAAAGCACCAAGTGAAATATCACCACTAAATCCCGGATAACCAAAAGCAAAATGTTCGTGAACTAGTGTTTTTCCCAACTGATCAATCGCGATTGGTCCTGTAACGGTTTCGACTGTTTTCCCCACCTTACTTCACCCCCTCTGCTTTTTGACGCTCGTTATCCTGGAGCTTTCTCCATAAAATCTTACCACTACTCGTTGTAGGAAAAGCGTCCATAAATTCAATCATTCTTGGATATTTGTAAGCAGCCATCTGTTCTTTAGACCATTCAATAATCTCTTCTTCTGTTACCTTTCCTTTATCATTTTCATTCAAAATGACGAAAGCTTTCACTGTTTCGCCGCGCCTTGGATCCGGTACACCAACGACACACGCTTGTTGAACAGCTGGATGCTTGTATAAAATCGATTCTACTTCTGTTGGCCAAACTTTAAAGCCAGAGGCATTGACCATGCGTTTCACACGATCAATCATAAAGAAATATCCCTCTTCATCATATCGACCAATATCTCCAGTTCGAAAAAAAGACTTACCATCAAGTTCAATGAACGAACTGCGATTTTCATCGTCACGATTGTAGTAGCCATCAAACACCTGCGGACCATTCACAATGATTTCACCAGGCTCACCAGGACCGAGCTCCTTCATTGTATTTGGATCGATGACACGTGCATCTACATCGAATGACGGTACACCAAGACACTGGAGCTTAGGAAAATCTGGTGGGTTGAAATGCGTATGAGAAATTGTTTCAGATAAGCCATACCCTTCGATAAAACGCAATCCAGTTAAATTGTATAATTTCTCTCCTACTGCAGCTGGTAAGGGCGCGCCTCCTCCAGCTAGAATTTTCAATGATGAAATGGAGTAGTTTGATAGATTTGGATTCGAAAGAAAATCGATTAACATTGTACTAATATTCACCCAATTAGCAACTTCATATTGTTCAATATATTTGGCTGCTAAATTACGATCCCAACGCGTCATAATAACCATTGGTGCCCCGCTATAAATCGGTGCATGCATACTATGAAGCATTCCGGTTACGTGAAACAATGGAAGCGTTACAAGGTGCATTCCATCCGCGGTAATATTCATCCACTGCGAGGCACCTACCGCATTCGCTTGTAGCGTGCGATTCGGATGGATACATCCTTTTGGTAAACCTGTTGTACCAGAAGTATATGGCATAACCGCAACGTCGTTGGTCGTTCGAACATACTCTCCAGGTACATGCGAATGATGAATCGCATCTTTCCACGTATAGTGGTTCGGTTTATTTACTCTTTTTGCCTCTAAAGCCACTTCCGCAGGCATATCACTTTCATTACCAGCATAGTGAGAATAGGCTGCCGTAATCACATTAGTAAGGGTTGTCGTGTTCACTAAAGGTTCTACTTTCTCATATAACTCCTGACCCACAATAGCTGTTTTAATCTCGCAATCTTTAATATAAAAAGATAGTTCTTCTGCTGTTAACATTGGGTTAATTGGGACGACGACGGCGTTAGCTCTTAAGATTGCATAGTAACTAATTACGAACTGTGCTGAATTTTGCATAAAAAGAAGGACATTTTCTCCCTCTTCTACACGCAACTGCTCAAGAAATGCTGCAGTCTGATTGACTTCATGAAGTAACTCTTTATATGTCATCTTTGCTCCATAATAAAGAATCGCTTCTTTATTTGGGTACCGTTTAGCAGAAACTGAGAGATTATCATAAATCGTTGTTTCAGGAATGGTTAGTGAATAGGGTACTCGCTTTGGCCAGAATTGAAAATGATTTGTTTGCATCTTGTTAGATCCCCTTTCAACTTCTCTTAATCTTCCACTTTCACAACTTTCCCGTCTTCAACTGCTCCAATAGCAGGTTTCCAGTCAAATGCACCGCCATTATAAATCCCTGTTAAGTGCCAAACCATCTTTTCATCAGGTAGTGACTGAGATTTAATATAAAAATCATACTCCGATGGCTCTTGAAAGGTTAACTTCATCTCAAAGGGAGGCCAGTTTTAATACAGGCCTCCCTACTTTATTCCTGATAAGGCTTTTATTTCTGGTGTTTTTTAAGGAATAACCAGGCTTTAAAGGAAAATTCGATTGAACTTTTAATGCAACAGGATAGCTGCATCCATGCTTTCCATAATCTTCGTTGGATCTTCGACTGAACCTGATTCAGACATGGCATTGACAATGACATGCATCGCTTGATAGTTAAATGCACCTTCAGCAGTTGGAATTCGATCAAAACGTTCTTTGTATTGGCTTATAAACTCTTCTGCACCTGGTGCATCACTATCAATAATTGGTAGAGCTCCAATTGTGCCCTCTAACTGATCAAGTCCACCTAGTACCGGCTCAATTTCCTCAATTTTTGCTTGGTCCATCAGCATAAATCCACCTTCAAAGCCCAATTCTCTAGCTTGTTTAATAACGAGGGCTGTTGGCTGTGATGGTCCACCTACAAACAGCACGTCAGGATTGTTGCTTAATGCTTTTGTGACAATTGAGAAAAAGTCAGTATCTTTACTAAAATCAATGGACCCTTCAAAAACGACTTCCCCACCATTCTCTTCCCATACTGGTTTTAGTGCTTCTGTCCAGTCTTTTCCGTACTGAGATGAGGTTGGTAGCAGTGCAATTTTCTTACCAAACCGTTCCATTTGATAGTTTGTAAAAGCTTCAGGGTATGCGCTGTACGCAGGTGGAATCCCTAATGTAAGTGAATTATCCTGTTCCATAATTGTGGGCTCACTTGTATAGGCTGCGATTAAAAATTCTTCTTGTTCATTAAATACTTGTGTTGCGAAAACACCACCGCTGTGTGGAACAAAAACAACCGGCGTATCATTTTCTTGAACAAGCCTTCTCGCGTTCGTTCCTGTTTCATTAGGCAAATACTGATCATCAAGCGTTACGAGATTGACCCCGTATTTTTTGCCATCAACTTCAAAGCCTTCCTTGTTAATTTCATCTACAGCCATCTCTAAACCACTTAACGTATTCTCACCATAGTAAGCTGCTGGTCCACTTAAAGGACCACTAAATCCAATATTCACGGTATTTTCGAATGTCGTATCAGCACTTGTATCCTTGCTCGTATCTTTCGGTTCGCTTGTATTTGAAGCCCCTTCATTGCTAGAGTTACTAACAGAACCTGCCGCACATCCTGCCACTACCATCATTCCGATCAACATCACCATGTAAACAAAAAGCTTTATCCCGATTCTCATTGTTTTCCCCCTATTCAAATCGATTCCGTTTTTTATGCCCCAATATAAGCTTTTCGAATTTGATCATTAGACAAAAGTTCCTTTTTACTTCCTTCAAGAACAATCTTGCCACTTTCAATCACATAGCCACGGTTAGAAATTTGTAGTGCAGCATTGGCATTCTGCTCAGCTAGAAGAATCGTTGTTCCCTTTTCATTAATATCCTCAATAATATGAAACATTTGCTCCACAATGAGGGGGGCAAGTCCTAATGACGGTTCATCTAGTAAAAGAACTTTTGGTTTTGCCATTAATGCTCGTCCAATCGCTAACATCTGCTGTTGACCACCACTTAGAGAACCTGCTGCCTCATGACGCTTATCATATAAAATAGGAAAAAGGGAATACACCTCCTTTAAGCTCTGTTCCACTTCTTTTCGATGTTTTCGATGAACAAAGCTGCCCATTTTCAAATTTTCGTAAACGGACATTTGTGGAAACAACTTTCTACCTTCAGGACATTGCACGATCCCTTCTTTTACTAGAGAGTGGGGTGATTTTCCAGTTAACTTACGATCCATAAAAACCACATCACCAGAAACTGGCTTCATCAAACCACTGATCGTACGGAAAATTGTACTTTTTCCAGCTCCATTTGCACCAAGTAAGACCACTGTTTCACCTTTTTTTACTTCGAGTGAAATATTATGAAGTACGGAAGAAGCGCCATAATTCACATTAATATTGTTTAACTGGAGCATGCGCTTCACCTCCGAGATAGGCTTGAATAACAGCTTCATTTTGACGAATTTCATCAGGTCGTCCTTCTGCAATTTTTTTCCCGTGATTTAAGACAACGATTTGATCAGCAAGGCTCATGATCATTGGCATCTTATGTTCGATTAAACAGACAGTAATGCCATGATCCGCCATTTTCCTCATTAAATATGCGAGCCCATCCGTCTCGTCAGGATTAACTCCCGCCGCCGGTTCATCAAGAAGAACCAGTTCTGGATCGGTTGCTAATGCAAGAGCAAAGGCAAGTCTCTTCTTCTCTTCTTGCGTAATAAGTGAGACAGGATGCTCAACAACATGCATCATTTCAACAAATTCCAGTGCATCGAGTGCTTTTTGATAAGACCTTTTTTCTTCCTCTTTTTCTCTTTTTGTTCGAAAAATCGCATCCCAAATCCCTGATTTTGTGCGCAATCTATGTCCGATTAGAACATTATCTAGAACGGTGGATTGCTCAAACAAGTTAGTCGTTTGAAACGTTCTTCCAATTCCAAGACGCGCAATTTGCTGTGGAGGCATTTTCGTAATATCACTATCTTTGAATAGAATTTTCCCTGAAGAAAGTGGATGGATCCCACTAATTAGATTAAAAAAAGTAGATTTTCCGGCACCATTTGGACCGATAATTGCCGTAATCGTACCTTTTTCAACCGATACACTCACATCTTCAACAGCTGCTAATCCTCCAAAACGTTTTGTAATCCCCTCTGTGGAAAAGAACATTACCCTACCTCACCTACTTTCCTTTTCTCATCATGTTCTTCATTCGCTACCTTTACTCTTTGCTGTTTCTTTCTCTGCAAATAGCCATTTATACTTCCAGTAATTCCACGCGGATAGTATAGAACTAATAGAACAACAACCGGGCCAAAAATAAGCATGCGATATTCTTCAAGAAACTGTAATGATTGAGTAAGTGAAATGACAATAAGCGTTCCCACAATAGGACCTGCAAGCGTTCCAATGCCACCAACTAGAAGATACATCAGCATTTCAAACGTTACGGTAATTGCTGATATTTGAGGACCGATAAAACGAATAAATGAAGCATATAAGGCACCTGAAAGACCGGCAAATAAGGCTGATAATGTAAAAGCCAACAGCTGGTTTTTCATAATGGAGATTCCAATTGTTTTTGCAAGTTCTTCACTGTTTCTTATTGCAATAAACGTTCTTCCTAGAAGAGAATGAACAATGCGGTAACAAAGGAAAATTGTAAATGTTAGAAAGAACAAAGCAAGGTAATATTGAGAGGTTAATGTATCAAACGTAATTGGCCCTATGTTGCCTGGTGCTGGTATCCCGATTAATCCCCGAACACCACCGGTTAAGCTATCCCACTTGTCTATTAAAAGATAGACAATGACACCTACACACATGGTGTAAATAGCAAAGAAATGAGATTTCGTTCGAAGAGCAATCACTCCAACTAGAGCCCCTGCAATGGAAGTGATAAGAACTGCCAGAAGGAGAGATAGCCAATAAGACAAGCCACCTTTGGTTGTTAATAGACCAAGTCCATATGCTCCAATTGCAAAAAAACCAGCATGTGCGAGAGACAAATACCCTACATACCCTGAAATAATATTAAATCCGTAAACCGCGATGGACCAAATAAAGACAAGCGTAAGCAATTGAAGAACATACATATTTGGAAAAACTAGGGGAAATAAAACAGCAGCGACGGCAACGATACTGATTAGCACTCGCTTCGATAAGACATTCAGCATTACTGAACCCCCTTCGTAAATAACCCAGTTGGCTTAGCTGTTAGAATGACTACGAGTAGGAGAAACGCAATCACGTCTTTGTAATCAGATGATATGTACGTTGCCCCAATGCTTTCGGTTAGGCCAAGCAAGTAACCACCAAGAATCGCTCCGGGGATACTTCCCATTCCACCTATGATAATGATAACGAAAGCTTTCATAATAACCAGGTTTCCCATAGTCGGAAAGACAAGATTAATTGGGGATGCTAACGATGCAGCTGCAGCTGCTAATCCACCGGCGATCGCAAAGGTAAGCCAAGCTACCTGGTTTGCATTAATACCTACAAGGAATGCGCCCTCTCGGTTTTGAGCCATCGCTACAATCGCTGCTCCTATCATTGTTTTCGTTAAGAAAAAATGTAGTGCAAGCATAAGGATTACAGCAGCAACAATAATTAAAAGGCGTTGTAACGTTACAGTTAGACCGAATAAATTAATGACTGACCCATAAGGAGTGTCCATTCTGTGGTATTCCGTTCCCCACATAAATTGACCAAATGCTTCTAGAAAAAGGAGAATCCCGATGGCAGCAACCATCATTCTCATCCCATCTGCGCCTTCTAACTTTTTAAATATTAGCTGCTGTGTGACAACCCCAAGAAAAGCAACAACAGCCACTGACGCAATAATGGCGATCCAATAATGAAAACCAAAACCAACCATCATCATTAAAGTAATATAAGCACCAACCATATAAAAAGCACCGTGTGCAAAATTGGGAACATGTAAAATGCCAAAAACAAGTGTTAAACCAAGAGCGACAAGCGTGTAAACGCTTCCAATTGTAAGTCCGTTAAAAATCTGCTGGATAAGGAGCTCCATCATCTTCCTCCTTCTATTAAATTAGATCCAGACTAGGGGGACGGCGGACTTATGAAGGAGATTCAAGATGTAGGAATGAATCTGGATTGAAAAACTTCAATCCAGATTCAGAAATTTATTTACCTTTAAATTGTGGCGCGCGTTTTTCTTTAAATGCAGTTGCTCCTTCTTTGTGGTCTTCTGTCGTTACCATTAGTGCCTGTGTAATGCGTTCTTGTTCAAGTACTTCAGACAAAGAAGAGGTTAGCGAAGCATCTGCAATCTTCTTAATGAAACCATAAGCTTTACCCGGACCTTTAGAAAGCTTCTCAGCATATGCCATCGCTTCTTCTTCAAGACTAGCAATCGGATAAGTTCTGTTTACAATATTTAACTCTTTCGCTTCTTTTGCTGAAATTGGTTGGGCTGAGAAGAACAGTTCTTTCGCTTTATAAGGACCGATTAAACGAGGAAGAAACGAAAGACCCCCACCATCTGAAATTAATCCAACCTGTGAAAAACTTAACACGAAGCTACTATCTTCAGCTGCAAGAATAATGTCACTAGCAAGTGCTAGATTAAAGCCTGCACCAGCAGCAAAACCATGAATTACTGAAATAATTGGTTTCTCAAGATCTCTCATAGCAAGGACGAGCTCATTTAACTTACCTATGTGTTCATAAACTTCAGTTGAAGTTGTAGCCCCCATTGTTTTAACATCCCCACCTGCACTAAAGGAACGACCTGCACCTGAGAGCATAACTACTCGTATCTCATCGTTCTCCTTAGCATCTTGCATAGCCTTCGTCAGCCCTAAGATCATTTCGGGACTAAACGCATTTAGTGCCTCAGGACGATTAAGTGTAAGATGAAGCACAGCACCATGTACATTTACTTTTAGATGTTCCGTTTTTACAGTCGTTTCCATTTTTAAACACTCTCCTTTTTTTTATACGATGAGCCAGCCGCCGTCGACTAATAAATCTGAACCAGTCATATAACTCGCTTCAGATGATGCCGCAAATGAAATCACGTTTGCAATTTCCTCAGCCTGACCCACTCGTTTTAATGCTGTATTTCGTTTAATGGACGCTTCGAACTTTTCATTTTTTAAACCTTCTTCAGTTAATGGTGTTTCAACAAACCCTGGCGAGACTGAATTCACTCGAACGTAAGGTGATAGTTCAACTGCAAGTGCTCTCGTAAAATTGATGACCGCTGCTTTCGCTGCACTATAATGAGGAATTTGCGCTCCTGCTTTATGACCAGAGAGGGAAGCAACATTAACGATAGAAAAGTCCACTTGATCTTCTTTCTTTGCACTTTCTAACATCAGTTTACCTAGAGCTTTCGAGACGAGAAAAACACTTTTTAAGTTTGCATTTTGCGCATGATCCCAGTTTTCTTCAGTCATCTCAAGAATCGGTGATCCTTGAGATCCTCCAGCATTATTAATTAAGACATGAACGGTTCCTGTCTTTTCTTTAATAAAGGAGGACAATTGATCGACCTGATCTTGACTCGTTACGTCTGCAACAAAAGTAAGAACATTACCTTCTAATTCTTTAAGCTCATCTTTCGTTTGTATTAACTTTGCTTCAGTCCGACCAACAAGAATAACTGTTCCACCTTCCGATGCTATTCGTTTAGCTGTCATAGCACCGATACCACTTCCCCCACCGGTTATTACTGCTGTTTTTCCTGAAAATCTCCCCATTTTTCTCACCGCTTTCTAAACTTCGTACTTTAATTTTCCATAGCTATGCATTGCGATCATTCGATTTCGTTCAAGTGAATTTCCAAAATCATAACTTGAAAGTTCTCGAATAATAAGATTCATAACCTCGCTTTTGTCACGAGTAGGAAGCAAACTCATTATTAATTTACGAGCTGACGCTTCCACTTGTAAGAGCGCTTCCTCAAGGAATGTTCTCGTTAATGCTTTTTTAATATGGAAATCTTGCTGTTCATGTTTTACGGCACGTAATACTGAAGATTCAGCTGCGTATAGCATGATGGCTATATTAGCAAGTTTAATTACTGATTCTTGGTGATTCATTAGTTCCTCACCGTGCTTTTCAAATGCAACTCCGACACACAATAAAAACACGTTTCGTATGCTTCTTATCGCATCTTCTTCCGTTAACGAATCTTTTTCCTTTGAAGATAACTCTCTTTTTGCTTTTTCAACAAGCTCCTCTAAAGGTACCTCGCCTTTCAGCGCTTTTTTAAGTAAATTACCTGGAATCAATAAGCGATTCACTTCATTTGTTCCTTCAAATATCCGATTAATACGCGAATCACGGTACATTTGTTCAATTGGATATTCTTGAATAAAACCTGCACCACCATGCAACTGAAGTGACTCATCAACAACTTGATCCAGTGTTTCAGAACCGAAAACTTTACAAATCGCACATTCGACTGCATATTCCATCATTTGCTTCACCACAATTCGATGGTCCTCTTCATCGTATAAATCTTTCATCGCCTCTTCTAGAAGAGATGCTGTGCGATATTGGAGCGATTCTGAAGCGTAGATTCGAGCCATCATTACAGCTACCTTTTCTTGAGTAGCCGTAAAACTTGCAATGGTTTGGCCGAATTGTTTGCGTTCATTTGTGTGTTGTAACGCTAATTTTAGCGCGTGTTTTGCTCCTCCAGTACAAGCTGAGCCCAGGTTGAATCGTCCGAGATTCAGAACATTAAGTGCAATAACGTGTCCTTTTCCTACCTCACCTAGAAGATGATCAATTGGAACCTGACAATCTTCTAAAATGACCGATCGTGTGGAAGATCCTTTGATTCCCATCTTTTTCTCTTCCGGTCCTAGAGATAACCCTGGAAAGTTTTTTTCTACAATAAACGCAGAAAAATGCTTTCCATCAATTTTGGCATAAATGATGAACGTATCAGAAAATACCGCATTAGTAATATACAACTTAGTTCCGTTTAAAATATAATGAGTGCCTTCGCTATTTAATACAGCCGTTGTTTGAGATGCTAGCGCATCAGACCCTGCATTCGGCTCAGTTAAACAATAAGCGCCCAGATATTCACCTGAAGCAAGTTTAGGTAGGTATTTTTCCTTTTGTTCATTTGTTCCAAAGTGCGTGATTGGAAGCGTTGCGATACACGTATGATTGGATTGGGCAACGCCGTATCCACTCGTTCTCCCAACAACTTCTCCTACAATCCCCTTTGATATCTTATCTAGCCCAAGACCACCGTACTTTTCTGGAATACTGTGTCCAAGCAGACCAAGTTCTCCTGCTTTTTTTAATAAAGTGACAACCTGATCAAAATCTTGATTTTCAATTGTTTCTCTATGAGCTTCAACTTCCTTTGTAACAAATTGATGAGCTGTTTTTGCGATCATCCTATGCTCATCCGTAAAATCTTCTGGTGTAAAAATATCTTCAGAACCAGAATGCTGATACAAGAAGTCTGCTCCCGATCGACTAGATCTGGTTTGTGTCATGATGAACCTCCTCTCGAACGACTGTTTTTTGACCTTTAACGAAAGGCACAATAGAAAAAATTCCTTCTGAAGCAACGAAACTTACTTCATCCTGAAAACCATACTTTTTAATCATTTGACCGACACGTGATGAAAGCAAAACTTCCTCTCCACCATTGACGCTACCTGAATAAAAAGAATGAGCTGCGTGTGACGAATCTGTTAACTCCCAGTTAGGTTCAGAAGAAAGCATTTGATCAATGAGATATCCAGCTCCATAGAAATCCTCCAACGCGAACTCCCCAGAAGAACCTGAACAAACAATCACGATCGTTTCGTTGAGGTGATGATCATTGAGCTTTTTTGCAACTGCTTGACCATTCAGTAAAGAAGCAACATACACTTGTTTGGCTTCACTCGTTCGCTTAATCGCTACGGTTCCATTCGTTGTTGATAGAATGAGGGTTTTTCCTTTGACCGATTTTTTCAATTGCAATGGATTTGGGTCAAGGAATCCTTCTATCGTCCGACCTTCATATTCTCCTGAAAGCAAATAACTTCCTTCAGGTAAGGCTTTCGCTACATGCGTAGCCTCATGTTGATCGAGGACAGGGATAACCTGTTCTGCACCAAATTCAAGTGCAGCCGTAATAGTTGAGGTTGCTAACAAAATATCAAGAACAACTGCAATTTTATCTTCACTTATTTTTGCCTGATCAATATCTTCCTTTTTCAAAACTACATGTATTTTCCCCATATGAGCTCCTAACGCTTTACTCTGGCATTGTCACGCGCATGTGCAACTAAGCTAGCGACAAACTGATTAAGATGTCGGAAACGCTCGTCAGTTGTTTGGCCCATTTTCCATCGATAATAGATTTGCTGACAAATGACAGCTAGTTTAAAATAGGCAAACGTTAAATAGAAATTCATTTGGGATACGTCACGCCCTGATTTCTTTGCGTAAGACTGGATAAATTCATCCCTCGTAATAAAACCTGGCATGACTGTAACAGGTGCTTTCCCCATGCCAGCTTTTAAAATATCTGGGTCATCTTGTTGTAACCAGTAGCCCATCGCTGCCCCTAAGTCTGCAAGCGGGTCTCCTACCGTCGTCATTTCCCAATCGAATAATCCAACGATTTCACTGTAATCATCATGAGCGAACATCGCATTGTTTATTTTGTAATCATAATGAATAACGGTAGGACTTTGGGATTTAGGTATATTTGACGCCATCCAGTTTGTAAGTTCATCAATACCTGGAAGATCGTCTGTTTTTGATCGATTATATCGTTTAATCCAGCCGTGTACTTGCCGTTCCATAAACCCATCTGGATGAGTAACACCCGCTAAGTTCGTCTTTTTGTAATCAATGCTGTGCAGGTTCACTAACGTATCTACCATCGTTTCGGAAATGCTTCGACACAGATCCTCAGTCGGTTGAACGCCTTCAGGAAATGATGTATCAAGAACAATGCCTCTTCTTCTCTCCATAAGAAAGAATGGAGCATCAAGCAAAGTCCCATTGTAGAGATACGGTTTTGGGGCTAGTGGGAAAATAGGATTTAATTCTTTTAATATTGTAAACTCGCGCTGCATGTCATGAGCTTTCGGTGCCACTGGTCCAAGTGGTGGTCTACGTAGCACCGCTTCCCAATCGCCAATTGACAGCTGATAAGTTAAATTGGAGTGCCCAGTGCCGAATTGTTCAACGAGTAAAGGATCATCACTCAAATCATCAATGTTTTCCTTGATAAATTGCTCAAGCTTCTGTTTATCGAGCTCCTCTCCGTCTCGGACAGGGATCGTATCGTGTGAATAAGCCATATGCCACACTCCTGATTACATAATATTCAGTCATCTACTCTTAAAAAAAGCACAAGTTAGAGGAGTTGATAAGATTCCTCAAGTTTTAATCGTAAGTCTTCTGGGATCACTTCACTCGCTTGTTTCTTGAAATCAAAATAAACGACTGTTGCTTCTCCCTCTGCTACAACGGCATCACTTGCCGTATCTTTTATATGATGCATAAGGGTAAAACTTTTCGTTCCAATACGTTTCACAGTTGTTTCAACATGTAGAGACTGTTTAAAATATGCCTGTTTCAGAAAATCGCATTTTGTAGAAACGAGAATAAACGGCCAATCGTCTGTTCCAGATCGTTTACCAAGATAATCAAAAAACTGAACTCGCGCTTCTTCTAAGTAAATAAAATAACTTGTATTATTAACATGGCCGAGCGCATCCGTCTCACAAAATCGTACTCTTACACTTGTATGCACACTCATTAAACTTCCTCTTTTCTATTACCTGTGAGTAAAGGCAGGCTTTCTTTTTTCCATAAATGCTTGTACGCCTTCTTTAATATCTTCTGTCTGAAAAACTTCTTCAAACAATTCTGCTTCAAGTTCAACGGCAGATTCAATTGGAAGGTGCGCACCATTGTTCACTGCTTTTTTGATTCGTGATAAAGCCTGCAGCGATTGACCAGTTATTTTTGAAGCCAGTCCTTGAGCATAAGTCATGCCTTGTCCGGATGGTACCACGTGATTTACAAGACCGTACCGATCTGCCTCTTCAGCTGAAATCGGTTCACCCGTGAACATCATTTCTTTTGCTTTGGCTTCTCCAATAAGTCTAGGAAGACGCTGCGTTCCTCCTCCACCTGGGAAAAGTCCTAACTTTATTTCAGGAAGTCCAAGCTGAGCGTGTTCCTCAGCAATTCGCATATCACACGTCATTGCAAGTTCACAACCCCCACCAAATGTTAATCCATTAAGCACAGCAATTGTTGGTTTTGGGAAATGATCTAAATAATTCAATACTTGGTGAGTTTCCATTACGATATTCTTAAAACCAGACTGTCCAATCCAATCTGGAAACTCTTTAATATCAGCACCAGCCATAAAGGCTTTGTTTCCAGCACCTGTTAAAATAACTGCTACAGCATCTTGATTCGCTTCCAACTCTGTAAAAACCTCAAAAAGTTCAGTGGATACTTGTTTACTCATAACATTTAAAGGGGGATTATTGATCGTAACGATAGCCGTCTTTTCATGAATTTCATACGTCACCATTTTCATTAATTTTTCACTCCTTCTTTTGTATAGTCATACCAGCCTTTTCCTGTTTTTCTTCCAAGTGTTCCAGCTTTTACTTTATCCTCAATGGCTTTCGATGGCTTGTCTTCTGGATTTCCTGTTTCGTTATAACGTTGCTGCATCACGTAATAACCAACATCTATTCCAGATAAATCCATTAATTCGAATGGCCCAATCGGATGATTTAGAGCTTTGCGACAAATCAAGTCGATATCTTGAAAATCTGCAATTCCTTCTTCGTACAAATACATCGCTTCTTTTTGCAATGCACCTAGAATCCGATTCGCGACGAATCCTGAAATTTCTTTTTTCATTAATACGCCTGTCCGATTAATGCGCTCGCAAACCGCCATCGTAAGCTGGGCTGTTTCTTCAGAAGTTGCTTCACTCATGACCACCTCCACACAGTCCATAACTAGTGGTGGGAAGAAGAAGTGCATGTTCACAACTTTTTCTTTACGATTCGTTGCGGATGCGATTAATGAGTTCACAATTGTAGAACTATTAGTCGCTAGAATTGTATTTGGATCGGCTAACTGATCGAGCTTTTCGAACACTTCACGCTTTACATCTAATTTTTCAACAATGGCTTCAATAATGAAGTCAGCTCTTACCGCTGCTTCTTCAAGATTTGTTGAAAATTGAAGTCTTTCAAACGCTGCTGTTTTTTGATCTTCGGTGATTTTCCCTTTTTTAACCCACTTTGTCATAATTCCTTCAAGCTTCTCACCCGCATCTTTTAGAGCAGCTTCATTAATATCCTGAATCATTGTTTCATACCCACCAAGTGCACAAAGCATACCAATCTGATGCCCCATAGAGCCGGCTCCGAGCACTGTTACCTTTTTAATTTCTTCTATTTTCATTCTATTTCCTCCTTAAGTAACTAACCGGTTAGGATGTAAAATTCGCAAGCGCTTTCATTTGGCTGGGAAAAGGAAAGCTTATCTGCTTTCCTCAATCCCATTTAATACCATGTCAACAAATATACTTGCTACTTCTTTATCCGACACCGGTCCGTTTGGCTTATACCACTGATACGTCCAATTTGTAATACCTAGAATAGCAAACGTTACGATATCGATATTGAGATCTTTTCTAAACTCTCCATTTTTAACACCTTGTTTTAGTAAATCCTGAAAGTAATAGCGGATTTGATCACGCTTTGGAAGGATTTCAGCGAGATTTTCTTCTTTTAAATTTTTCATTTCTCGAAAGAAAACTCGCGCACTGTGTCCTTCTAATTCAACGTTATGGATTAGCATATAAACCATATCGTAGAGTTTTTCTTTACAACTTTTAGACACATCTTCTAAAATATCTTTCTGTTGTTTAATCATGCCATCGATATAGGAAGAATGGATGTCCATTAACAATGCTTCTTTACTCTTAAAATAATAATAGAACGTCCCTTTTGTTACACCGATTGCATCCACAATATCTTGAATCGACGTTTCACTAAATCCATTTTTTTCAAACAGCTCAATACTTTTAACAGTTAGTTTGTGTTTCATGCTAGTACCCTCTCAATCTATCAATCTACATTGATTAAGATTATATCATATGGAGGTTACTTCAAAGCATCCAACCTATAGCTGACGTGCTTCATCACGGATGGAGCGTCTTAAAATTTTCCCTACGCTCGTTTTAGGAAGCTCATTACGAAATTCTACAATTTTTGGAACTTTATAAGGTGCCATTTCATCCTGGCAGTAAGAAATAACCTCCTCCTCCGTCAAAGTTGCTCCTGGTTTCTTCACAATCACTGCCTTTACAGTCTCACCGCGATAAGGATCTGGGACACCTACAATTACTGCCTCCATAATACTTGGATGTTCATAAAGAACCTCTTCAATATCGCGTGGGTATATATTATACCCGCTGGCAATAATTAGATCTTTTTTTCGATCAATGATTGAAACATACCCATCCGCATCCATTTTTGCAATATCTCCTGTAAACAACCATCCGTCACGAAGCGTGTTCGCCGTTTCTTCTGGCAAGTTCCAATACCCCTTCATCACCTGTGGTCCTTTAATAATAAGCTCACCTGATTCTCCAAACGGTACCTCTATTTTCCCTTCAGCTAAATCAACAATTTTGTACTCTGTAGAAGGAAAGCCAATGCCGACACTCCCAGGCTTACGCTCACCAAAAGGTGGATTAACATGCGTCGTCGGAGAAGCTTCACTTAAGCCGTATCCTTCAAGAATTTTAGCTCCAGTTTTTCGTTCAAACTCTTTCATTAATCCAACTGGCATCGGTGCGCTTCCACTATTACACGTTCGGATGCTTCCAAGATTATATTTTTCCGCCTCTGGATGATTCGTTAAAGCGACATACATTGTTGGAACACCAGGAAACATGGTTGGTTTCTCTGTTTCAATTGTTTTTAAAACTTCATTAACATCGAATTTCGGCAAAATTACGCTCTCCGCTCCAATTCGAATCGATAAATTCATACACGATGTCATTCCAAAAACGTGGAACAAAGGAATGACTGTTAAACATTTTTCTTCACCAAACGTGAATTCACCTTTAAAAAATTCGAGACATTGCTCAACATTTGCAATCAAATTACGATGAGTTAACATAGCCCCTTTTGATCTTCCAGTCGTTCCACCAGTATACTGAAGAACGGCAATGTCTTCTTTAGGATCAACCGAAATCTCTTTCAGTTGCTCCTGCGTACTTTGAATAAACTGGTCGAAAGTAAAATCAGGGGCGAAGTTCGTTTCCGTAGGCTTAAGAGAGACCACAATCACGTTCTTAACATTCGTTTCGCTCTGAATAGCTTTCAATCTTGGATAAAGAGCATCATAGATAACGATCGTTTCCGCTCCAGAATCAGCTAATATGTACTGAAGTTCACGTTCTACAAGCATAGGATTGATCTGAGTAATCGTCCCCCCTGCTTTTAACACGCCGTAATAGCTAATCGCAAACTGAGGACAATTTGGTAACATAAAAGCAACGCGATCCTTTGGATGCACTTCATAAGTATGCTGAAGAGCTGAGCCAAATAATGTTGAAAGTTGCCCAAGTTCACGGTAAGTTATTTTTTTTTGATAAAAAGAGAGTGCGACTTGATCTGGATATTCTTTTACTGTTTTCGTTAACATGTCCTGTAGAGAAACATTTGGGATATCAATTGTACTAGAAATGGAGTCAGGGTAATGCTTTGTCCAACTTTTTTCGTTCATGCTTGCACCTCCGAGTAATTAAAACGTTAATCCGCCTCCGTCAACAAGAAGACTTGTTCCTGTAACGTAAGAAGCTTCATCCGAGACTAGGAATAGCACGGCGTTTGCAATTTCCTCTGGTTGTCCTACCCTTTTAAGCGCATTGGCTTTTGAAATAATGGGCCATTTACGTTCATCTTCTCTCCATGGTGTCACAATGTTTGTATCAATTACTCCAGGACAAACGGCATTCACTCGAATGTTCTTGCTTCCGTATTCGAGAGCAGCATTTTTTGTTAATGTAATAACCCCACCTTTGGATGCATTATAAGGGGCCATATATTTTTTTCCTTTAAACCCCAATAGACTTGAAGTGTTAACGATTGAGCCACCATTTCTCTTTTCCATTAATGGAATACTAAATTTCATTCCAAGAAAAACGCCCTTCAAATTTATCGACACAACACGGTCCCATTCCTCAACAGAAACATCCGCTAATTTCACTTCTTCGTTACTAACACCTGCATTATTAAAAAGAATGTCGAGGCCACCATAGTGCTGTTCACACTCTTCTACAAGCGCTTTCATTTCTCCTTCATTTGCCGTGTCCGTTTTTACAAATATGGCATCTCCACCCATTTTCCGAACTTGTTCGACAGTTTCTTCTCCAGATTCCGCGTGAATATCAGAGACGATTACCTTTGCCCCTTCATCAGCAAAGCGAATCGCGGTTGCTCGACCGATTCCTCCACCGCCTCCAGTTACAATTGCAATTTTATCCTGCAGCCTCATTTCATCCCTCCTTATTCCCGCTCTAAAACAGTTGCTATTCCTTGACCTCCACCAATACAGGCAGTGATCAGCGCATATCTTCCTTCTCGACGATCAAGCTCATAAATCGCTTTTGTTGCTAAAATAGCTCCAGTTGCACCTAATGGATGACCATGTGCAATCGCGCCGCCGTTAACATTCACAACATTTTCATTCATTTTCAATTCACGATCACAAGCAATTACCTGAGCAGCAAAAGCTTCATTAATCTCAATCAAATCCATTTCCTCAAGTGATAATCCGCTTTGTTTCATCAATTTTTGCGTAGCTGGAACGGGGCCGATTCCCATTATATTCGGATCGACTCCGCTAACCGCATATCCTCTCACTACCGCAAGTGGTTTTAAACCAAGGCTTTCAGCTTTTTCGCGGGACATAACAATAAGAGCGGATGCCGCGTCATTCAAACCAGAGCTTGACCCTGCTGTGACGCTTCCTCCTTTCTTAAATACGGGAGGTAATGAAGCAAGACGTTCAATCGTTGTTTCAGGTCTTGGATGTTCATCCTTTGTTACTTTAATCGGATCGCCTTTTCGGACAGGTACATGAACGGGAGCAATTTGGGAGTCAAAATAACCTTCAGCCATGGCTTTCCCCATTCGTTCTTGACTTCTTTGTGCAAAGGCATCTTGTTCTTCTCTAGTAATGTGATATTTTTCCGCTAAATTTTCCGCCGTAACCCCCATTGGAGGATCGCCAATTTCGTCAGGAGAAAGGCGTGACTTCATAAAACGGGGTGGCATTGTACTAAATGGCTTAGATGGTTTTTCCATTAAGTATGGAGCCTGACTCATGCTTTCTGCTCCACCAACGATATAGACATCTCCATCTCCTGATCTAATCGCTTGTGCAGCAAGATTTATCGCATTCAATCCCGATCCACACTGACGGTCAATCGTTAGTCCTGGAATTGAAAGAGGGAGACCGGCCTGCAATGCTGTTAGCCTCGCAATATTCCCTCCTCCACCAATAACGTTTCCGAAGATCACGTCATCGATTGATTCAACATCTAAATTGATACGTGCTACTGCTTCTTTAAGCGCGATTGCGCCAAGCTCATGTGCTTGTATTCCTGCAAACGCACCTCCCTGTCTTCCGATCGGTGTTCGGACGCTAGAGACAATAACTGGATCACGATTCATATGATTTTCCCCCTTCATTACATTGCATGTTGTCCACCATCTACAATTAAGATATCTCCTGTTACGTAATTCGAAGCATTCGATGCAAGAAAAAGCGCCGCCCCTTTCAGATCATCGTCTGTTCCAAATCGATTCAATGGGGTCGTTTCTAGCATCCTTTCACCACCAGCGTCAATTAAACCTTTGGACATTTTTGTAGGGAAAAAGCCTGGTGCAATCGCATTAACATTGATATTATAGCTCCCCCACTTTACAGCAAGGTCTTTCGTAAATGTAATCACTGCACCTTTACTCGTGTTATAACCGATTGCATCCATGTAGCGCGGGTCAGCACCACCAAGTCCTGCAACAGAAGCAATGTTAATGATCTTTCCACTTTTTTGTTTAATCATTTCTTTCCCAACTGCCTGGGCAAATAAGAACGTACCAGTGACGTTAACCTCCATTACTTTGTGCCAGGCTTGAAGCGGCATTTCCACTACAGGTGCCCCCCATGAAGCGCCGCTGTTGTTGACGAGAATATCGATACGACCAAATTCTTTCATTGTTGCATCAACAACATCCTGAACCTGTTCTTGGTTTGTTACATCACATTCAAACGCTAATGATTTCACTCCAGTTTCTTTTAGCTCCTCGCTAACAGCTTCACAAGCTTCTCGCTTCCTTGAACAAATCACGACGTTTGCACCTGCCTCTGCAAATCCTTCAGCGATTTGCTTTCCAAGCCCTCTTCCTCCTCCTGTTACAATTGCTGTCTTTCCTGTTAAGTCAAATAATTGCATCACGTTCATATCTTATCCCCCCTAATTAACGATATTTCTTCAATTCCTGTCTCGCTACTGCACTGCGATGTACTTCGTCAGGACCGTCAGCTAGTCGAAGCGTTCTAGCGTTAGCCCAGTGAGCCGCTAACGTATAATCATCACTTACACCGGCACCTCCAAATGCTTGTATGGCTCGGTCAATCACGCGGAGAGCCATATTCGGTGCCACTACTTTAATCATGGCAATTTCTGCTTTCGCTTCTTTATTTCCAACCGTATCCATCATATAAGCTGCTTTTAGTGTAAGCAGTCTCGCCTGTTCAATTTCGATACGAGAATCGGCAATCCACTCGCGAACGACGCCTTGCTCAGAGATTTTCTTTCCAAAAGCTTCACGACTTTGTACACGCTTACATAAGTCTTCAAGCGCTCGTTCTGCCGTTCCTATTAACCTCATGCAGTGGTGAATACGTCCAGGACCAAGTCTCCCTTGAGCAATCGCAAAACCTTTTCCTTCTTCCCAAAGCATATTTGAAGCTGGCACCCTGACATCTTTGTACTCTATTTCTGCATGTCCGTGTGGGGCATGATCATAACCAAAAACGGGTAGCACTCGCTTTATCGTGACGCCTTTTGTATCAAGTGGAACGAGAATCATGGACTGCTGTTCATGTTTAGATGCATTTGGATCATTTTTACCCATAACAATGGCGATTTTACATCTTGGATCTCCGGCACCAGAAGACCACCATTTCGTTCCATTGATTACGTATTCATCGCCTTCTCGTTCGATACGAGCTTGAATATTTGTAGCATCAGAAGAAGCAACATCTGGTTCTGTCATTGAGAAGCAGGAGCGGATTTCTCCTGAAAGGAGGGGTTCTAGCCACTGTTTCTTTTGTTCGTCTGTACCGTAACGTACTAATACTTCCATATTTCCAGTATCAGGGGCGGCACAGTTAAATACTTCAGGTCCAATCATGGACCGTCCCATCACTTCACAAAGAGGAGCATACTCAGCATTAGTTAATCCAGCGCCATATTCACTTTCTGGAAGAAAAAGATTCCATAATCCTGCATCTTTCGCTTTCTGTTTCAATTCTTCCATAATTGGTGGAATCCTTGACCATCTACTGTCCTGTTCTGAAAGCTGTTCTTCATACACTTTTTCATTTGGGTAAACATGTTCATCCATAAATGCAGTTAATTTTTCAAGATACGCTCGGCAACGCTCGGAATAGTCAAAATTCATCTATTGTTCGCTCCTTTTAACCGATATCTAACTAACCGGTTGGTATGTTCTTACAAACAGTATAAATTTATTATTCTCAATATTCAATACATTTTAATAAAAATTAAAATCCAGTTGGCCAATTTGCTAGCTTTCTTTCACTTATTGAGCCTTTTTTATAACATGCCAACTCTAGGATTTTAGCAAGAAACTGCCTCGTTTCCCCCGGCTCAATCACATCATCAATTAAATGTTTTGCTGCTGCTTTATAAGGTGAACTATCAAAACTCCATTTTTCTAAGAGCTTCTCTCGATCCTCTTTTGGATTTTCAGATCGCCTCAATTCTCTTCCATAGACGACATTGATCCCAACTTCCGGGCCCGTAAAATTGATTTCGGCAGATGGCCAGGCAACGACAAAGTCAGCTCCCATCGTTGGACCACACATATTTCCGTAAGCCGCACCTACGCTTTTCCTTATCACCACTGATACCTTAGGAACTGTCGATTGTGCAAGTGCTTGATTCCACATCATTATCTTAGTAGGAATTTTCCCTTTCTCTGCTTCAGAGCTTACTCGAAAGCCCGGGATATCGTGAAGAAAGATTAAGGGAATATGAAACGAATCGCACAGACAAATAAAATCTGTGGCCTTTTCGCATTCTTGAACACCTGCAGCGCCAGCATATTTCATCGGTTGATTTGCAATAATCCCCACAGACCTCCCTTCAATTCTTGTTAACACGGTTAATAGAGCAGGTCCAAATTCTGGCTTTATCTCAAAAAAGTTCCCATTGTCAACTAACGCAGCGATCACTTTTTTCATGTTGTAGGCGCGATTTCGTTTTTCAGGAACAACCGATAGCAACTGATCAACCCTTCTTTCTACTAAATCATCGTTGAGAGAAAGTGGTGGTTCTTCTTCGCTATGGGATGGCAGAAAACTTAAAAACATCTTTAATTGAGCAATACATTCTTCTTCGGTCTCAGCGGATTGATCGATCTGTCCAGTATAGTGATGATGTACTTCAACGCCGCCTAGTTGTTCTTCTGCTATTTTTTCTCCTGTAGCAATCTCAAGCATTCTAGGTCCAGCTACCCCCATACACGTTCCACTTAGCTGCGTAACAAAATCAGAAGATACCGCAAGCCACGTCGGTCCTCCAAAGCTATCACCAAGAATGGCCGTTACCATCGGAACTTCGCGATTGTGCGTCAACATTTCTTGAGGGAAAAGCTTATCACTAATGCCATCAGACCCCATTCCATCTGGCATTCGAAGCCCTCCTCCCTCACTTAGATTAACTAAAGGCAGGCCTCTTTTTAATGCATAAGCATGTGCGGCTTTCGTTTTTCGAATATGAACGGCACCTTCTGTACCGGCAAACACCGTTTTATCGCCTGCCTGTACAACGACTGGACGACCATCTACACGACCTATCCCACAAATAACCCCATCACCTGAACTTTTTTCTTCATGTCCAGGAATTTCAGAGGTGTTCAATTTCCCAATCTCAAGAAAGGATCCCTCATCAACGAGAAGCGCAATTCGTTCACGCGCTGTCTTTTTTCCTAATGCATGAAGCGCATCGATTTTGTGTTGACCGCCCATTCGTTCCGCACGTAGTCTTCGATTCTTCAAATCTTCTACATATGATTCCATCATTCCACTCCTTTTCACTTCTTTAATAACCTTCTTAATACTTTACCTGAAGATGTAGCGGGTAGACTTTCACGAATTTCTATTATTTTGGGTGCTTTATAAGCAGCCATATGATTTTTAGCCCATTCGGTTAGTTCCTCAATAGATGCGTTAAAATGATTAGGATGTAAAACGACGACTGCCTTGATGATTTCTCCTTTTTGTTGATCAGGTATACCGATAACCGCTGTTTGCTTAATAGCTGGATGTTCATTCATTAACGCTTCAACATCCTCCGGAAAAACACTATAACCTGAGCTTTTAATCATCTCTTTCAAACGACCTCGGAAATATAAGTAGCCTTCTTCATCAATATAGCCGATGTCACCTGTATATACCCACCCATTCTTTAGAGAAGCAGCTGTCTCATCAGGTCGATTGTAATATCCCTTAAAAACCCCTGGACTCTTAATTACGATTTCTCCCTCTTTAAGTGGACCAACTTCTTCGCTATTCGTATTTACGATTTTTAGATTTGTCTTATGAATAGGAATGCCACAGCTTCCAAACTTCACATTTTCAGTTGGCATAAACGTGTCACATGTATGCGTCTCGCTTAAACCATAGGAAGCTTCATATAGTAGACAGCCATTCGTTGCTTTCTTCCATTGATCTGCGAGATTTCTAGTTACTTGCACGCCAAAGCTTGTCGCTAAATTAAGACGAAGCGATGTTAAATCTCGTTCGTTAAGATCAGGCATTTGCAAGATTGCTCCGTTCATAGGGGCAATACTATACCACATTGAAATTCGATGATCCTCAATTGCTGATACAACCGTTTCTGCATCAAACCGACTCAGAAGCACAGTTTCATTACCGCTATAGACAGGTAAGTTAACTCCCATTACCATTCCAGCAATATGGCATAATGGGGCGATCGCTAACAATTTGTCGTCCTGTTTAATTTGATTGCAGGTCATGGTAGAAGCTGTTTTAAATAAAGCGTTTTCATAGGTGAGCATAGCTGCTTTAGGTCTCCCAGTCGTGCCAGATGTAAACACCATCAAACAAACGTCGTTTAATTGAACACGGGCAGATTGAAATGAATTTTCTTCTGTATCAAAAAGCGATTCTAGAGTAGTAAACCTTGAAGGTTTTACGGGGCATTTTATTTCAGATGGCGCACTTTCAATCTGTTCTGGTAAGAGCAGTGACTGATAAGTAACCGTGACAATAAAGGAAAGAGCGTCCTCAATGGCTTCAAGCATCGGTAAAAGTTCTAAACCGCAGATTATTCCTTTAATGTCTGCTTCTTTAATTAAATAAGAAAGTTCAGAGGCTTTATACATAGGATTTAACGGAACGACAACTGCACCAAGCTTTTGAATTGCATAGTGAGAAATAAGATATTGCGGACAATTTTGCATAAACAAAGCAATATGATCACCTTGTTTGACACCAATCCGCTCCAAATAGTTTGCTAGTTGATTCGAGTGTTGATTCCATTTTTCCCATGTTAATTGATAACCATAGTAATGAATGGCAATTTCATTTGGTTTTCGCTCCGCTTGAATGGAAAGATATTCATGAAGGGGTCTTTCTCCATATTGATAAATTAATGTAGAAGGAACTGCTTCTGGCCAAAATGATGTATGCTTTTCCACTTTACCACCCTTTCATACTAACCGTTTAGTATGTTCTTCTTTTATCATACAATTTTTGATTATCTTATTTCAACAGAAATTTCATGTTTTACCATATTAAAATTGGGAAATATAGTTTTTTATTCATATTAGAAAGGAAGATCACCATGAATCAAAACTTATACCAACTGACACGTGAATATGAAAAATTTACGGATGAATGTGAAGGACAAAGTGTGCCCGAATTTGTAGAGAATTTCATATATGGATCGATGGATTATAACGAAGAAAATCTGCCTAAACTGACAGAAGAAATGGGAAAACAGGCTCAAGGACAGGATCCAGATAATTTCAAAAAAGCTTTTGATGAAATGCTTCTTTATCTTAGAGATCGCTTTGTCGCCCTCGACCCTGACAAGGAGTATTGGCCATTACATTACCGTGAAGGTGTTAGTGCTTTCGTTGCGATGATCGATGGGTTAATTGTACAGTATTTCTCTGGACTCTATTCAGTAGAAGATTTAAAAGAACGAACCCCTCTATTTGCAGCAATAATTCTTAATGGATTTGTGGGTATTAATGAATATGAATATGATACGTTATCCACTGACTAAAAATAAAAAATCCTGCCCATGGGCAGGATTTTTGAATTAACTATTTTGAAGACGATATACGCTTGAATACTTTTCTTCAAGATATTGAATCAAGTATTCAGCATTCAAACCTTCTCCCGTGATATCTTTTATAATTTCAATTGGTTGCTTTAGTTTACCATATTGATGAATGTTTTCTGTAAGCCACTCTTTAATAGGCAGTAAATTCCCTTGTTCTAAGAGTTCATCGAACTGAGGAAGATCTTTCATCATAGCGTTCTTTAATTGGGCTGCATAAATATATCCAAGTGCATAGGAAGGGAAGTAACCAAATGAACCTCCTGACCAATGTACATCTTGAAGCACACCAACTGCATCGTTGTCTGGCGTAATTCCTAAATACTCCTCCATCTTCTCATTCCAGATGGCTGGTAGGTCTTTCACTTCAATGTCGCCATTTATTAAACCTTTTTCAATTTCATAGCGAACCATAATATGAAGTGCATATGTCATTTCATCTGCTTCAATGCGAATGAGAGAAGGGCCTGCAACGTTAATGGCACGGTAGTAGTCTTCTAGCGAAACATTATCAAACTGGCCTGTTGAATAGCTTTTAAGCTTTTCATAATTATTTTCCCAAAATGACTGATGCCGCCCAACAAAGTTTTCCCAGAAAAGAGACTGGGATTCATGAATGCCCATTGACGTCCCGGTGCATAAAGGCGTGCCAATTAATTTTGGTGATAAATTTTGTTCGTAAAGAGCATGTCCGCCTTCGTGAATTGTACCGAACACTGCTGTGCGGAAGTCCATTTCGTCATACTTTGTTGTAACACGAACATCACCTGGGTTCAACCCTGTTGCGAATGGGTGCACCGTCTTATCCAGACGACCCGCTTCGAAATCATATCCCATTTTCTTCAATATATCCATACTAAATGCCTGCTGCTTATCTTCTGGAAAACGTTCAAATAAAAAGTCCGTTTTAGGCTGATCACTTGCCTGAACAACTTGTTGCACAAGGGGGACAATATGCTCTCTAAGTTGTTTGAAGACGCGATCAATCACCTTAACAGTGACCCCAGGTTCATACATATCAAGGAGCGTATCATATTTATTTTCTTCATAGCCCCAATATTCGACAAACTTTTGATTGAATGCCACTAATTTTTCAAGGTAAGGTCTGAACAACTCAAAGTCAGCTTTTTCTTTCGCTTCCTCCCAGATTGTTTCTGCTTTTGAACTTAAAATCACATACTCTGAATATTCTTCTGCTGGAATTTTAATGTTACGCTCATAATCTTTGCGACACTCTTCGACCGTTTTACGTGTGATTTCACTTAAATCTGCTTGCACGTCTTCTTTTGTAAGTTGATCAAGAAATCCCTTCATTTCTGAAGAAACCGACATTTCAAAAACTTCAGAAGACATCATGCCAATAACTTCAGAACGCTGCTCAGCACCTTTTTTGGGTGCGCCAGTTCGAAGGTCCCAATACATTACACCAATTGCTTCATTAAAACTCATCATTTTTTTAACAAATGTTAAAAATTGCTCTTCTACTTGCTTTAACTCTTTCGTCATATTTTAACCCCTTTTCAAAATGATATTGTTCTTCGCATTAAATTCGACACATCTCGCTTCATTATGTAAGGATTTGTCGGAAGTTAAAAAATTCAAAAATAATCGATCTGAATATTCTCATGTTATCCTTTTGGTAAGCAAATAGTTCAAGGAGGGATTCAGATGTCCATACAGAATCTGATACACACATTCGATCAGGTAAAAGGAAGAAAACCAGCTACCGCAGACGAATTACTAGACTTTATCCAGGTGAATTATTTACAAGGTTCGCTCTCGTTAAATGAGTATCAAGTCTACTTTAAAGAACTTCATGCTCAGGGTGCTAAAAAACCTGAATACTTCACGCATGAAGAGATGAAAGCCTTTTAATCCCTCTTGTTCTATCCTACCATAAGTTACGAATCATACGTATAGGAAAAGACATGGTATGCCTTTTCCTATACGTTTTCCATTTCATTCGATCTTTTTTATTTTTTCGATATTCTTCTTATTAATGTAGAAAGAATCAAACATCCCAATAACTACTATTTCTTTATCATTCCATAATTTTGTCCGATAAATTGAAAAAACATATGCTTCTGTTCGTGATGTTTGATCTCTTACATATGGAACAACTGCAAGATCCACGCCTAATTCAATAAGAGCATTTTGATCTTTCTTTAACTGCTTTCCAACCCAGCTACTATAATCAGCCTGACTTGGATTTGTAAGAAACATAATGACGGCTACTGAAATGATAATACCAAAAATCGCTTTTTTCATAAATGCCCCCCTTTAGAGTCCAACTCTTCCTACTTTATGAAACAAACTGCCTTCAAATGATTTATGTACATCGTGATATTTTTTCCACATTATTCCGTTTAAAGACGATAGACACGTGGTAACACAAAAGTAAATCATATTTTTGGAAAGGGGACTTCTTCATGAGACAGCATCGAATCAATACGTTAAAACCAGGTGAGCACTATAAGGCAAAAGAACTAGATAGTTTTGTATCGACAACCGATATTGTATTGCTAGCTAGTAATGCTTCACAACTTTTTTCTGATCCAGAGCGAGAATACAAAGTGGTTCATGAAGTTGAAGGATTTTTTGAACACTCGGTTGACGACGGTGAGAAATATTTCCGTGATAAACGCGCGTATGTGGTTGAAAAAGTCTAATAAGATGGTTGATAGAGGAAGACAAAAGCACCTCTCCATATATGGAGAGGTGCTTTTGTCTAAACTTAATTTTTGGGCGGTCTTGGTCCAAAGAACTGATAGTAATGCGTTTTAATATCGCCATTGTATAGCTTACGGTTCTTCGTCGCTCGCTTTCCGTAAACTTCCTGGAAGCGAGGATGAGAAGTTAGAATGTACACAGACCAGGTATCAAGACGCTCACGGAACGCTTTGCCCATCTTCCGATACATATCTTCTACTTCTTCACGTTCACCGAGTCGCTCGCCATATGGAGGATTACCAATGAGAGTTCCATATTCAAACTTTGAACTAACGTCCGTCACTTGCATTTGCTTGAATTGAATCATATCCCCAAATCCAGCTTCAAGAGCATTATTCTTAGAAAGATCAACCATTTTTGGATCAAGATCGCTACCAAAGATGTGAAGAGGCTGATCATATTTTGCAAGATCTTCAGCTTCAATCATAGCTTCTTCCCAGCGGTTCTTTCCAATCCACGCCCAATCTTCAGATGCAAATTCTCGATTAAATCCTGGTGCGATATTTTGGCCAATCATCGCTGCTTCAATCGGAAGTGTACCTGAGCCGCAAAATGGGTCCATGAAAGGTTTATCGGCATTCCAATTTGTTAGCATCACCATAGCAGCCGCCATTGTTTCTTTTAGGGGCGCAGCACTATGCAGGTAACGATACCCTCTACGATGCAGACCTTTACCGCTTGTGTCGATTGTAAGAATAGCGGTATCCTTATGAATGGCCACTTCTATCTTAAATAGTGGCCCATCTTCTTCAAACCAAGAAACATTGTATATTTCTTTCAAGCTTTCTACGATTGCTTTCTTCACAATTGCCTGACAATCCGGTACACTGTATAACGTTGATTTAACAGAACGTCCGCTAACAGGAAATTCTGCGTTTTCAGGTAACAGCTCTCCCCACGGTAGTGCCTTCGTTGCTTCAAAAAGTTCATCAAACGACGTAACTTTAAATTCGCCAACTTTTAGTTTTACACGATCGGCTGTTCTTAGCCAGTAATTCGAACGACAAATCCCAATTTCATCACTCTCATAAGTAACCTTACCATTTTCTACACGTACATTTTCAAAACCTAAATCCTTTACTTCACGAGCAACCAATGATTCGAGCCCCATGGTGGCCGTTGCAATTAATTCGTATTTCGCCATCTATTCCACTCCAATCTTTTTCGCTCTTCTATGTAATAGTAGTTGTATTAGTAATCATACAAAAAATAAATAAGCTAGTCCAAATTGAATTTAATGAGGCATTGCTTATCACGAATTCCTCTTAGGTTTTCCAGTCAAACACGATTTATAGCCTTAACGTACAAAAAAGCCCCATAAGGGCTTTTCATCAAAGATGATAACGTTCTGTAAGCCATGTTCTGTTCTATCGTACTGCGAACGGGTCTCCCCTCGTACTCAAGTGGTAATCATCTATCTCCAGACGCGTCCTCACCGCCTGGCTTTCTCTCCGTTTAATTCCTTCGAGAAAGCTCCCCTACCATAATTTGGGTTTCTCGCTCGTGGGGTTTACCTCGTTCCACTCTTAATGTTTCCATTAAGACTTCGTCACTGTGGCACTTTCAGAGTATTCGGGCCTTATCCGTTAAGAACTTAGGCCGTTTCCCCGCCGTTAGCCCAAAATGGACTACCCTGACTTATTGTTTCATCAGGCACGAACACTACGATCATCTCAGACCGTGCGAGCATGGACTTTCCTCTATATGCTACTTATGTGTAACATACAGCGATCACCCGAACGTTATCATTGTTAGGACAGCAAAAGCAATTATATCTTATATTCTGTTTAGATGCAAGGTTGCTTAGTGAAATGTTTTTGTTTCTGTAATTAATAGTATAGTACGGTAATTGAAATTTATCAAGTCCTAAAAAAATAAACCACCAATGGCGGTTTATTCATACAACTTACTTCCAAAAACATGTTTTTCTAAATTAGAAAGTCGCTTTAAAATATCATAGTTCGTATTTCCTGGTTGCGTTTGAGATCGCGTCTGCTGTCGCTTTTGCTGCTCGGACAGTCGATCCATTTCTCTTCTTAAACGCGTGTTTTCTTGACGTAGTTGTTCGATATCGTTCTCAAAACGCTCATAATCTTTAATCACGACATCTAGAAACTTATCAACGTCGTCCTGGTCATAACCGCGAAATCCGCTTTTAAAATCTTTTTCAAGAATATCCTTAGCTGTTAATTGAGTCGGTTGTTGCTCGGCCATTTTATCACCTCTGTATGTATGCGATTATTGTCTTTATTTTATTCTTCCAAAAGAGTTCCCTCTTGTCAATTGGAATCTCTTCAATTCGCCTCATTGCTTGTAAAAATCTGGATCACTTTCACGTAAATCCTGTTCTAGTAAATCCAGATCAATCGGCGTGATTGTAAAAACTTCGTACCCTGCATCTGTTCTCTGTCTGTTCTTCGCTTCTTTTAAGTAATATTCTGGAGAACCTGGCGTTTCTTCGTCATATAAAACGAGCATTGCGTGACTTTTACGAACTAAAAATTCATTCTTCGCTTTTAACTGCCCTGGATTTTCATAGGGACGACTTGTAATCGACTCAACAAAATCAGCTTCCGCGAGTATCATATTATAAAAATCTTGCGTCGGTTCTTTCCATTTGCTTTCTTGTTCCAAAAATGGCGTCAAGACAGCAAGCTTTAAAGCAGGATAAAGCTCTCTCAAATCAAGGGCCACTTCACCCGCCCAGAGTTCCACTCCAGTCTGTCCACTTATTAAAATCCATTCCACATCTTTTTCTTCAATTAGCTGTGACATTCTTCCTTGCAAAGCTGCCTTAATAATTGGAAGACCTGGATGATCATCATTAAATATTCCTAGCTCGTGTGCCTTATAACCAGTAACAAGCAAAACGTTTGCCACTTACACACCTCCTATGTAAAAACGAACTGGGAGCCCAGTTCGTTTCATTATTTCATTATTTTCTTCTCTTTTGAGCCGGACTTACTTGACCGTTCAAACCATTACCATTCGGTCCCTGCATAGCCCCTGCCACTTGAGATGGGCTTGTAGGTGCGTATCCTGCCGGCATGGCACCCGTTGGACGTGGTGGTGGATAGTTATTCATATGTGATGCTAACACTTCATCTGACTCCGTTAAAGGATAGCTATGATTGTGCTCATACATATGATGATGAACATTTTTAATATGGGTAGGATGAATGTGATCGACGTTGTGCTTATAGTAATGATTCTTCACACAACATTTTGTCGGATATACAACAGGACTTGTGGGACATGGACCTCCCGGACCTTGCATGGCTGGACTTACCTGACCTGGCATGCCGCCTTTCATAGCAGGGCTTACTTGATTCGGCATATTCGCATTTGGTCCCTGCATAGCTGGACTCACTTGATTCGGCATATTCGCATTCGGTCCTTGCATAGCTGGACTCACCTGATTTGGCATATTTCCATTTGGTCCCATGCGATGGTGTCTATGAAACATAGTGTAGGTTCCCCCTTCTTAATTTGGTGATTTCCCTACTAGCCTATGTTCATCGCGATGTACATGTACTGTGTATTCGTCCTTATTTCCCCAATCTTCACCTGAAATTCACGCCTATTTTTGAACAATGACCTCATTGTCACTGTAATTCTGAGCTGAATCACTGATTTGACTCATTACAACGACTGTTAACGCAATTACTATAAAGAACATGACCATGATTACTTGCTTCAATTTCCATCTCTCCATTACATTTCATCTGAATTATTTCTAAAAAAACTCAGAAACTTCAATATACTACTCAAAGTTACAACAAGAGACGACAATTGTAAACGGTGTTTCAACAAGTTTTATAAAAGAAATCGTCGAAAGAATGCCCTTTATGCGCTTGCCCGGGGAATAATGAAAAGAAATAAAGCTATTTCCTACCAAATACGAGATTATCCCTTGCAATTCGCTGTCTTATTTCCTCATCATGACCGTCGTTCATGTCCAACTTGTGAAACATTACTAATAAAAGTTCAGCAGTCATTTTGGCGTCATTTAGAGCATGATGGCGTTCATGACGATCAATATTAAGTTTCCTTATTAACGAGTCAAGCTGAGGATTACTTCGTGGAAATAATTCCTTAGCAAGTGCTTCAGAATCTAAATAAGGCGGCAAATAGTCTGGTAATCCCCATCTTTGGATAAGGTTTTGCAGAAAATATACGTCAAATTTAACAGGATGAGCAACAAGAGTTGTTCCTTTACTAAAGGATAGAAACTCTTCAAAAGCCTCGATAAACGTCCATCCTGCACGAATTTCATCAATTGACAAGCCGGTTAGTTGCCGAACAAATCTCGGAACTTTCTTAATGGGTCGGACAATGCGGTAAAAAGACTCTTCAAGAATACGACCTTCAATAAGATCAACTTTCACTGCTCCAATTGATATCACTTCATCTCCAATCGCTGGATAAAAGCCCGTTGTTTCAAGATCAAAAACCGTAAAATAACGGCTACTTGATTCTTGATATAACAATAATGAATCATACAAGCGTTCATATACAGGTAATGTTTTGTCTGTTTTTATTTTTTTTTGCCATTTTAAGCGGTCATAAAGATAATAACGCAATAATTTAAAACCTATGGACGACATTGTTAAATACTCCGATTCCTTCGGAAGCTTAATTCACTTACCTGTTGCATTCTCTTCGCAACAAGTAACGCTTCCCTCATTTTCCTTCTTTCTTCTTTCTCCCACTCAATTGGCCTAACTAGATTGGAAATTTCCGACCCTTTTTCCAATTGATAAAGGTTCTGTCTTACTCGAAAGGTATACAAATAATGAAGAGAGGTTTCAATATTAATCACGTCACGATGATGAAAAATTTCTTTTTTCTTTAACTCGTGTAGACGTTTAATTGTATTCACTTCTTCAACGCCATATTTCATTGCAAAAATCCGAATTCCATTCACGATTTGCATAATGGCAGCCTTTTTTAAATCAAGCGTTTTTTCTTTTCCGCGAAGCTGTAGTTTCCCAAGAGGGTTAAGTGGAACGCGAAATCTAATTGTATCTTTCATTAACAGCATTTGTAGCGTATGTGCTTTTCGGATTCGTTCTGTTATACGACTTCTGAGCGCTCGCGCCAAATCAAAGTCGCCATACACAGGGCGAAAATCCATAAAGATCGTAAAGTTACGAATTTCTTCAGCGTCCGTTTCCGTAATCCACCGATTCACTTCTGTTTGCCAATTTGAGAGAGACCGTCTCCACTTCTCATTTTTGGCCATAATTCCGCCATCACATTCTGGCAAACCGCATGTTGTAAGCATCGCATTGATTTTCTCTGCAAACACTTTAAAAAACGTTTCAATTTCTGTTTTGTGTTCAAGGTGTTCAAAATCATCGATAATTAGACCATTATCCTGATCTGTGCTGAAAGCCTGTTCTTTTCTTCCTTCACTTCCCATCACAATAAAACAGTAGTTCACAGGTGCTCTTCCGTATCCTTCTCTTATCATTTCCTTTTCAGCCAGTAAAATAATGCGACGGTGCATTTCATCATTATAATTGGACATCATTTCACATATTTCATACCCTAATGTATTGGCATCAAGTAATTCCTGAATAAAGGCACGAAACTCTTCATGAATAGGAGGAGAGAGATTCATTATTTCATCAAGTTCTTTTGCTCTTGATAAGCGATAAGATAAATCAAGATAAGCAGATTCTTGAATGCCGAGAAAAGATTTCGCAGAAACCATTCCTACTATGCGATCTCGCTTTACTACGGGTAACAGTGACACTTTATGAAATTTCAAATAAGCAAGCGCTTCGTAACTGAACGCATCTTCCTCCACGAGATTGGGTTTCTGATACATCCATTTATGAATCGGATCCTGGTATTGTCCCATCGTAAGGGCATTAATGATTTCAAGAGGAGTAACCGTTCCTAATACACTCTCACGATCTTCACTAACGATTACACCATCATAATTTTTCGTTCGAAACAGATCCGCTGTTTCCAGTACCGTATAAGTAGGAGGAATTGTTACCTTGGAATCCATAATGGCACTTACTCTCGTTCGATAAAGAGCGATGTTTTCTCCATCTGATTCGCGATCTCGCTCCTGCTTAATTTCATCATAGAGACTACGCATCCGTTCCCCAATTGTATCAAGAACATTATGCGAAAAAGCAGGATTTTCCGTCATAATCTTTAACATTACTTCTTTTTTGATTTGAATGACCTGACAATCTTCATTTGCCTGAACTGAAAATGTCATCGACTCATCCGTTAACATAATCATTAATCCTACCAGGTCGCCCGGGTAGTAAAATCGCATCGTAGCCTGCTGGCCATTTGCTTTATGAACGATGTTTTTTGCAATGCCAGTAACAAGGAGATAAAGGGTATTTGCATCTTCATCTTCGTGATATAAAAATTCACCTTTCTGATAAGTAGAGAACTTGGCAGATGCCATTAATTTCTCAATCTCTTCATCGCTCAGCGAATGGAAAGGTTCTTTTTTCTTAAGTACATCATAGAAATCTTGCATAACAACCTCCAATCGTTAACGCGCTTCCTTTTGCTCAAGCCGTTCAATTCTCTTCATATACATCAACCGCTCATTCTCTTCTTTATCTTTTAAAATACGTTTCTTCTCTTTCCACTTTTGATACGCGGATAAAGCATAATATAGCGCTTTTTCATAGTCTTTCACTTTATGCTCATAATATTTGGCGAGTTCAATGTCACAGTCTTCATCATTCGTATTCTGCGATAAAGAAAGCCAGATATTGATAGATTTATGAATCTGATCTTGTTTTTTGTAAATTCGAGCAAGCGCTTTTTTCGCTTCTTTCTCATAACGTCCAATTGTTTTTGCATAAAGTACCGCAGCGTGATCTTCCTCTCCTACAGCTTCCCACCAACGAGCAGATTGATACTGCTCTTCAGCGCTTAACGACTTCCCTTCCACGTCGAGCAGAAGATGAGACATACGAATATAAAGCGTAATTAACGATAAAATATCTTCTTCGTTGTGCTTTAACACACCTTCAATGAGCTCTGGATCAGGGTCTTTCACAAATTCAAAATAGAGCATAGGGGCTAAATAGCCTGGAATGTCTTCCTTACGTTCAAAACCTAACTGCTGTTCTTCTACATTGGCGAGTCTAACAGATTCCATTTCATTTTTCCAAAAACGTCTTGCTCCATGCAAAAGATCAAAGTGGCCAAATTGAGGTAACTTCGGTACTTGCTCGCGTATTAACGTATGACGTGTTTTCACCTGCGGCCAATCAAAAGCTTTGCCATTGTACGTCACAAGGTTCTTCAGTTCGTTCACATCGTCGAGAAAAGCCTTGTACATAGGCACCTCCGCACCTGGTCCAGGCAAAAAGTACTGATTAATAGATATTCCATTTTCTGTATACTGGCTATATCCGAGTAAAAAGATAGTATTGCCAACTCCACCACCAAGACCTGTTGTTTCTGTATCAAAAAACAGCAAATCAGAAGGGGTAAGATGCTTAGACGAAAGCGGATGAGCACGATGGTGGTTATTCCAGCGTTCCACTACATTTTCAAGCTCTTGAAACACATAACGACCATGCTGATAGCTAGTCGGATATTGCTTTTTTCTTACAAGTGCATAGTCTCCGTCAAGAAAATAGGGATGCGCATGAAGCTCTTTCCATTTTTGAAGGTGAGGCACGTCAACGGTGGGCTGCTCGACTTTCGCTTCAACTTCATCCGCTTCACTCAGGTTCATATGCTTTTTCATTCGATTTAATTTAGCCTTCAGTGACATGAGAATGTTCACCTCTTAAGTATTCAAGTAAATAGATAGCCGTTTTCTTGCTATTTTCTCCCGTTTCACCTGATACTCCAACACAGGATGGGCAGCCGCTTTCACATTCGCAATTCACGACAATCGATTCCGCTTCCTTTAAAATAAAGCCTAGTTCTTTGTATACTCTTTCGGATAATCCTATTCCTCCTGGATAACGATCATAGAAGAATACGGTCGGCTTGTTTGAATGCACAGCTTTAATTTGAGGTGTAACATGCAGGTCAGACACATCGCACATGACGAAGAGAGGAGCAACGTTTCGAAGGACATTACCAAGTCCGAGTAATCCCTCCTCCAACCGATTTTCTCCCATTGTTTGGACAAAGCTTTCCGGGAAATCAAACCAGCATGCATTCGTATGAAGCTCTTCTTCAGGAAGATGAATCGGACCAGATCCGATATTTTCATGCGTCTCAAATTTGATTTTCTTAAATATCGTTGCCATTGCGTTGACCATCACTTCTCCATAAGTGGCTGTCGTATGCGGCAGTGGGTCATGCTTGTCTTCTTCCAAAACCTTCAGCTGCACGGCAAGATTAGCATCTGTATAGTAATCGACATCCACTTCTCGGACCCACGCCTTTTTTTCATCATAGTCGAGCAGTTCCACTTGATATTGCACACCCTGATGAAGATAAATCGCTTCCTCATGCAGAAGTGTCATGGCACTAAACCGATCCATTTCTCCAATCACTTTTACATTCGAAGCTGTCGTTTGATCAATAATTACTACATTTTCTTGCGACGCAGAGCGAAGGCTTACGTTGTGAGCTGGGAAAGCATCATTCATCCAGAACCACCGATTTGCCCGATGATGTAGGAGCTGTTCATCCGTTAAAAACTCCAGCACATCTTCAATGTTTTCTCCACCAAACGTATCTCCTTGCTGAAAAGGAAGCTCATATGCAGCACATTTTACGTGATCAACAAGAATAATTAGATTATTAGGGTTTACTCGAGCTTCTTCCGGGTTCCGTTCAAAAAAGTAATCAGGATGAGTGATCATATATTGATCAAGCGGACTTGAGCTTGCAACAACAAACACGACAGATTCATCCTGGCGACGCCCTGCACGACCGGCTTGCTGCCAGGTGCTTGCAATGGTGCCTGGATATCCTGTTAAAACACACGCCTGAAGTTGACCGATATCAACACCGAGCTCGAGAGCATTCGTACTAACGACACCTTTAATATCTCCGTTTCGGAGGCCTCGTTCAATTTCTCTTCTTTGTTTAGGCAGATACCCTCCTCGATAACCCATGATGGAGCGTGGCCCTAAATCTCGCTGTTCCAACTGTTGCAAGTAGGTGAGAAGGATTTCAACTCGCACACGACTCCGTGCAAAAACGATTGTTTGAATGTTATTTTTCAAAAGCTCTACAGCTAAATTTCTTGCTTCAAGCGTTGCGGAACGCCTGATATTAAGCGCCTGATTGACAACGGGAGGATTATAAAGAACAAAGTGTTTCCGGCCGGTAGGCGCGCCATTGTTATTAATTAATGTAATTTGTTCTCCGGTTAACTCTTCGGCAAGCTCTTTCGGATTCGCAATCGTTGCTGATGTACAAATAAAAATAGGGTTACTTCCATAAAATTGACAAATACGCTTCAATCTTCTAATCACGTTAGCCACATGGCTTCCAAATACACCGCGATACGTATGGAGCTCATCAATCACAATCACTTTAAGATTTTCAAATAGTGAAACCCACTTTGTATGGTGAGGAAGAATAGCAGAGTGCAGCATGTCTGGATTTGTCATAACGATATGCCCTGCTTTACGAACGATTTGTCTAATCGTTGGAGACGTATCTCCATCGTACGTGTACCCTTTTAAATCAACTTCCATCTCATCAATTAATTCATTGATCTCACTCTTTTGATCCTGCGCAAGGGCTTTTGTTGGGAACAAATAAAGAGCCCGACTAGAAGGATCTTTCAATATCGTATCTAAAACAGGCAAATTATAGCACAAGGTTTTTCCTGAAGCGGTCGGTGTAACAGCTACGAAGCTGTTTCCTTTTGAAGCCTCATCATATGCTGTTGCTTGATGGGTGTATAATTGTTGCACACCTCTTTCTTCAAGGGCTTTCTGAAGCTCTGGCTGAAGCCCTCGTGGAAAAGGCATTGTTTTCGCTTCCTTCGGTTCAATCGTTTTCCATGTTACGATATTAGACCGATACTTTTCCTCCTGCTGAAACATCTCCAGAAGCTGGGGCAGTTTCTTTTTTCTTTCCATCCGATCACCTCAAAAATTATTCTATGTCTATTGTAGCGAATACGCGTTCGAATGGATACCGTTTTGATTGGAAAGTCCCTTTTCCATTACCTTCTAACGATCGATCGAAATACGCAATCAATTCTATTTTGATCCATCACACGCCTTTCTTTTATGAGCCGAGCTTTTTTCTCTAATTGATTTAACTCTTCTTCAAGATTACCTATTAAGTGTTCTGGCTCACTAAGCGTTTCTCTTCTGAATAACGTCTTTCCCTGCATTTTTATATGATCATGAACCGATGAAACTTGGAGAAGTTGAGGGAGAGTTAACCGGGGAATGCTTTCATTCTCCAAAATCCACCTTCCGAAAAGAATCGATTTTAAAGCATACAGCATCCCTTTTTGATCGGAACGTCCTTCCTGTGCTTTTAAATTTGTTCTTCCCATCTTTATATAATGAAACAATAATGGTTTTACTAAAATACAATCCGTGCTTAATTCCCTAAGCATTTTCACTTCTTCTGCTTCCTTATAAATAGTCGGTGAAATGAACCACTCCATAATGGAAGGATTCGATTTACCTATTAAATAAAGCGTCTTTTTTATATCCCATCCATGGAGTTCAACCTTTCCACTGTTCACTTCTAAAACATCAGTCTTAGGAAACACCGTTAAATACCAGGCTAGATCGTGCGTGTAGATAAACCGTATATCACGATCACTGTTCTCATTCTCATAACCGAAAGCGCGACTCCCCGCTTCACATGCAAATAAAATCGTGATTTTATTCTTTTCTTCTAACTCCTTAAGCGTTGTTGTGATCGTGCTCATGACATCACCTCTTTATCGACAAAAAGCTACCAGGTTCAGCCCGGTAGCTTTTTCGTTTATTTTTGCAGTTCTTTCATGACTTTATCCACGTCCCTCTCAGGAAGTGAACAGCTGAAATTCTCACAAATATAAATGGTCGTTTCGTTTGTCTTCTCGAAGTTAGCAGCGAATGGAGCTGCTTCCGTTAGTTCCGTCGGATCTTCTACGCTAATGACCGTTAGTTCAGGTAAAAAGTTCTGCCGGAGAAACTGTTCCAATCTCTTCTTATGCTGATCACGATTTGAACCAACAATGACCACTTCTTTAGAAGAAGATCGTGCGTACAGCTTACACATTAAGAAATAAGCATGACCACTTGAATAGGATGAGACATCACCTGAAAAAGCGGTAAACATCCGATTAGCCCACTCATCATATTTCATTTCTCCAGTTAATTTTGATAAACGAAGCAACTGAAGAACAGCAACGCTATTTCCAGATGGTAGGGCACCATCGTGAACATCCTTCGGTCTGGCAATCAATGGATCGGCATCATGGCCATACAAATAGAAGCCTCCAGAACTCTCATCCCAAAACAATTCGTGCATATCATCAGAGAGCTTTTTCGCTTTAACAAGATATTGTGAGTTATACGTTGTTTCATACAATTCATTTAACGCCCAGAGTCCATACGCATAATCGTCATGATACGCTTTGAATTTCACTTCTCCATCTCGATAACGAGCCATTAATCGACCGTCAATGACCATGTTTTCTTCTATAAATCGATACGACTTTTCAGCTAGTTCTGTGTATCCAGCGTCTTGAAACACCCCTCCTGCTTTCGCAAAAGCCGCAATCATCAACATGTTCCAGCTCGTCAGAATTTTGTCATCTTTATACGGATGAACGCGTTTTTTTCGCTCGGCATAAAGTTTCTTTCTAGCTGTTTCCAGTTGAGTTTGAACGGCTTCTTCTGTCAGGTTGAATGATTTAGCAATCTTTGAAAGATCCGTTTTGATTAAGTTAGGAATGTTTTTCCCTTCGAAATTTCCTCTTGCCGTGATGTCATACACCTCAGTGTACAGAGAGCCAAGTTCTTCACCTAAGATTGTGTGAACTTCTTTTGCTGTCCACACATAAAACTTGCCTTCTTCACCTTCAGAATCAGCATCTTCAGCAGAATAAAAGCCTCCATCATTACCTGTCATGTCACGTTGTACGTATTCGAGTATCTCACAAGCAACTCGTTTGTAGTGTTCGTTCCCAGTGACTTGAAATGCTTCGGTATAGGTAAGCGCAAGCATGGCGTTATCATACAGCATTTTTTCGAAATGGGGCACAAGCCATTCCTGATCGACTGCGTACCTCGCAAAACCAAACCCTACGTGATCATAAATGCCGCCGTTCGCCATAGCATCAAGCGTTCTAGTAACCATCGTTAAAGCGAGATCTTGATTATATTGACGATAATACCGTAGCAAATACATCAGCATATGAGGAGAAGGGAATTTCGGGGACTGACCGAAACCACCAAATATCGTATCAAAGGAATTTTGCATCTGTTCAAACGCTTTATGAAGCGGCTCCTCTGTTAATTCCCCACCTTCCGTATTCATTCGTTCTTGCAATGACGCGGTTATCTTATCTCCAATTCCTGTAATTCTCTCAGGATTTTCCTTGTATTGCTGATAAAGCTGCATGATCGCATCTTTAAATCCGGGTAGATTGTATCGGCTTTCTTTCGGAAAATAAGTTCCCGCATAAAATGGTTTTTGATCAGGCGTAACAAAAACATTCAGCGGCCACCCGCCCTGACCGGTTAATCCCTGACAAACTTTCATGTAAATGGAATCAATATCCGGTCGCTCTTCTCGATCGACCTTAATCGCTACAAAGCGATCGTTTAGAAGCTTTGCCGTTTCCTCATCCTCAAAGCTCTCTCTTTCCATCACATGACACCAATGACAAGTCGAATATCCAATTGAAACAAGCACAGGCTTGTTCTCGCGTTTCGCTTTCTCAAACGCTTCATCACCCCATGGATACCAGTCAACTGGATTGTGAGCGTGCTGAAGTAAATAGGGCGATTTTTCATGAATTAACATATTTTCGTACGGCTGATCGTTATTTTTCAATTGGTCACCCTCCGTTTCTTAACTTCATTCTCTTTTCAGTTTACCAAAATGTTGTGTAAAAACAAAAATAAGCGGGATCACCGCTCATCATATGTTTTCTCAATATAGGCTTGTTCCTCTTCTGTTGTCATTAATCTTTCTGCCTTTCCAATCGTTCCTCCATTTAAATTCCAAATGTAGTTATGGACATCAACTGCATTATTAAAGTTTCCTTTATCCCATTCTGTTAAAGCTTCCGTATAAAAATCCTGGTACTTATACTCTTCTGGCGTTCCTTTTACTTTATCTAGCACCTCGAGCATATTATCAATCCGCTCTTCTGAAATTTGATAGATTCCCCACTTATCTTCTGCAACGACTTTTTGATGCGTCATCCCATGGATATAGTCCTGAAATTTATTTTCACTTGGTATTCCATCTGATGTAATGGATTCTTCTCCATTATCCACGTAGCGCTCCGGATCAACAGATGACCCAGTTTCTTCACTTATGGCCTCGGCTTCCTCCGCTTTTTCTTTTAAACTCCAATCTAAATCTGAAATAAACCAGTAAGTTAGTCCAAGTATAAGGACCACCATTGAAGAAATTGAAATGACTAACGTTTTTGTTGAAGGCATTAATTGAGACAGCTCCTTAAACCTATTTATTCCATTATATTTATGTACGATAGCGTTGAAATTGCTAATACCCACTATGCACCAAAGGGTATTTATACCTATTTTTACATACATTTCTATAAAAACAAGAGAAATAACCGTATTTTCTGAACTTTTCCCTAAAAATTGAAGAACTGAATGCTTTAACTAGGCATATGGATAAGCATGTCCAGTCCCTGCTACATAAAGTATTGATAGATAGGAGGTGGTAATATGGGAAATCGTCGAAGTGCAAATAACCGAAGATTAAATGTTAAACGAAGCAACCGAACTGAAGGCGAAACAAGAGGGCGCAGAAACGGACGCTGTGGTGATCGAGATAATGACACAGCCGGTCGCGAAAGCGCTCCTAGCTGTTCTCGATACTGCTCCAACGTTTGTCGTCGTTTATTCCCGTTAGATTTCACACGTTGTTTTAACGATTGTGTCTCGTGTCAGGAAGATGTTCTTTTTGAAACGGATCACGAGTTTTACGAAGATTAATCGCTAATCAAAAAGGACAATTCCGTTTTATAGGAATTGTCCTTTTGCCTTCTCTAACCATTAACCGAGTATCAATTGACCATGAATATTCCAATTAAATTGATCTGCACATAGCCACGCTGTAAGAGTTTCAATATCATCTGAAAAAACGCGATCTTCCTCAATCGACGATACGATTGTTCTTCCTATTTTATATAACTTCTGAGCAGATGTAGAGGCTAATGAGATGCCCCGAATTTCTAATGCTTGCATCGCACATATCATTTCAATCGCCACCACTTTCTGGGTATTTCCTATGATTTGATAAGCATGACGAGCACCAATTGTCCCCATACTTACGTGATCTTCCTGATTCGCGGATGAGGGGATGCTATCTACACTCGCTGGATGGGCAAATGTTTTGTTCTCTGATACGAGGGATGCGGCCGCGTATTGCATAATCATGGCACCAGACTGAAGCCCAGGATCCGGGCTTAAAAATGCCGGCAAATCATTTAGCTGAGGATTAACAAGCCGTTCCACTCTCCGTTCTGAAATATTAGCCATTTCAGCTACGGCGATTTTGAGAAAGTCCATCGCAATGGCAATGGGCTGACCGTGAAAATTCCCACCAGAGACGACCGTTTGGCCGTTTTCTAAAATAAGAGGATTATCTGTGGCAGCGTTCATTTCAATCTCAAGCTTTTCTTTTACATAAGCTAGACTTTGTCTTGAAGCCCCGTGAACTTGTGGCATGCATCGTAAAGAATAGGCGTCCTGTATGCGTTTTTCTCCTTGATGTGTCACGAGCTTACTATCACTAGTTAACTTTCTTATTCGCTCAGCTACTTCCATTTGTTCAGGATACCCTCGTGCTTCGTGTATCGCTGGATGAAAGGCGTCAATAATTCCTTCAAGTGCTTCAAGCGTCATAGCGCCAATCCAATCGCACTGATCCATTAAACGCTCAGCTTCAATATAGTTGATCACCCCCATCGCCGTCATCGCTTGTGTACCATTAATAAGGGCAAGTCCTTCTTTTGCTTTTAAGGTAAGAGGGGAGATCCCCAGTTCATCATACACACATTTCGTTTGTAAAATACTCCCGTTATAATGAACTTTTCCTTCTCCAACAAGAACTAACGCAAGATGAGATAGCGGCGCTAGATCCCCGGAAGCTCCAAGAGATCCCTGACTTGGAATAACGGGAATAATTTCTTCATTTGCTAGATCGCAAAGACGTTCGACAACACATGGGCGTACCCCGGAATACCCTTTTAATAACGCATTCAGTCGTAACACCACCATTGCTTTACTAACTGGTTCAGTAAAATACTCCCCTACCCCGCAAGCATGAGAACGTATTAGGTGAAGTTGAAGAGTATCGACATCTTTATCCTGAATCCGAACGTCGCTGAATTTACCGAAACCCGTATTAATTCCATAGACAGTCTCCCCACTTGCCACGATTCTCTCAACTGCTAACCTGCTTTTTATAACCTTTTCCATACTGAGCGGGTCAATCGCAATTTTTTCTCCTTCGTAAATGACACGTTTCATTTCCATTAAAGTTAACATAGAGCCATTTAAATGAACCATACCTATCGCCTTCTCTCTATGAAATTGATCGTCTCAAAACAAAAAGAGGCGACAATGGAACATACCGTTCCATTGCCGCCTCCTCATCACTCATTACTTTAGGCAGCTTTTATCCTATATGATTAATTCCGAGACCAAACGTTTCATGTTCAAGCCCTTTTACTGGAGCCCCAATTGTTCCATAAAAAGCCACAGCAATCCATTCTCCTTCATCAAAATGCTCATAAGGTGAGCCACGTACAATAGCGAAACGTAAGCCCACGGTCCGCATCATATCTCCTGCGCCTATCTGGCCACGCATAACCCCTTCCAATGCCTCTAAAATGGCATGATACAAGGCATGCGTCTCTCGATAAAGCTCTTCTGAAATAATCTTATTCCTTTTAGCAGATGTTTCAACAGCTGAGATTACTTTCTGCATACTCATTGATCCAGACTTTCCTTCACAGTAATCCACATCTTTCAGCTGATGAGAAAATGGTTCTAACTCTTCAGGAGTTAATGATGCCACGAGCATCGCTAATTTACCAATCAGTATCTTTTGTGTCATTTCTCTCACCTGTCCACGTTTCTACTAGTTACTAATATCCACCTTCATTGTAAGCGTTATCAACACTAGTGGTCAAGATGGTTCCTTTCGTTTACAAACTCCAGTTAAAAATGAAAGCATTGTATGAACGGCACTTTTCACCCCTATATCTCTTACATCTTTTCGAGGATCGAGGCAAACGATGTCCATCGCCTTCACTTTCGGATGCTCACCCGCTAACTGGACAGCGTCAAACAACTCTTCCGTTCTCATACCACCTGGCGTTGCTGCAGGTGCTGCAGGGTTAAAAGTAATATCAAGAACATCCATGTCGACCGTTAAGTAAATCGTGTCAACGGTTTTTTCAAGTTGAGCTAAGGCATCTTGAACGACATGATGGATACCCTTTTTCCTTACTGTTTTCATCGTCGTGTAATGAACGCCATGTTCATCAGCATAGTTTTTTAACTCTAGACTATTAAAAAAACCGTGAAGTCCGATATTATGCACATGCTTTCCTTCAACCGTATGGCTTTCTATTACCTGCCGTATGGGCGTACCATTGGCGGGACCCAAATCTGATAAGTCTCGCAAATCAAAATGTGTATCTAATTGCAAAATGCCAATCGTCTCATTTTGATGCACCTGCTTCCAGCCTTTAATCAACATGGCTGTAATCGAATGATCCCCGCCCAGCGTTAGAGGTATTGTATTTCGGTGCTGTTCTCTCATCGCTACCATAGCCTGTTGAATTTGATCATGGGTATACCGTATATCTGTCGCATGCTGTTTGACATCACCAAGATCTATCGCTTTTAAACGAGCAAGATCAATGTCTTCGTCAAGATTATACGTACGAAATGAACGCCATGCTCTTCGCATCGCATCAGGATTCTCACTTGCTGCGGATGTACTAATCGATGACTTTGATAAGGGAACCCCCAGAATGGTAATGTCGTAGTCTTGCCAATTTGGCGTTGATTCTCCTATCGTTTCAATCCATTCATTCACCGTAAGATCACATTGTTCATCCGTTTGCTTTGACCAAATCATGGTTGGGCGATTTAACATCGGGTATGGATATCCCCTCATAAAAGGTGTCCTCCCACAACGAGCGGCACGCCTCCTTTAATCACAGTGTCGACATGATTCATTCCATATTGGTAGGAAAGTGTAAGGTAATTAGGCACATTAAATATTGTGATGTCAGCTTTTTTACCAACTTCAAGACTCCCTGTAGTATCCGCACAGCCAACCGCATGTGCAGCATTAATGGTTGTCGCAGTTAATACCTCTTCGGGCGTCATCTCCATTTTCAAGCAGCCAAGATTCATAATAAAAGGAAGAGAGAGTGTAGGAGATGAACCAGGGTTTGCATCCGTAGATAGTGCCACACCTACTCCAGCATCTATCATCTTTCTTGCTTGAGCAAAATCAGCCATTAGAAAAAACGCCGTTCCCGGAAGTAGTACCCCCATCACGCCAGCTTCAGCCATATCCTTTATTCCCTGATCTGATGCTCTTAGAAGATGATCAGCCGAAATAGCCCCAACGGACGCTGCTAACTCAGCTCCTGCATAAGGTTCAATCTCATCAGCGTGAATTTTAGGAATAAGTCCGTATTCTCTACCAGCCTCTAGTATGCGCTTTGATTGATCTGGGGTGAAAACACCACGTTCACAAAAAACGTCATTAAACTTTGCTAGCTTCCGATTGGCTACTTCTGGAATCATTTCTGAAATCACTTTCGACACAAACGTTTCGGGGGTACTCTTTTCTGATAAAGGAATTGCGTGCGCACCCATAAACGTGGAAATCACATCGATCGGATGAGATTCATGTAGTTGTTTCGCAACTTCTAATTGTTTTATTTCATGTTCTAATGTGAGACCGTAACCGCTTTTCGCTTCAACTGTTGTCACTCCGTGTAATAAAAATTGATTCAAACGTTTTCTAGACTGTTCAAACAATTCTTCATAACTTGCTTTTTGTGTCGCACGCGTAGTGGCATAAATGCCACCACCAGCTTCCATAATTTCCATGTATGTCTTCCCTTGTAACCGCATCGCGTATTCATTTTCTCTCGTACCAGCATGAACAAGGTGCGTATGGGGATCGATTAACCCTGGAGCTACCACTTTTCCTGCGGCATCAATTTTCTCTGTAAGTGCCACTGAATCTTTGTATTTCGATACCATTTCGTTCGATGATCCAACTTCAACAATGATTCCATCTTCTATATAGACAGCTCCATTTTCAATTAGTCCTATTTGTGACATTTTCTCTTTTATTGCTGGACGGTCCGAGTAACCTGACATTGTGATCAGCTGTGCAGCATTTTTTATTAATAGTCGTGCAGTCATATCGCTCTACCTCCTATTTCTTTCGTAACATCGGAACATGAATGCCTTTCTCCTCTGCCGTTTTCTTCGCTAAATCATAACCAGCGTCAACATGACGAACAACACCCATTCCAGGATCTGTTGTTAAAACACGTTCAATTCGCTGCTCCGCCTCTTTCGTTCCGTCTGCCACAATAACCATACCTGCGTGGAGCGAATAGCCCATGCCAACACCACCGCCATGGTGGACGCTAACCCAACTTGCCCCACCAACACTATTAATCATCGCATTTAAAATCGGCCAGTCAGCAACTGCATCACTTCCATCTTTCATTGCTTCGGTCTCTCGATTCGGAGAAGCGACGGAGCCAGAGTCAAGGTGATCACGCCCAATTACAATCGGAGCACTTAATTCCCCGTTTGCGACCATGTTATTAATGATTTTCCCAAACTTTGCTCGTTCCCCATACCCAAGCCAACAAATACGAGAAGGAAGTCCTTGAAAGCTAATTTTCTCTCGCGCCATACGAATCCAATGACAAAGGTGCTCGTTGTCACTAAACTCGTTTAAAATCACTTCATCTGTTTTATAAATATCTTTTGGGTCTCCAGACAAGGCTACCCAACGAAAAGGGCCCTTTCCTTCGCAAAACTGCGGTCGGATATAAGCCGGTACAAATCCAGGAAAATCGAATGCATGTTGAACGCCTTCATCTTTGGCAACCTGGCGAATATTATTCCCGTAATCGAATGTTACGGCTCCTTGCTTTTGCAACTCAAGCATTGCCTGAACGTGTATAGCGATACTATGTTTTGCTAGTTTACTATACTGTTCTGGATTCTCTTTACGAAGTTTCCCTGCTGCTTTTATATCTAAGTTAATAGGATAATAGCCGTTTAAAGGATCATGGGCAGAAGTTTGATCAGTTAAAATGTCAGGGATAAATTTATGATCAATCATCTTAGGTAACATTTCTGCGGCATTACCAAGTAAACCAATGGAAAGAGCTTCTCCTTTATTCCGGGCTTTTTTTGCCATTTCAATCGCCTGCTCAAGACTAGCGGTTGACGTATCAAGATAGTTGGTATCGATTCGACGCTGAATCCGTTTTTCATCCATTTCGATTGCAATACAAACTCCTCCGTTAAGAGTGACGGCGAGTGGTTGCGCCCCGCCCATCCCTCCTAAGCCTGCTGTTAACGTAATCGTATTTCTTAAACTACCATTAAAATGCTGCTTCCCACATTCAGCAAAGGTTTCATACGTTCCCTGGACAATTCCCTGACTGCCGATGTAGATCCAGCTCCCAGCTGTCATTTGTCCATACATCATCAACCCTTTTCGATCGAGCTCATGAAAGTGGTCCCAATTTGCCCAGGCAGGCACCAAATTTGAATTAGCAATCAGAACTTTAGGCGCATCCTTGTGTGTCTTGAAAACAGCTACTGGCTTCCCAGATTGGATCAACAGCGTTTCATCATTCTCAAGCTCCTTTAATGAACGAACAATCGCTTCATAGCACTCCCAATTGCGCGCCGCCTTCCCTATTCCTCCGTAGACTACGAGTTCCTCTGGATTCTCAGCGACATCAGGATGCAAATTATTACTGAGCATTCGTAAAGCGGCTTCCTGAATCCATCCTTTCGTGTGAAGAACTGTGCCTCGATACTGCTCTACTTTGTTTGGTTTTGTATCCGTCATCATCGTCACCCTTTCAGAATCATTTTCTAATAAAAGCGTAGCATCTGATGCAGAAACGATATAGACTACCAGATTTCGAATAATAGCAAATACTTTATAAACAAGAAGATCATTTCGTTAAATTCCAAATAATTTGTAGTAATTTCTTTAGAAAAGTTAATTAAACTACTTATCTCCTTTGATTTAAGGTAGTGAATCATGAGTAATGTCTATAAGTGAACGATCTCTTCACATAAAAAATCATATTTTATGTAAGCTCATGTCCTTCTTACAATGAGTTAATTTTCTTATACACCAGTCTATTCATGAATCTAAAGAAAATTTGGTGTTAATTATGATGGAATAATGGGAAGAGTATAGATGGTTGCATTATGAAGTATAGAATTAAAAGGAGTGGAAAAACATGAACAACAGTCAATTCGACAAAATCAAGAACGGAACAGGATTTATTGCAGCGCTTGATCAGAGTGGTGGAAGTACACCTAAGGCTCTTGCAGAATACGGTGTTCCTGAAGATTCCTACTCTAATGAAGACGAAATGTTTGATCGCGTCCATCAGATGCGAACAAGAATCATTACTTCACCTGCTTTCAGTGGAGAGAAAATTCTTGGCGCTATCCTATTTGAACAAACGATGGATCGTGAAATTGAAGGCAAATATACAGCTGACTATCTTGCAGACAAGGGGATTGTCCCTTTCCTAAAAGTAGACAAAGGACTAGCCGATCAAGAAAATGGCGTTCAGCTAATGAAACCAATTCATGATTTAGATGAAACGCTTGGTCGGGCAAGTGAACGTAAAATTTTCGGTACAAAAATGCGTTCTGTCATTCATGAGCCGAATGAAAGTAGTATTAAAGCAGTTGTAGAGCAGCAATTTGACATCGGTAAGCGAATACTTGCTGCTGATCTTATGCCAATTATTGAACCAGAAGTAAACATTCACAGTGAAGACAAAGAGAAATCAGAAGAAATTTTACGCGATGAAATCCTAAAACAGCTTAATGATTTGTCAGAAGATCAAAATGTGATGCTTAAACTTTCGATTCCTACAAGAGCGAACGCGTATAAACAGTTAATCGAGCATCCTCGCGTGTTGCGCGTTGTTGCGCTATCAGGTGGGTATTCACGTGATGAAGCGAACGAAAAGTTAAAAGAAAACGATGGTCTTATTGCAAGCTTCTCTAGAGCACTTGCTGCTGATTTAAACGCTAATCAGTCTGAACAGGAATTTAACGATGCTTTACAGAGCGCAGTGGACTCTATTTACGACGCTTCCGTAAACAAAAAATAATAAGCACTAAATAAAATGGGTGAGGATACAACCGGGTATCCTCACCCATTCTTCATATTCACATGCCCTCTTTTCGATATTCACCAGGTGTTTTCCCAGTGGATTCTTTAAAAACCCGGCTAAAATAATTCGGGCTTTTAAAACCTACATGACTTGCAATGGACTGAATGGATTCTTCTGTTGAGGTGAGTAGCTCTTTCGCTTTATAGATACGTGTTGAACTTAGTATTTCACGAAACGATCGACCGTACTTTTTTGTTAAGGTGTGACTTAAGTAAGCTGGATTACGAAGCACATGATCCGCTACTTCATTTAATGTAAGAGCGGGATCATGATAATGATCATCAATGTAAGTTAAGGTTTCTTCAATGACATTTCTTTTTAAAACAGGACGAAAGTCAACTGATTCATGTAGAAGCTGCGTAAGAAATAGGATCAAATCTTGAACGATGCGATAAAGAATAGGACTGTATAAAATCGATTCAAACACCTCTTTATATAAGGCTTCACTTCGATTATCGGTCATTCCTTTACGAATCATAAATCTTCTTATTTGAGCTAGGATACTCGTTAAGCGTGTTCGCAAAAGTCCTGGCTCTGGATAAGGAGATTCCATGCCATAAAAGTGCTCATACATCCAATTTTTCAATTCTTCGATACGACTTTCCTCAAGCATATAAACCCAATGACGCTGTTCTGTTAACGTTAGAAAAGGATCAATATCATGCCACTCCTCGTCTTGATCGGAATGAAGAACTTGTTGATAACCAGTAAAAAAAGATACCTCCATTACCTTTCGTAATTTCATATAAATTTGATGCAAGGAATGCTCGGTCATTCCTTGATGCACTGCAATTACAATGGAGTCTCCATTCATCTGCTCCCACTCACGTAAAAACCGCTGCGCCTGATGAATAGGTTCATGTATCAGTTGGTCAAAAACAAGGACAATTCGATCCGTTGTTGAGAAAACAAGTGGCGTAGATGAAAAGTTAAACTGATCAATAAATTGGCGTAACTCACTGAGAAAGCCTCTTTCCTCCGTTTTCATTAAGTAAACTGGAGCGCGATAAGCCAATTGATCATCAATAAACAAGGATTTATACCAAAGTGTTTGGTGTAACTCTTCCCCTTTCTCTTTCCTTTTGAAATCCGCAACATTCCGAAAGGCTTTCTGTAAAGAGGTCTTTATTTTCAAGGGTGAGAGCGGTTTCACAATTAAGTCTAATGCGCCGATTTCAATCGCTTCTGTTGCTTTTTCAAAAGTTGGCTCGGCTGTTACTGCAATCACTTCCGTTGTGTAACGATCAATAAACGTTTTCATAAGATTCCATTTATCCCGAGGGACCATGTCCAATTCAATGAAAAGAATATCAGGTAACTCTTTTTCTAAAACCTTCATAACCTCTGTCAACTGATTAACCGTTTCGACTGATGAAATAGGAAATGAATACTTTGAGATTAACCATTTCAATCCGATTAGCTCCTGGGAATCACGATCTCCAACCACTAGTTTGTACATAAGTCATTTGCCTGCTTCCTCTATTCCATTTTCATTCACACAGAAGAGATTCTTTTATTTGTCTCCTCTATCCCTTTTATTTTGTCAAAACAGATAAGAAACCTCAATATTTTTTCTTCCGTTCATTTACGTACCTAAACAAAAAAAGGACTTGCTATGCAGCAATGATCCTTATCTCGTTAGCGAGCTTTCTCTCCATTACCAAGTACAGCTGTAACGCCCCAAACCTTATCGTATGCCCCATATCCATTTAATCCAATATCGAGGTCATGGAAATAACGATGAAGTTTTTGAACATCTCCTGTAGCACCATGTTCAATATAGTGTAAGGCAATGAGTTTAATGTCCTGTAGGTCTTGATTGAGCTTTCCTTTTTCCTCTTTCGAATAAACATTAACGACTGACACTATTTCAATCGCTTTGTCAGTTTGATCTGCATGATTGAGCTTTGATATTTCACCAAATCCAGTCGTTTGATTGTAAAACGCATGTGTCGAAGCAACAAAAGCATTCACATTGTCATATGCGAGATCATTCGAAAGCGCTGACGCAATTTTTTCAATATCCTCTTCCCCGTAATCTGGTCGATCCTCTATAGGAGGAGCAATCCATTCTTTACTCACAGAGAGTGCGCGCTCGTTAACCGAAAAAAGGACATAGATGGTAATGGCAAGACTCGCTATCGTCGCTAGACCAAGCAAAATAAATTTCGCTTTTGTAGTAATCAAAACATCGCCTCCATTCTTATATTGAAAGAAACGTTGTCTTAACGACACAAAAGCGATATCTCATTTCTGATTGATATCGCTTTTGTTTATACGGAATCAGAGAAGCTCCACACCTTAATGATCTCCTAAGGTTTCGGTTAACCCAAACGTATCCTCGTGATCATAGTTGTTCAGAGCTTTGTCGAGATCATGAAAGTACCGATGAAGTGCACGAACCTCAGTTGTTGTAAGGGTTTGGCTAGAAAGTTCCTTTATGGACATTAAGTCTTTTGTTAGATCTTCATGAGCTACCCCGTTTTCTAAAAATACATCAATATAGGCTACGGCAGCAGAGGCTTGACGCTCCTGTGCTTCTAGATCCATAGGACGGTCAATCATCCCGTAGCCCGTTGTTCGATTGTAAAAAGCATGAAAATCCGCAATGAATTCTTCTACTTGCTCGTATTCTGCTGGGAAAGAAGCGGCAGACACTTGATAATCATTCTCCTCAACCTTTGTCCCATTTACCTCGGTGTGAAGTGAGAAAATATAAATATAGAGAGCCGCGAATGTTGCAGCAACGAGGAGACTGATTATGGAAAACATCACTTTCGCTTGATCCATTTCATCTTCCCCCATTCGAATTTCTCTCTACTCTAATTCTTTATTTAGCAAAACCGAAAATATTTTTGATTTTAGTAACGCCCCACTTCGGATCATGTGCTCTGCTTTCGTCCCGGAAACGATCCTGCACAACTGCCATTAGTCTTTCTTCTCGCGCCGACATCTGTTCATCAGCAATTTGTCTTTCTTTCGTTACTTCAAATTGATAGAATTCACGTTCGTCGACTGAAACATCAGCTAAGTGATCGATTTTCTTACCAATCGCATTTAGCTCCATTTGGTTAATGGATGCGTGTGCGTCTGAAGCAGTGGCGATTTCTTCATGAACAATTTCATGAACTTGATGAACGATATCTTTTTCCAAGCGCTTAACGGTTTCATCCATACTAAGAAGTTTTTTTACTTCTTCTGATTCAACAAAAGAAACAATTTTGGATAAAGAAGTCTGAATATCTACTTGCTCAATAGGCTCGCTAGGCGGCGTTTTTTCTGCTTCCTTTCCCTGTAGTTCTAACGTATTGATAATGACTTCATCGGCAGCATGACTTTCTTTCATGTTTTTAATTAATTGAAGGACTTCAATATCACCAATTGTATACGTACGGGCATTGTTTTCATCACGTGGAATCGTTAGAAATGGCGCAAATTGCTCTTCCCATAATTTCAATGTATGACGAGACACATTCAACATGGAAGCCACCCTGGAAATCATCATTGTATTATTCATCTACATCATTCCTCCCCGTTGATTTAATAAAGGTATTCCATGCCCATCTAACTATTTTCCTGCAAGATGACAAAGGTTCTTAAAAACAGTCAGAGACTCTCAGGAAATAGCGTTAATCTACAAAAGCGCTCGTTTGTTGTAATGTTTTGAAATGGATTATTCGCTTTTCTCGAATTATGACGTGATCTGATCTAGCAGGCTAATTTTGTCTGTTTTGACTCATTTCCAAACATAAAAGAAAGCGTTATCATAACGAGTTATTATGGTAATATATAGATAAAACGAAATGGGGGAAGTTATGAGTACGGTTTTTACACCTGTAAAACAGCCTAAGTTACAGAAGAGAAAATGGCCGTATTACCTTACTGGAAGTATCTTATTATTAATGATTCTCGCTTTAGCCATCAGTTTTTGGTTTGTACAGAGAACAGCTCCTGAAACAAACGGGGAAATCACCTTATCAGGCTTAGAAGGTTCTGTTTCCATTTATCGAGATCGTTCAGGTGTTCCTCATATTGAGGCCACATCTACAAAGGATTTATTTATGGCTCAAGGATTTGTGACAGCTCAGGACCGCATGTTTCAAATGGACCTAAGTCGTCGTCAAGCTTCTGGTACACTAAGTGAAGTCATTGGTGAGTCAACGATCGACAATGACAAGTTTTTTCGAACGCTAGGCTTAAGAAGGGCTGCAGAAGATTCTTATACCGCCTACTCTGATGAGGCAAAGCAAATACTCGAGTGGTATGCAGATGGTGTTAACGCCTATATAACACAAGCAAAAGCGGAGAATTCACTGCCAATTGAATTTACACTTGCGGGTTATGAACCAAATGCATGGACACCACTTGACTCTCTTACAATTGGAAAGTATATGGCGTTTGATTTAGGTGGCCATTGGGAAGGTCAGGCATTTCGCTACTACCTTCTTCAGAATTTCTCAGAAGAAGAAGCAATGGATTTGTTTCCGAGCTATCCTGATGAAGGGTCTACTGTTATTCAAGAAATTAAAGAAAGTCAGTTAGATATCTCAAAAAGTTTTGCTAAAGCGGTTATCCCTGATCCGTTTAACGGAAGTAATAATTGGGTCGTATCAGGCGAAAAAACCGCTTCAGGAAAGCCGCTTCTAGCCAATGATCCGCATCTTGGCCTCGGTACGCCTCCTATCTGGTATGAAACACACTTAAATTCTCCAGATTATCAGGTTAGTGGCGTTATTTTTGCAGGCGTTCCTGGAATTATCGTGGGACGAAACGACTCGATCGCCTGGGGAGTTACAAATGTTGGACCAGATGTTCAGGATCTCTATATTGAAAAAAGAAACCCTGATAATCCCAATGAATTTCAATATAACGATTCATGGGAGGAAGCAGAAGTTCTTGATGAAAGCATACCTGTAAAAGACAGTGATCCGATTCCATATGAAGTCGTGATTACACGCCACGGCCCAATTCTTTCAGAATTTGCTCATGACGATCAACCAGATACAGCTTTATCCCTCAGGTGGACTGCATTAGATCCCTCAACCGAATTGGAAGCAGTTCTTAAGATCGATCAAGCGTCTAACTGGGAAGAATTTAAGGAAGCGCTAACTTCTTTTCATACGCCCGCTCAAAATTTTGTGTTTGCTTCCACTGACGGAACAATTGCTTACCGAGCAAATGGACTCATTCCGATTCGTAAAAATGGCGATAGCATGCTGCCAGTCCCTGGTTGGAACGGTGACTATGAATGGGAAGGTTATATACCCTGGGAAGAACTTCCGACAATCGTTAATCCGGATGAAGGGTTCATTTCTACCGCAAATAATAAAATTACAACAGATGACTACCCCTATCACATCACCCATACGTGGGCTCAACCTTATCGTCAGGATCGCATTCGAGAAGTATTAATTGACGGAAATAACCTTGACGCTCAGGATATGATGAACCTTCAAAATGATTTCGTGAATTTACAGGGAAAGGAGCTCACCCCCCTATTAACAAAGGAACTTCATAAAGAAAACTTGACCTCAGTGGAAAAAGACGCTCTCTCAATTCTTCATGAATGGAACTATATCGATGGTAGAGATGAAGCCGCTCCGCTTCTCTTTCATTTATGGTTAGTGGAGATGGAAAAGGTGCTATTTGATGGAAAGATTGACAAAGAAATGATGCCCCTTTTCGATGGAAAAAGTCAAGTCGTTGACCAGCTCATTAGACGAGCTGTGAATGGTGAAGAAGGACCTTGGATGGAGAAGTCTGGGGGATTTCAACCCGTAGTAACGAAATCCTATCAAGCTGCCGTTGATCGCGCAGTTTCATTACAAGGACATACACCCAAGAAATGGGCGTGGGGAACTTTCCATTCCGTGCCATTTGAACATCCTCTTAGTGCGATAAAGCCATTAAATCTTCTCTTCAATCCAGAAGTGAACGCCATGGGAGGTAGCCGCGTAACAGTTGGCGCTGCAGGTTGGAATTCATCAACCGGTACGGTTAACCACGGAGCACCCTGGCGAGGCGTCACGGATTTAGCCAATATGGAAACAAGCTATAACGTTATATCGCCTGGTCAATCTGGTTACGTATTTAGTGAATGGTACGACAATCAAATTGATGATTGGGTAAATGGACGTTACCACGAAACGAAGATGAGCGGTTATGAAGAAAACGCGAAGCATCTTATTCTTAAACCATAACAAAAGGCTCTCTCAAATGAATGAGAGAGCCTTTTTGTTTGCTATTTTACGGATACGGTCCAATTTTGTGTATCTTCTAACTTCCCTGTTTGAATACCTGTAATGGTGTCATACAAACTCTGAGAAAGTTCACCTATTTCATGATTGTTAATAACCATTTTCTTACCTTGCCAGTTGAGTTCTCCTACTGGTGAAATGACGGCAGCCGTTCCAGTACCAAATGCTTCCTCAAGCTGTCCCTTTTGCGACAGCTCATACAGCTCTTCAATAGACACCTTTCTTTCAGTGACTGAAATATCCCATTTCTTTAACAATTCAATAACGGACATTCTTGTAATGCCGTGTAGAATGCTACCGTTTAATTCTGGCGTAACAACTTCTCCATTAATCTTAAAGAAGATATTCATGCTCCCCACTTCTTCAATATAACGCTTTTCAACTCCGTCAAGCCAAAGAACATCTGCATTTCCGTCTTTATAGGCTTTCGCCTGCGCTTGATAAGCGGATGAATAGTTTCCGGCAGTTTTTGCCATTCCTGTTCCGCCTTTAACAGCTCTAGTGAATTTATCTTCTACGCTAATTTTCACTGGTGTTAAGCCACCAGAAAAATAAGAGCCAACTGGTGAAAGAATGATCATTAATTTGTACGTATTTGAAGGAGCAACAGATAAATTTGGCTCCGTTGCAATAATATACGGGCGTACATAAAGCGATGTTCCCGGAGTCGATGGTACCCAATCTTGCTCAATGTGAATCAATTCTTTTAAGTAACCCATCACACGTTCCTCATCAATTGGAGGGATGCTCAATCGGTCGCTTGAAAGATTCAAGCGCTGCAAATTTTTCTCTGGTCTAAATAAAAGGATACGATCGTCAGAACGGTAGGCTTTTAAACCTTCAAAAACCGTTTGACCGTAGTGAAAAATCATCGCAGCAGGATCAAGAGTAATTGGCTCATAAGGAATGATGCGTGGCTCAAACCACCCTTTATCGGTTTCATAATCCATTACAAACATATGGTCGGTAAACGTTCTTCCAAAAGGGATCTGATCCTTTTCAGGCTTCGCTTTTAAATTCGTACTTTTAACAATTTCTAAATCTGTACTCATGGCCAGGACTCCTTACTCATTTAAAATAATATTCATAACTTATGTTCCTTCCACTTGAAGGCAGCTTACTATTTATCTATTGTACTGCCAAACTCTATCGAATTAAAGCTTTATAGTACAGAAAGATGAAAAAATTCAGTAAAAGATGTTTTTCTTCATAACTTTTTTATCTTTCAACGCATTTTAGTAAATTCGACTGCTTCACTCAAAAAAAAGATATTCTTTATTCACTTTTTTGTAAACGATACCAAACAAACAATAGCACCATTTTAGTTTTCAAGACTTTGTTTTCTCGTTTACGATTAGTGAATTTACTATTGCAACTGATGTCTTTTTCACGTAAATTAGTCAAGTATGTTTATTAGGAGGTCTCATCATGAATCAAACACAAAACACGCAGCGCGTGCAAATGGTAACAGCAGACCCATCGGCTATTGGACTGTTTGGTCTTGCAATGGTTACGCTTGTGGCATCATCAGCTAAACTAGGTTGGACAGACGGTGTATCCTTTGTTCTACCATGGGCGATTTTTCTAGGTGGAATTGCTCAGCTTATTGCTAGTTTCCTCGATGCCAAACACAATAACACGTTTGGAACGACTGCCTTCGCAGCTTTTGGTCTATTTTGGCTAGGTGTCGGTACATCCTGGTTAATTCAATTCGGTGTTTTTGGCGATGCAGCGGCGGCGGCTGTTGATCCAAAACAATTAGGCATTGCATATATCGGATATTTGATCTTCAGTGTCTTTATGACAGTGGGTGCGATGGAAACACATAAAGTTCTTTTCTTTATTTTTGTCTTTATTGATTTCTTATTTATCGGACTTACATTCTCTACTTTAGGAATTTTCCCTGAAGGAATGCACTTCTTAGCCGCAATTGCTGAGTTCTGTATTGCAATCTTGAGTTTCTACGGTTCAGCTGCTAGCGTATTAAATACCCATTTCGGCAAGGTGACACTACCTGTCGGAAAGCCTTTTGGTATTTTCAAGCAGGCTTAGTATAAAAGACAGATGAAAGTTAACTTTCATCTGTCTTTTTTGTATCACTATTTGCTTTTTGAACGAGCTTATTATGCTAAACCACCATCTTTCCGACGCTTTCCAAGTAAATGAGCATTCTCTTTGCCCTCTAATCTTAAATCAGAATCTTTCAACCCATGAAAATGATTTTTTTGTTTCATACTGTTTCACCATGATGAGTTAGGTAAATTTTCAACATATAACCCCATTAGTTTACAATAATATCATTATGTAAAAGTTGTTCTTTCTTGAAATTATTTAGCGCATTTAGAAGATTTTGTATTCGACGAATAAAATAGAGGCAAAGGATCCAGATCCCAAGCCTCACCAGCTGTTCTTATTCATTTAACTGATTAATCTGATCAATGACATCATTAATCTCTGTTAAAGTTTGAAATGCCTCCGTATTTTCAACCATCGAAGGATCCAAATTTCCATCTTCTATATTCTTTAAAAATTGATCAATTGTATTCAAAGCTTTTTCATTTCGATCAACAATGTTTTGATGGAGTTCCGCTCCAACTTTCGGCGCTTCTAACTTGTTAAATTCCTGTATATCTTTCTTCATCTCTTCAAGTCGACTTTCAAATTTATTCAATGCCTGTTCATCATTAATCGCCTGTTTGGCTAAAGTAGGAGCTTCATTCGCAAAATCACTCGCCTCACTAGCGTATTCACGTGCCTCATCGACATAGTTTAGCGTACTGTTCACATCCTCGAGAAAAGAACAGCCTCCGAGAAATAAGATTGTCGTAACAAAAACGATCGCTATTTTCTTCATTTGTATTCCTCCCTTAATTTCCGGAACATAGGATAGGCTCAAGACAGATCATCTTTCATGCTTAGCTTTTATACGAATCAGAAAAAATTAGGTTTCATTAACAGTGAAAATCGTCTCATCAAGCAAAGGCGCCCTTGCATAGGACGCCTTTCAATTATGCCGGATGATTTCTTATTAATTCATCACTTAGTTTCATTCTCATGGCCATTCGACCACGATGAAGACGAGACTTCACTGCACCCGGTGATAGCTTTAGTTTTTGAGCAATTTCACTTTCCTTTAACTGATCATAATAGTGGAGTTTCATGACTACCCTTAATTTAGGTGATAGCATATGAATTTTTCTTTTCATAGTTTCTTCAAAAAGAATCATCTGGCAATCTTCTTCTACGTTACAATCGTGATCGATTTGATTCATAAGAACATCTTCTGTTTTAAACAACGTGACTCTTTTTTGTTTTCTTAATTGATCAATCGCTTTTCGTGCAGCAATTGTAGAAAGCCAGGAACCTAGCTTCTCTTCACCTTGCACCTCTTCTAATCGATCGTATGCCTTTAAAAAGGTTTCTTGTAGCACATCTTCAGCTAGACCATGATCTTTTACGATACTTAATGCAGTGTAATAAACACGTTTATAGTGTTTTTCAAAAATTTCATTAAAGCATAAATTTATCAATTCGATCATTGTTGTTGATCCTTAAAATAATCTTCGACAAAGTCTGGAGTTTTTGAAGAATTTAAGGCTAACACTTCATAATAACCACCCTGTAAATCGTCATAATGAATGCCAACTAAATAATCTCCTTCTTCGTCCTCTTCACTACTTAATAACATCGTTTGGATTTGCTTCTTATTCTTTACTTCTAAAGGCTCAACAGATTCATTTTTGACGATTTGATCATAAGCTTCTCTTGGATATTGGTTATGAGCTTCATTCCACGGATAAATACTTACATGATCGATCTCACCTTCGTCAATAAAAGCATCCTCATAATACCCTTCCTCTTTCAGCCAATTAACAGTGTTTTCATAGGAGTTATAAATCGAATTGTCATGAGGATAATAGTATTCCTCTGTCCAATCTGAACCATTTCTAACTTCAGACACGTGAGAACGAATGCCTACTGGATGAATGATGTCTTCATAGGATAGGGCATAAATATCCTCTCGTACATGTTGATAAAATTCTTGTATTTGCTTTGGCTCAAGTATAGATACTTCTGTATTGACGGGTCCTCCCGGTTGAAGAGTGACTTTTTGAACTTTTGATGAATCACTATTTAAGACCGGGTAAGTCAATTCTTTGTAGTCTTCTGTTTCCATTACGCGTTTCAGTGATGCTTGAACTTCCTTTCGATTGATTTGATACGTACGTTGAACGTGATCACCATTTTCTAATTCATAAGAGATGAAATACCTTTTCCCTCTAGAATTAAACTGATCGTTCTTGTTAATCATCTCTTTTTGTAATTGTATTACCGCACCAATTGCTTCTTCAGATTCAATTAAATCAGGTGAAGTATTTGCCATAAGGTCCTCTAGCTGAAAAACACTGTCACCAATATAGACATTTTTAACATTACTCATTTCAGGAACGTAACTTTCATAGTTTAACCAGAATAATGGCAAAATCCCTATGATTAAACCAGCTGTGCCACCGTAAACGAACAAGCCTTTAAGATACTGCACTTGAAACACACGCCAGCTTTTATCCAACACCATTGAAGATAAGAAGTATCCGATGAGCCCACCTACGACATAGCCAAAAATTAACCACGATAGCATTAGCTGAGTTTCTCCAAAGTAAGTGCCTCCGACTAAAGCAAAACAAAAGGTCATTCCAAACTGAAAAACTGGCTTTAACAAGTTGATCGCGATCGTCTGTGAAGCGACTTCTAATGGACGTTTCTTATAGATCGCTTTTCCAGCAAAATAGAAAACGACTGAAGCGATAAAATAGATAAATAGCATAATAGAATTAACGGGTAAAAAACCACCTTGAGCTTGATCTGGGTAAAACTGAAAGACTTTTACAATAGGGGAATAGTTCCCGATCGTATGATCTAATAATGCTAAGTCAGATAAACCGGCTATAAAGAAGCTAATATGAACAGCGACTAGAACATAAATCCCTGCAGGAAGCAGCATAAGGATATACGTTAACACAGCTTGAACCGCTGATATTCCTGTTAATGTGCCGGCAAAAACACACATCATAAACGTTAGAATGCTTACAATAATCATCATCAATGTCCAATAACCAAGCTGGTTGATTGAATAAAAAGTTGACACGTCAGCAAACAAATAGAACATGAAAAGAATAAGACTATTCACTAGAATAGGGACGATAAGCAAAATTAAACCTGATAAGACGTGATGGCGAAAAAGATGCTCTCTACTAATAGGTAAGCTATGAATAAAATCTGAAGCCCCTTTAACATGAATGTATCGAAAGAGAAACACAGCCATTAAAACCGGCATTAGAAATAAAAATATAAATTGCAATTCAAACATAAATGTTGAATCAAAGAGACCAGCGCCGCTTGCATCTATCCTATAATCATCGTTAAAGGCCATAAGCAATTGGAGCGGCAAGGTAAAGGCAAGGCTACAAAAAAACAAAATACTAATCCAACCAACATGACGAAAATCTCTTTTGAACATTTCTCTTCTAAACAAGGATGTTTTCGATTGCATAGCCTACCCCCTCCATTTCATAGATGAATATTTCTTCTAATGTGAGCGGTAATCGATCCATTAAGACAGGACCAAATTTCTCAATTTCATTCATCACTTTCCGCTCATCTCCTTTTACAATCAAGAGTAGGACACTCCCTCTTTTTTCCTTATACAGAATTTCAAGATCACTAGCTGCTAAAAGTCTTTCTCCCGAATCTTTAAACGCAACTTGAACTTTATGTACATCTTCTTTTAATTCATCTAAATCACGTTCAAGTAGTATTTCACCTTGATGAAGTATTCCAACATGATCACAAATTTCCTCAACTTCTCTTAAATTATGTGAAGATAATAAGACCGACATCTCTCTTTCAGCCACATCCTGAATGATCAAGCTTCTTACTTTCTTTCTCACAACAGCATCTAGGCCATCAAATGGTTCATCTAAAATAAGAACATCCGGTTTAACAGATAGCGATAAGATAAAGATCACTTGTCTCTGGAGTCCTTTTGAAAAATGACTTACTTTCTTTTTTTCGTCAATATGAAATAAATTCGTTAGGTTTTTGTAGCGTTCTTCATCCCAATTTTCGTAAAAACTTGCGTAATAATTGGCCAATTGCCTCATCGTATATTGGGGAAGAAAATAGAGGATATCAGGAATAAAAACCATCCGTTGTTTTATTGGAACATCTACTTGCTCGTTAAGGACGGAGATCCCTCCGGTGTCCTGTCTCAAAATACCAGCAATCATTCGCATAATAGTTGTTTTTCCTGCTCCATTCGATCCGAGTAAACCATAGATTGATCCTGCCTTAACCGAAAAGCTAACGTCACGGATGATGTTATTATTTCCAAAAGCTTTTTCAATTCCGCTCACTTCAATCATTTTTTCGTCTCCCCTCTATTTCCGAGATTAGCATCTCAATCTCTTCTACAGTCATTCCAAGGTAGAACGCTTCGGAAAGTAATTTCTTCAATTGGTCTTTCACCTTCTTCAATTCCTCCTCATTCTCAAGTTTTTTTGAAGGATGAACAAAGCTCCCCTTCCCTTTCACTGAATAGATATAGCCTTGTGACTCAAGTTCTCTATAAGCTTTCTGAATCGTATTTGGATTAATTTCCAACTGATAAGCCAGTTCCCTTACAGAAGGAAGTTTCTCATCATCTTTTAGTAAATCTTTAATAATTAATTGCTTCAGCCGATCAACTAATTGTTCATAAATCGGCTTACGACTTCTAAAGTCCAATTCAAACATTTATTCACCTCCGTAAAACGTGAAATTCACTAAGTGTATTAACTGTATTAGTATATGTAGTACAGTTAAACTTTATCAAACATTTTACTTCTTGAGAAGACTTTCTTGAAAAAATTTCTAATTATAAACAAAAAATAAAACAGGACGCTTTTTTTAGCATCCTGTTTTTCCTTTTTGATCATTTTCTTATTACATTTTTTTTAATTAAAATTGGCAAGATATTACTTAGCTAATGTTCCCTGGTGAAAGAACAGTTGCCATTGATCGCCATTTTTTCTCCATATCGAACTTCGAAGCGTTTTTTGATTTCTTGTTTTATCATGAACGTGATACGTAGCAAGCATCACACCTTCTGCTAAAGGATGAATGTTAAAATCAGATAACGTCATTTCTCTTAGCGAAAGGCCTCCTTCTACCGCATCCTTTTTACTCCAAATCGTCCCGGAACTTCCAAACTCAAAAAAATCAGCTGCTAGTATTGAATTTAACTTCATTGAGTTCTCCCTTACTTGAGGCGTTAGTAACTCCTTTTCCAGTTGAATTATCTGTGTTTTGATTTCATCAATTCTCATATTTAAACCTCCTGTTTTTTCCCATTACCTCCATTTTGCTCCTTCAAAAAACCACTAGTAGTAGTAATTTTAACGAAATTATTGATGTAAGCGGTTAAGTACAAGGGTATGCATTGAAATTCACTCAAGGATAATTTAACCTATTAGAGTAGGTATAAAAGATAACTGGATGATGGACACTTTAAAAGAAAAACACAATAAGTTACGTCCCATTTTTCTTCTGTCGCTTGATTAATGCAGTTTACATATAATCAGGCTTTTGAATACCTTAACATGGTTTTGCCTTACGATAGAACAAACTAGCGTAATTGCTTAAAAGAAGGAGAAGTGACTATGTCAGAATCAATCACAACCGAAACAGGCGAAAAACGCGTTCCTACTCAAGACGAGCGCGAACTGCTTGATCAGCTTTTAGATCCTAAAGTTCAGGAGTCACTAAGCGTACTTGTAAAGGAACTACCTAAAGTAACAGAACTTGTAAATATGATGTCTAAATCATATGATACCGTACAAGCCCTCGCGACAGATGATGTATTAAAAAATGATACTGTAGAATTCATGTCTGAAATTCTTCACCCTGTCAAAAATTCTGTAAAAGACGTTGCTGCTAATGCTATTGAAGCAAAGGATGAAGCAGAAAAAAGCTCTGAAGTTATTGGCCTTTTCGGACTTTTGAAAATGCTCAAAGATCCACAAGCTCAAAAACTTTTCAGATTTGTAAATGCCTATCTTAAAGTTTCAGGTGAAAAAAGCAACCAAAAATAATACTGATCTGCTAGAAATGGAGGAACAATCATGTCAAAACAAATAGTCATTTTGGGCGCAGGTTATGGTGGGCTTCTTTCTGCTTTATCCGTACGTCAATACTTAAACGAATCCGAAGCAACTGTTACATTAATCAACAAAACACCAACACACCAAATCATTACTGAATTGCACCGTCTAGCTGCTGGTAACATCTCTACAGAGGCTGCGGCACTTCCACTCGACAAGTTATTAAAAGGAAATGACATTAACCTTAAAGTTGCAACGGTTGATTCTTTTTCTGTTGATAACAAAGAAGTGAAGCTTTCAGATGGCTCTACACTTTCTTACGATGCACTAGTCGTTGCACTTGGTAGTAAAACAGCTTACTTCGGCATTCCAGGACTTGAAGAAAACAGCATGGTTTTAAAGTCTGCTGAAGATGCAAACCGCATCCACGCTCATGTGGAAGAACGAATTAAGAGCTTTGCAGCGTCAGGTGACGAAGCGGACGCTACTATCCTTATTGGCGGTGGCGGTCTTACAGGAACTGAGCTCGTAGGCGAACTAGCTGATGAAACACCGAAGCTTGCTCGTAAGTACGGCGTAGATCCAGCTAAAATCAAATTAAAGCTTGTTGAAGCGATGCCTAAGATTCTTCCAATGCTTCCGGACGAATTGATTAATCGTGCAATGACTAGTCTTGAAAAGCGCGGCGTTGAATTCCTAACAAACCTTCCTGTTACAAATGTAGAAGGTAACGTTGTTGAACTAAAAGACGGTCAAAAGATCGTAACAAACACATTCGTTTGGACAGGTGGCGTTCAAGGTAACCCGCTCGTTGGCGAATGCGGTATTGAAGTAAATCGCGGCCGTGCAACGGTGAACAATTACCTGCAATCCACTTCACACGAAAATGTGTTCGTGGCTGGCGATAGTGCTGTTTACTTCAAACCAGGAGATGAGCGTCCTCAACCACCTACAGCTCAAATCGCATGGCAGATGGGTGACCTAATCGGGTATAACTTATATGCTTACCTTTATGACAAAGACTACAAAGAATTTGAACCCGTTAACTCAGGTACATTAGCAAGTCTTGGTCGTAAGGATGCAGTTGCTCAAATCGGCGGTAACTCAACCTCTCTTAAAGGACTTCCTGCATCTGTGATGAAAGAAGCAAGTAACGTTCGTTACCTTTCACACATTAAAGGTTTGTTTGCCTTAGCATACTAAGTCAAGATCCACTTTCTATAAAGATATAAAAAGAAGTGCTGGGAATTGCCCCAGCACTTTTTTTATACAATGAAATCCGGCTTTTTTCCTTTTACAATTTGATATAAAGGATATAAATCACCTGAAACACCGTGGCAACATACGAAATTCATTCCTTCTATAAACATTCGACTCGTAAACACAGTTTCGCCATTATCACAAAAGATTTCAATACTTGAGGAATCTACAAAAAGACGAATTTGATGTGTTTCACGAGTACTTAATAACAATGGCCCTGTTTAAGAAACAACGCGACGAAAAGTAGGGTTATGAAGTTATCCTATTCCACGTTCACCTTTACCATCCGATCATCTTCTTTAACGGGATCTCCTCGACCATCTTTATTATTCGTGATCGCATATAAGTTCTCCTCATCTAAAAATAATGAACGAACTCGTCCAATTCCTTCTTTCACAACTGTTGTCCCCTGTCCTTTAAGCTGAAACGACCTAATTGCCTCACCTCGTAAGCAAGCGACATACAGCTGATCATTCCAATAAACCATTCCTGACGGAGCCCATGTGTCGTTACCAGAATGATAAAGAGGCTGCGTCATGCCATCAGCAACTTCATCACCTTCAATCACAGGCCAGCCGTAATTATTTCCTGCATCAATTTGATTGATTTCATCATGTGCAGACTGCCCATGCTCTGAGCTAAAAAGCTGGCCTTCATCATTCCAAGCAAGCCCCTGGGGATTTCGGTGTCCATACGAGTAAACATAGGAACCATTAAATGGGTTGTCTTCTGGAACGTTTCCCTCTACATCCATGCGAAGGATTTTACCCGCTAAACTTTCCTTATTTTGAGCTAGCTCTGGTTCACCAGCATCTCCAGTTGTAATATAAAGCATGCCATCAGGTCCTAATTTCACTCTGCCACCATTATGAAACTGTGAACCAGGAATGTTTGAAAGAAGTTCGTCCGTTTCTGTCCATACCCCTTCTTTCAACTCAACCTTTACGACCCTATTCAGCGTTTTACTATCTTCTAGATAAGTGTGATAGAGGAAAGCTGTTTGCGATTCTGGAAAATCTTCTGATAGTGCCAGACCTAAAAGCCCACCCTCTCCTTCGCTGTGAATCGCTTTTGAAAGTTGCAGAGACTGCCGTTCCAAACGATTCGAAACGTTTGCCATCATGCCAGAACGTTCAGTTAGATAAAAGGTTCCTTCAGATCGGGTGACTTCCCACGGAACATCCAAATTTTCTATATATGAGTCCTCAGCATGATTCTCCTCTGCAACATGCTCATTCGAACGATCGTTAGGTTCATTACTAGAGCATGCTACCAAGATGAGAAATGCACCGATCACTACCATTATTCTCACGATGTATTCCTCTTTTCTCATTATTTTTAAAATCACTCACAAATCATTAATACATTTCCGTCAGGGTCTTTAAAGTTAAACCAATGCCCGTTTTCAATCTCCGTCACAAGTTCAATCCCTTTTTCTTTCATAAAAGTAAAAGCAGCCTCAATGTCTTTTGTATCAAAATGAAACGCAGGTGTTTGGAATATAGTTTCCTCTGAATAAATTTTACTATCAAGAACAAGTCCAGTCCCATTCATAGGTACAATATAAAGGTGTCCAGCGATAATATCCCCATCTGCCTCGAGACCAAGCAAATCACAGTACCATTCCTTTGCATCCTCGATGTTTTTGACTGGGATAAAGACCGCACCAACTTGATTTAAGATCGGGGTCAATTGGCTAACCTTCCTTTCAACATATATTTCTCCTCAATTATATCTCTTCTCGATTCCTTGTGTTGATCCTGCTCAGGATTAATAAATCGAAAAAGGAAGTACTTACTTATAAAAAACACTTTTGCTTCCTATGTTACAATAAATTTAACAAAATTACCCATCTGCATTTATGTTTCTAATGAGTAGCTGATGGTGGCGTGGATGAGGAAATGGTTCTCAAACAAAAAGAGCCTATCTATGTTCAGATAGGCTCCTCTTCATGGTAAAGGAAAAAATCTTTAATCTTAGGTATAAACACTGGCACACGTGCCAGCTTCAGGTTCATAATAGCAATGATTTTTAAATTGACCTGCAAAAGGTTGCCCATACCAGGTAGGAGGACAAGGCGCATATGGATTGAAATACCAAAGAGCATATTTCCCTGGATGTTGTCTCCAATAATCCAAGTTCTTTTTTGCTAAGCGTTTTTCAACCGACCTTGCTCTGTTATAAAAGACATTCCCTTTTTGAACGGCCTCAAAAGAATAATTCCCTCCCTGCACTTGATAAATAACTCGAGGAATGGTTCTTATATCTACAAAGTCTAAACATTCTGCTTGGGCACGGTTCACAATGACATTTCCTACATACAACATTCCTAGCTTCCCTTCACCTTCAGCTTCTGCTCTCATCATTCTAGCCATTAAATCAACGTCCGAATTTGTGTATTTAACTCTCGGCATATTTTTCACCCCAAATACATTGTATGAAGGAAATGGACTTTTATGACATTCTTTTTATAATCCACGAATCATCGAGACACTTCTACTAATTTTTTATATTAGTATAGAATTGGTAGAAGAACGAATTGCTAAACGTTCATAAACCTATCCAACCAGGCTAGGACTGTGGAACAGATTGATCTTTCTGTTTATTCCCGTTTTTCTGTAGCACTTTTAATCCACTACCGATGTCTGATGCTAGATCGTTGTTACGCATGTCTTTTCTTTCTACCGAGCTTTACAGATACATTTACAGTCTCTCTTAGCTCACCAGTAGTAGAAAACTCCGATAATGACTCTTTGACCTCTTTTTCAAACTCCTCAATTTTATTGCCCAAAAACCGTCTTGCCCCATAGGAAGTGGAGTATAAGTTTCCTAGAATTGACTCAATCGTCCAATTGATCTCATACGTAGGTAAAGTATGTACTTCCACTTCAAATTTTGAATTTGATATAACTTCTTCGTGGCTAATAATTGGATGAGTATAGGTGGATTTACCTGCTCTCCGTTCTTTCCCATACCATTTTTCTATGAGTTCATTCAGTTTTACTTGCCAAGGTTCTAGCGATTTATCTGGATCATAATTATCTATGATAGCCACTCCACCACCGTAGGGAATTAAGTCGAATAACTCCTCTAAAACCCTGGGTCTGTCCATCCAATGAAAAGCCTTTGCTATTGTCACAATAGTGAATTGGTCATTATGTAATTCTTTATATTGTTCTAGTGTTCCATTAAACCACTGAATTTGCCCCACCCTCAACTCTTGGTGAAGACGTTTTGCCTCATTAATCATTTCTGGTTCTATATCTATACCTACTATTTTATTACACCAATCCGAGAACCTTACTGTAAGTTGACCTGTACCACTACCTAGATCAAGGAGGTTTTGATCTCCATTAAGCGAAAACTGCTTCACTAAAAACCTTATTAGAGATGCTGGATACATTGGTCTGTATCTTGAATAAAAACTTGCTGCATCCTTAAACAAATCTGCTCCATACTTTTCCAATTAATTCCCCACCCGTATGAATCTTTTATTCATTCACTATTTGCTTTCGCTCCTATTGTTCGAGAATTGCTCCGATTATTTGGTATAAATCAGTAAAAAAAAGATAGCTTCTTTCTTTTTCGAAGAAGTATCGCAACTACTACTAGAATGATTGGAACTATTGAAATTAATGCAATGCTCATCCCCCTATCAATACCGCACTATTCCGCACTATACCTGTATAGAGCGCTTACCTATTATTCAGCATGGGCTCGATATTCTAGAAAACTTGATTTCAGGATACTATAATCCTGTGATAATTAGGTATTATGTGTTTCCCTTAATCTTAACCCATTAGCAACAACACCAATTGACCTATTCGCCATCTTTAAACCTCCTAAATAAGTCATTTTCCCTTTCAAAAAGTTAATGCATTGAAGATTCTATTTAGCAATTACGTGTGAAGGTTCCAAGTCATTGAACTACAAATATCTCAAATGGTCTACCTTTAATTTTTTATATAAATCTTTTTAAATATTCGCCAAATATCTTGTTCATAACTTTGGGTGTGTTTTCTAAATAAACATTAATTTGTTCTATGTTTGATTCGAATTTATTAGAGTTTCTATCATCTGTTGGAAAATCAGATATTCCTTTAATAATAATACATTCAACATCATTCTTTTTACAGATATAAGCAATTGCACCCGCTTCTGTATCGGCTATTGTTATTTTGTTTTCTTTAAGTTCTAAAAAGTCCTTCCACATAACTACTGCTTTATCAGCAGTTCCAATTGTTCCGGTATAAAAATCTTCTCCATATTTTGATAGATCAATATCAACTATGAAGGATTGTTTAGTAAGTGGCTCGATTTCTTTTACTGTGCAATCATATTGAACGGCTTTATCGGGTACAAGAATATCCAAATTACTGAACTTATCATCTATTCCTGCACATGTTCCAGCAACGACTACTTTAGTTAAATTAAATTTAGAAATCATATACTGATTACCACCAACACCATTTACTTTTCTTACACCGGTACTATAAAAAACAAGTTTGGTATCATTAATTGTTCTTATGAAATACTCGCCATAAGGATAACCGAAACGTTCATTTTCTTTAATGCCGAAATACTCTAATGTCGCTTCATATTCCCACTTCGTTGCTATACTTATTCCTATCATCGACTTATCACCCTACAAATATAATTTGTCACTATTAAGCAAACGCTCCGACTTAATTGAATAAGCCTTTCTCTACGATTGCTTCCTTTTGATTTCTCCTACTTTAAATTCAGTAATTTTTTTTTTTGCTATTTTCATTAGTAAAACCTTGAAAATGCTTGTGTATTTCCCAAGCTAACATCATAGTTATATGGTCTATATAAAGATAGTTAAAGTCTTTCATATAATCTTCTTCTATAATATTAAGCTGCTTTTCCTTCAAAAGTTTCCAATATGCCTTAATTACGAAATGAATTAACTCTATGTCATAAATATCCTGCAACAGGATCGTTATATCTCTCAGTGGTGAACCGATTGCTGCCCATTCCCAATCGATAAACCAAATCTGCTCTTCATAATGGAATATATTTTCTAAATGAGGATCTCCGTGAGTCAAGACCAAAGGGCTTCTCGCTTCAAAATTACTTAAAGACAATTGGTCATAAACATCATTTATTGTTTGGATCTACTCAGACTTTGCCCAGTGGTGGCGATCACACAACTTTTTCATTTCATCTAGACACCAATTGCGCCATTCAGAGCTTATTTGGTGAATAGGTAACTCGGGGGTAAGGTTCGAACTTGTACTGTGAAGGTCTGATAACCTCTGTAAGATACCTGTGATTACCTTCTGCCTATCTGTTAAAAATAAACTGTCATAATTGTCTTTTAGTGGTGACATAAGATCATGCATAAGGATCGCCTGGGGAGGTTTATTCCAGACTTGTACTAATTTGCAAAACTGCTTAATAGGGTTTATTAGTTTCTCATAAATATCTATTTCACTATTTCGATCAGCTGCAATGCTTATAGATATATGATCCTCTTTGATTCTTATCATCTAAAACATCAACCCTAAATATACTACCTGCATGAGCACCATGAATAACTTCTTTACTTAATAGCTTCCATCTTTTCTCTATCATTCTTTCTTCTAAATGCGTCAAAGGATCCTCTCCTTTATTGTTGTGATTGAAATAGGTGATGAAGAATTCAAATGAGAAACTATGACTTATAAGAAATCGTCTCAACCATTTCTCTAATGGCATTTATGACAGGTTTCGGTCTGTCGATGTGGATGGCGTGCCCAGCCTCTTTAACCACAATATGTTTACTTGTTTTAGTTAGATACGAAAGGTCAATTTGAAACCTCATCCAGGTGTCAAAGGATTCACTCGTATGGTGGGGTTGCGTTCCTCCTGTAAGAACGATAAGAGGAATGTTTTTGAGTTTACTTCCACGAACTTGTTCTAGACTTTCTTCAAATTCATTTAGCGAAGATTCTACAAAGAATTGCCCTAAGTATTCATTCTTTACTTTCTCAGTAAACAGAGGTACCATTTCAATATTTTGATCTTCGTGAACTGAATCTATTAGGATTAGTCCTGTTACATCTTCAGGGTACCTACTAGCATAATGTCGTACATTTACTCCACCAAATGAATGTCCTACTAATAGGTATGGAGGCTTGATACCTGCAGCTCTAAGTAGGTTTCTTAGATTCTCGACAATTTGTAAACTATGTTTGGGTTTTTGACTATTATTACTTTTCCCTATACCTTCTCTGTCATAAAAAAACACGTTTGCAAAAGTCGATACTTCTTTTCTAATGGATTGCCAATTGTCTAATGCCCACCCATAACCTGATTCAAAAACAACCGTTGGGCTAGAGTCAGACATAGCAACATACTCGTAGTAAAGCGCTGTTCCTTCGACATTTATCTTTTGACCATTACTCAAATTTCTCTCCCCCAAATAAAGAACCTTTTCTTGATCAAGTTAATTTCAATGACCTACAAAACAATCGCTCCGAAATCATGGAACATTGATATGTGTTATAGCTGTTTCCAACTATTGATTTGTATCCTTAGAACAGAAGCTATTACCCCAAAGAGACAAAATATGATTCCTACTGGCAAAATGAAGAATAGTAAAACATTCGGGATTATTCCAAGGTACGGTAGAATTGTACATACCGGAACTGCAACGGTCAGGGTTATTAAGATAATCAATTCTAGTTTTTTGGTTTGCAAATACAAATTCTCCTAAAGCAATACAATAGTTTTATTAGCATCTAATCTTAGTTATCATTTGCTTAATACCAATTATTTCAAAACAGTGCCAATAAATCTATCTTTTTTCCACAAAAAAGAGCCTATCTTATTACAGATAAGCTCCGAGTTACTTGAATAACTTATACCAGTACAAAGTGGTTTCAATATTAGGATTAAATGACTGCTTTAGTGTGTCAACTCCACCTAGTATGAATCCTTGTTTCACATAAAATCTGCATGCACCAAGATTATCATCTTGTGCTTCCAAGGACATTCCTATAAGTTTTCTTTGTTTTGCCCACTCTTCCGCTTTATTTAAGAGCAACTTTCCGACTCCACTACCTCTATAAATTTTTTTAGTAGCAATGTTTTGAATATAACAGAAGCGATTCCAATCCTTAATTATTCTAATTTGTCCTATGCAAGTATTATTCATATAAGCTAAAAACAAAGTTTTATCCTCTCGGTTTATATATTGGCTCCAATCAAGTTTGTCATCTGGAAAACGTGTTTCTCTAGTTTCATCAAAAAGAACCTCTTTATAAGACCACTTTCCTGATTGTAAACTGGGGACAACTCTACCATGTAACTTAAAATAATCATTTGTCTTATTGATATCATTTATTAACTCATTATTTAAGGGAGAAATAATTATTTTACTTTCACTACCCAATATTACACACTTCCTTTTATGATTTTTTTGAAAATATTTTATTTAAGGATAGTTAAACCCTATCTTATTCAATATTACTGCCCAAATTTCTAATACCAATTATTTCAAATTAATTCGTGTAACTCAATCTTTAACTCCAGTTAAAAGGAGCCTATCTTATTACAGATAAACTCCGATTATATTGAATAACATCTGAGGCACCTAAAACTATTCACCAACTACTTTTTTTAGTTCTACTTCCAAATAAGATCTTCGTATTGATCTATTTCTTGAGCAATTAAATATATGTATTATATCCATTACTGTATAAGACGCTGATTATCTTTTGTTTAGTTACCAATCTAAAAGCTTCATTGACCTCTTCATCAAAATATTTGATAACTTTCACCTATATTTTTTGCCCTTCACCATATTTCTTTGGATTGGCAACTCGTATAGTTTGTGAATCTGGCTTGTTTTCAAATTCATATGACTCTGTAGAGGATACTGCATCGCTAACTGTTTTCCATGATTCGATTTCAATATCCCCATTTTCTTTGTTGATTTCTGTTATTTTCCCTTGAATAAATGTTCCTTCTTCAATCTGCAGACAACCTATCATAGTAATAGCTAAAGCTGCAACAAGCAACAATGAAGAACATCTTGCTCTTCGGCATTTGGTAACGAGTGGTGACAGACACAGTCATATGAATCACGCTTCGGCCCGGTTATATTGCTTTGGGCAATTTGGTTTTTGGTTCTTTGATTCCTGCACGATGATTACAGAGCTGATCACCATGATCATCCCGATATATTGCCACGTCGATAAGCTTTCGTTGAAAATGAAGAACGCGATGACAGAGGCGACGACTGGCTCAATGGTTGCTATAATCGAGGCGCGGCTTGATTCCACATATTGAAGACCTTTCGTGTAGAAAATGAATGGAAGCATCGTAGAAAGAAAGCCAAGTCCGATTACGAGTCCTATCACTTTTAGATCGGTCAAAGAAGAAACTCTCAAATCTAATCCACTGAAAGGCACAATTGCGAATGAAGCGAAAAGAAACGTGTACACCGTAGCGGTTAATGAGTCATATTTCGAAAGTGCTGCTTTTCCGAATATGCTGTAAAGGGCATAGAAAAATCCTGATCCTAGTCCAACGATTAATCCATAAAGCGAAATGGACGTGGTGGAGCCAGAAAAGATTCCAATTACGAGGGAACACCCTATCAACGTAATCATTAGGGCAGTGACCTTGCGAGCGGTCAGTGATTCTTTGAAGATAATTCGAGATAGAATCGTAACAAACGCCGGGGCTGTATAAAGCAAGATAAATGCAATCGAAATAGAAGACTCTTTCATAGAACTGAACAAACACCAATTGAAAAGAACAATACTAATAATACCGGTACCTATGAAATACCCGGAGTCCCTCACCTTTATTTTGAACAAATGACGATTCTTTATAAAAACATAAGGGACCATGAAGATGGAAGCCGTTAACACACGCATTGCTACGACTTCAAGCGGCGTAAATCCTATCTCATAAAGGTACGTTACGAAAATCCCTATTACTCCCCATAGTGAAGCTCCGATTGCAATCAGTAGCCATGCTGATTTACTTTCCATCAACATCCCTCCTATCTATAATCCATTTATACTAACATAGGACTGGTTCCACAACAAAACTATATCTGGATTCAACAACTTCAATCCTAACTGAGGCCTATACTCTGGTCATTGAAGGTTTGGTGGAGGACGGAAAGACAAGTACACCGTTCCCACAATGATTTAATAAACCATTGTGCTCGGAAAAGTTCTATTGCAAACAGAATCAAAGTGACTGGCATGTGTTTTAGTAATACTCAATAACGTTATCCATTTTAAACGTATTGACGGGACAAGGAACCTTTCCCTCTCTTTTTTCGCTTATGATATTTCCATAAACTCCCCCTTCACAAATTCAAAAGCGCATATCTCGAACTCAAGTCTTTAACAATCCTGCACTAAACCTATAGAGCGCTTACTTTTTATTAAGTAAACGCTCCGAGATTGTTGAATAAGAAATTCCCTTCGAATCCTTCGAATCGAGACGGATTGGCATATTAGGTTTTTGCGTGAATCTGCTTCCCTACTTCTTCGAATTACTTTCACACTGCTTGTCTGTTTCAATTTCCATTTCAGTAATTTATATTTCAGTAAAGGCTCTTTATAAAACCTCGCTTACTTATTTGTTACCGAGTTGTTCTGCCAAACCGATTAGAAGTCCTTCGATTCCACGAATGTAGCAGAGCCGATACGAGTCCTCGTATTGAACCATTTCACCAACGAGCTGAGCACCATACTTAGTTAGTCTGGATACCATTTCATCAATGTCTTCAACGGTGAACATTACGCGTTGATAACCTAGGGCGTTTACAGGAGCAATCCGGTGATCTGATATAGTAGGTGGGGTGAGAAATCGCGAAAGTTCAAGTCGGCTTTGAAAATCTGGGGTAACCATCATAGCAATTCTACGCACTGAGAACCCAATCCTGTTACGCGACCAGCCCATTCACCTTCGACAGTGGCTCGCCCTTCGAGGTTGAAGCCAATCTCCTCGAAGAATGAGATTGCGTCATCAAGGGATTCTACAACGATGCCGACATTGTCCATTTTTATTAATTTGCTTTTTGCCATAGTTAGATCACTCCTTCTTAATTTTGATCAAAGCTATCGACTAGTAGCACCGGACTCAGGTGAATTTATATTAAGTTATAACGTTCTTGGTCTTCCAGATAAGCTCCGATAATAAGGAAGACTCAAGAGAGAGAGGTTTCTTCATTTAATGCACCTTTTTTATTTCATAAACTAAAAGAAAAAATTAGTTTATGAAATGTGTAGATAATAAAAATAGCCAGGGACTCACTAAGAGTAGAACGCTTAGATACATAAAGTTACGTTTCCCAAGCCCCATTGCGATTGCCCAACTAAACAAACTACATAGAGATGTCAGGAGGAGGGTTGTAATCATTCCATACTCCTGGAATAAAGGTATTGTGAAAGACAAAAAACCAACGGCAAGAATAATCCAATACATCACATAAGGTAGCTTTCTTGTTTCCATTCGCATCCTCTCCTTTTTAAGAATTCATATGGTATACTAACGTAACACTTTTATTTTCCCGCTGTCTTTAACAGTTTATGGCTTATGACTAGTGAAGCAGGAATGCAAAAGATCACGAATATGAGTAAACCGATCGCATACGTAGCTACTAAACTGTAAGAACTTACTCCCATTTGTTTTTTCCTTGTCCTAATGAATACCCTACTCACTAAACTCTTTGTGTTCATCAATGTAGAGAGCCACATAACCACAATTAGGACAAACGGCTGCTTTTGGTTTGGCAGATACTTTATTAAAAAGTCCCTTCCCTTTTTTACTTATTCTAATTCCATAAGTATCAGCTTCACATTGATATTGACAACATTTCATCTTTATACCACCTTTGTTTTTAAATTGCTTTTTAATACCACCCAGTAAGTTCCAAAAAAGCAGAAACTTAATAAGTGAATACACCTGCAAGATGAAACAAGGAGCTTATCTTATTAAAGATAAGCTCCGAGATACAGGAATACTCGAAATCGAGATATGTTGTGCAGAAAGGTAACTAACGTAATTGTAGTCGAATAACTCTTCAACTTTGTAAGCTTTAGACCAATGGTAAGGCTGAACTTTCTTCTAGTGTTTTAAAAAGTAATGGTTTTTCGTCATTTGAAGAAACTGCTACCCTTACATCTCTTCCCCAGTAAAACAACCTTTCCTGACAGACACCACAAGGAGTTAATACCTTAAATTCTTCATCTTTATCGTCCCTCACAACACAAATCGAATGAGTAATTTTTGTATTTAGTTTATGTGCTTCCAAAATCGCACCTGTTTCTATACATAACTCTGTTGAAGCATTTATGACCTCTGGAGCAACACTCGTTAATATTTCACCCTCGTTAGTGTACATTGCTGCTGTCCCACCCCAGCCAGTTGGGTATCTTTTTACAAGCAGTTCTTTTGCAGTTTGATAAAACTTTTGTTCGATATCCAATTTTTTCCTTCTGGCTACTACTTTTTCCAAGCATAATTTTAACACCTTCAGCCGTTCTTAACTTAAGTCTCCCATGAGTAAAAGAGCAATCATCTTTATTAAAGAATAGCTCCGAGATTATGGAACAACATCTTATAGCTACTTTCTAAATGGGTGTCTCGGAAAATTCTCTAATTACTTCCATAGTGAAACCCCAAGTAATAATAATTGCTGGAGATAAATTTACTATGAAAGCGAATATTCTTTTTCCTAATTTATCTTTACTAAATATTGAAACAATACTCAGCGGAATACCAAACAAAGACAAAAGAAAAGTAAGCAACACATAGAACCTTAAAATATCATCGATCGTATTGGCACTCTCTTCCGAAGTTATTCCAATGTAAATGAATACTATCATCCCTGTAACAGTAACCCATCCAATAAAGTAGGAAATTCTCGTAAGTAAGTTAAGACTATTCCTATCCATTACTTCCCCCTCTACAAATGAAAATATAGGAGAACATAATTATATAATAATCGCTGCCATTCGTATAATGGAAGATACACTTAAACAGGATTATCAAAAACGTTATTTCAGATTTGCTCCAAGATTATGTAAGACTTGGATTCGAGATATTTCTTACTGTTCTTTTACTTTTACACCCGTTAGTAAAAAACATATATTACTATTTTTAATTCTCTAATGCGCTTTTCACCATACGGAATACAAAGTAACTCACCCCACTAAGTCCTGCAATTCCGAACAGGGTAAAGAAAACGTTTTGCTCAACGTAAAACATACTTACAGCAAATAAAATCAAACAAAATATTACACCTACAATATTTTGTATAGTGTTCATCTTGCTATTGATTTGTTACCACCCCCTGTAACACAAAACTGCTCGGTAAGACATCAGGTGCATTATCTACCATAATATGTAAAACCCAAGTTGATACGAAGTAAAGAACGAATTTGTTTGAAGTGTATCATACATCTTTTACCTTTAACTACACCCCCTAAGTTTGAAGTAAAGCCCGCCTCAAGATGGACGATTATTCCGGTATATTACTATATAATTAAGTTAATTGTTTTAAAAGATATAGGAGGGACTGAAGAAATGAATCAAACATTAAATAAGATATGGGATTTAGACTCTCTTTATAATGGTGGGAGTCACTCTCCAAAATTAAAGGAGTTTATCACAGAACTTAACCATTCCATTGATAAGATCATCAATGATATACATAACTTTAAACTGAACACAAATCTGAGTACAGAGCAATTATTGAATTTATTTAAAGAAATCCAGTATGTAATGAGTGGCTCTTTCCAAGTAGAAGAATTCTTAATTTGCTTACGTGCCACAAATACAAATGATGAACATGTAACCAAAATGATTTCAGAGAGTGCCAAAACCAAATCATCAGTTGAAAAACTTGAGGTTGAATTCAATCAATTACTAACTTCTCTGTCAGAACAGACCTGGTCCAAATTATTAGAAAACACCGAAGTGAAAAATTATCAATTTCATTTAGAAGAAAGAAAACAAAAGGTAGAAGATAAACTCCCTCTTGAATTGGAAAAAATAATTCAAAACCTATCTGTTAACGGATTTTCTGCGTGGGGAAATCACTATCAGCAATTGATATCTAAACTAAAGATCCCTGTTGAAATAGATGGGAAGACTAAGCAACTTACAATTGGTCAAGCGTTTAGTGAGGTTTTGTTTTCACAAGATAAAGAACGAAGAAGAACAATCATTCTATCATATAATCAAGTTTGTGAAACTCAAGCAGATATATTTGCTTCTATCATAAATCACATTATCGGCTTTAGATTGGATGTTTATAACCAGCGCGGGTGGGACAATGTATTAAAAGAATCTCTTGAGCAAAACCGTATTAGTGAGGTAACAGTTAACACCATGGTAGCTGTCATTAAAGAAAATCAAAATATACTGCGCCATTTCTTGAAAAGAAAAGCACAACTGGCCAAAAAAGATAAACTAGCATGGTATGACATTCCGATTAGTGCTTTTAATTCAGAGCAAAAACTCTCTTATAAAGAAGCTAGAGATATCATTATTCATCAGTTTTATTCTTTCAGTGAAAATTTAGGTGCTTTTGCAGAGAAAGCCTTTCAAGAAGGTTGGGTGGAAGCTGAAGATCGCACAGAAAAAATGGATGGAGCATTTTGTGCATCAATGCCACTCGCTAAAGAGAGTCGTGTATTTTTATCCTTTAGAGGTCATTACCAAGATGTTGTAACCATTGCTCATGAACTTGGTCACGCCTACCATAATAACATTTTGCATGAGATGCCCTATTTTGCTCAACAAAAAGGAACAAGTGTTGCTGAGACAGCATCTACTTTTTCAGAAAACTTGGTATTAGATGCAGCAATAAGCAAAGCATCTACTGACAAAGAAAAACTTTCTCTATTAGAAATGAAAATCGTAGCTGGTTTAACATATTTAGGGTTAGTTCCTTCAATGTATGAATTTGAAAAAGAATTATACAAGAAAAGGCAAGACGGTATGGTAAGTAGCCAAGAAATATCAGATATCATGTATAAAATCGAATCCAACTTATATGGTGACACTTTAGGAGAATTTGATCGATATCGATGGATGACGCTCTCTCAGTTTTATAGTACAGAAAAACCATTCTTCAACATCCCATATACAATCGGATACTTATTTAGTAACGGCATATATGCCTTATCCAAAGAGCGAGGAGATGGTTTCAATAAACAATACGATGCCTTGTTACGTGATACTGGAAGAATGACAGTAGAGCAACTAGCAGATACCTACCTCAAAAAAGACGTAACAGTAAAGAGCTTTTGGGAAAACTCTATTAAACCTATTTCAGAAGCAATAGAAGAGTATATTGAACTTACAAATAGTATGATTTAAAAAGTGCCAGACCTCGTCAAATTGGGGTCTGGCACTAATATATATAATTGTTATAAAAAGTTATACTTATTCAAAATTAGCGCCCTATAGCTGAAAACTAAATTTTGAGTTAATTTAATTTCACTAATATTTTGTTCAACTAAAGCTCCGAGATAGTTGAACAAGCTATTTTAATCTTTATCAAAATCATCATCTAAAAATGATTTTTATCTTTTTTAATATCATACTTCCCCTCAATATATCGACCAATTATTGAGCTGTTAATTCCTCTCCTAACTGCCGTTTCTATAACGATACACAGAATAAATAAACCTATTAAATATAAAAAAAATAGATAGACCGATGCCTTCCATTAAAAATTACCCCCAGATATTATTTATCATAATTCCTTTCATTACTATATTGAATGTTCCTGCCACACAAAGTAAAGGCTGTATCTCTTGTTCCAAATAAGCTCCGAGATAATGGAAGATCTAGTAATTTGAATTAAAATATATAATCTCTGGGTCTCCCTCATCTAAATTCTCTATATTTCCACTTTGAATAAATCCGTTCGCTTCAAATACTTTCTGCATCCTAACGTTAGAACAATTAGTAGAAGAGAATACTTTTGCAGTAGGAGAATTATTGATCATATATTCCATCAGCAAACTTGCATATCCCTTCCGTCTTTTTGATGGAGATACAATAATCAGGGATATAAATGAACATTCGAAGAAATTAGTATCATAAGTTAAAAACCCCGCTATATTATTTGTTTCCTGAACTACTATACAGCATCCCATCTCAATGGCATTCCTAATTAAATTTCGTCTGCTTGTGTTTCCAATTACTTCACTGTCAACGTGTACTATCTTATCTAAGTCTGTAATATTAGCTTTGACAACGTTATACATCTTACTTCTCCTTTTATAGAGTTTAGTTTCTCTTAATCCGTTTTACTGCAACAGACTTACATAAAGCGCTTTCCCTTTATTAAACAATTGCTCCGATTTAATAGAACAATGGATATTCTTGAGTTGCCCCCGTTTCTGGAAGACAGTTATTATGAATAACTATCTTCCTTCTTGCTAAAAATTTCATAAGCAAAATATCCACATAACATACCTATCCCAGGTCCCCAAGTAATTGCAGATAGAAAGGAAAAGGGGCTAAATATGCTGAGAAGTATAGCAACAGCCAAACCAATCATCATTCCGAATGGTATTAAGCTATCTAATATATTTTGAGCACTTCTTGTTTTTTTCTTACCTAGAGTCCCTTTCTTAGACTTATGTTTCATTCTTAGAATTATAAATACTCCAATCCCACCCACTATTGCAACTGGCATCACAATACGCGCAATTTCCAAAGATAAATCCATATTATAAACCCTCATTTCTTTCGCTTTTAAGTTGATTAATTTTCAACAAAGTTAATTCCGTTAAACTGCTCTACTCATCAATACCAATTATTTCAAAACAGTTTTAATAAATCCATCTTTTATTTCACAAAAAGCAGCCTATCTTATTACAGATAAGCTCCGATTTAATTGAACATCTAAATGTTGATTTCTATATTCCCTACTATATGTAATTAAAATAGTAGAGTGAAAATAAGTTCCATAGAAAGTGAACGATTATACCGGGAACAATAGACTTAGTTAATCTATAAACAATTCCAAAAACGATTCCTAATATGACCCCGAATAACGGATACTCTGAGTGCATCATTCCGAATATTATAGACGAAACCAAGAGTGCGAAAATGAAATAAGAACGTCTATTCATCCAAATAGATAATGGTACTCTGAACATTAACTCTTCAAACACTGGAGTTATTATCAGCATACCAATAAGAAGTGATACTAATTCGAAGGTATCTAAAAAAAGTGTTTGTGAATAATTACTAGTAAGTAAATTGAAGGTTGATGATAAACTGCGCTTGAAGATGACTAGAATCGCAAAAAATATGGTCAGAAATGCTGTTAATGGTTTACCATATAATTTATTGATTAACTGCGTAATAAACTTAATGTTTATTCCTCTATATACCCAACTTTCACCTGGTTTGAACTCTCTTATTAATTCACCAAACCCAAGAAACTAGTTTCCCATAATTTTCTTTCATTCTAAAATCCTCTCCCTCCACCAAACCTATTACCAATTATTTCAAAACTTGACAATTTACTCAATGCAAAAAAGAACTTATCTTATTACAGACAAGCTCCGAGATTGTTGCAGATGTGCTTCTACGTAATTTGTTACTTAATTAGCCCTTGAGTCAACCATCGATCGAAATACTTTTGATACCCCATATCAGTGGCTGTCATGGTATATTGCTTATCCTTCACCTTAAAGGTATGTGATCCTGACAGAGCTTCATAAGTTGGGTTTGTTTTTACATCATCGAAAAGTGTTTCGAAAGTAATCACATCTACTGAATTGGTAGTTTCGTTTTCAGTGGTTTCAAGAAAAATAAAATCAACTTCTCCATGCTCACTATTATCCTTAAACATCAAACCAGCTTTCTTTAATGACAGATATAATTGATCCGAAATGCTCTTTGGTATTATTTTGAAATAGGTCTTGAGTCTTATAAATTCGACTGTCTAATGAAAAAGCTTTTAATTGAATTTCTGCTTATTTGTTGAAGTACTAGACCTCTTATTTCTCTCTAAAAATGAGGCTTAATTGATTACAGATAAGCTCAAAGATGACGGAACTATAAAGAAATGCCTTGAAAAAGCGTAAGGGTTATAACTGGGGGATCGTCGGGAAAATGCGGATTTACAACGATAAGGAAATTCTAAATTAAAAAGCCCAACTTCTCTGCAAAACAAAATAGAGAAAGTGAGCTTTTCAGTTAATTCATTATTTTTAATTGAACTAATATAAAACTGCTAAGTTGATTTTTAGCTCAGCTATTTTTTGAATTCATTAACTGGAAGAAGTATTCAGGTTTATGAGTCTTATTTAGGTTGTACCATGAATGTAATGTATCTGTTGTAAATACATCTAATTTTTTCAGTACTTCCATTGCAAATTCCAGAGGAGCTATTCCTGATGCAGTAATTAAATTCGCATCAGATACGGCAGATCCCAACTCATAAAACTTTTCTCCTTTATAGTTAGGACATACCATTTTAGTATATTCTAAGTTATTACTTGTATGCTTTCTAGTATCTAAGTATCCCATATTCGCGAGGCCCTCAGTTGCACCACAAATTGCAGCAACAATAGTGCCAAGCTTTAAAGCTTGGCCAATTCTTTCCAACATAGGTTGATGAATTTCTTCACTCCAAGTAGTCCCTCCTGGTAAAATTAAAAGATCTTTACTCTCAAGAATACATTCATCAAGGGAAATATCTGGTTTTATGCTCAGTCCTCCCATAGTTGTAATCATTTCTTTATTAACTCCTACTGTAATAACTTTTAAAGGTGCTAAATCTTTTTTGAAATATCTTCCTGAGTTTAGTTCAGCAATTAAATATCCATATTCCCAGTCCGACATTGTATTAAATACATATAGAAAAACTTTTTTTGTTTGCATCCAATAACACTCCCAATCGCAATTTATATAGCAATTATAAGATAACTTCCCTGACAGTTACCGTCAGGGAAGTTATCTTACTTGATGAAATTTTATTAATTCCGACAGAACTTCAACAAGTCTTTTCTTAAGACTTATTGGCTCAATAACTTTAATAGATTTATTGTACGGTAAAAGTAAATAAGGTACATATGTATGTATCATATCTTTTTCAAGAAGAAAAACTGCTTGATTTGAAGTCCGTTCTTGTAAATAATGTCCTAAAAACCAATGTTGGCAAATATCAGCCAAGACACTTTTATCCCCCTTAATAACCAAAGAAATAATCCCTTCCTTATCTTCAATAGTTGGAAGCAGACTTTTTATAAAAAAGTCACGTGCTGAAAAATTTTCTGGCCGGTTAAACTTATTTTCGGTTAGCATTAGACTTTCAATTCGATCTACTCTAAAACTACGGATATCATTCCTAAGATGACAAAATCCAATCACATACCACTTATTATTCCAATAGATAATTCTGTACGGATCGACCAATCTATCATTTGATTGCTTTTCGCCACTTTTATAGTAAAGAAATTTTACTGAGTACCCTTCAGCTACGGCCTGCTCCAACTCTTTCAAAAAAGGTTTCATAGAGAGTGAACTTAGTCGACTTATTACTTCGAGACTAGTTAAATGTTGGTTTATCTTTGTTTCCTGCTCTTGATTAGAGTATTTACTTAGTTTTGAAATGGCCCTATTTAGTGCTTCACCTCCATAATATCCGGCTTCTTCTGCAAAAACAGCAGCGTGATATAGTGAAGTTTGCTCCTCAAAATCAAAAAAAAGAGGAGCCTCAATAAAATTGTTCAATAAAGAGTATCCACCGTTATGTCCTGGTTCTGAAATTATAGGTACGCCACTTGTTGAAATAGTATCAATATAACGATATACAGTTCTTATATTCATCTCTAACTTTTCTGAAATTTGTTTTGCAGTAATTTTTTTACCTGAACGAAGCATCCATAGAATCGCTAACACATTGTCAATTTTAGACATATAATTCCACCTCTATATGAGATTTATTTCCTATTATATATTTCCTATTCTGGTATAACTCATCAACCGTAAAGAACTGTTTGTAAATACGGTGAAACAAAGTTCACTTTTCCTTATGGATAACGGATTAGAACAACTTTTGAATAAGACGCTTGTTCGCCCAAGCGTTTTTTAATGCCTAATTAGTGTGTTAAATGATAGGTTTTTTTGATTGTTCTTCACATTATCTGATCTAATTATATATTACATATAAGCTCCGATATAAAGGAAGAACCGTTAGTAACTCAAACAATTTACTTTGTCCATTCGTACTCCATCTTCAAAAACTTGAAACGACCACTATTTGTGTCTTGCATAAAGGTTTTAACTGATTCGAAACCTGCTCTTTCATAAACCTTAATAGCCCTTTTATTAAAAGTAGCAACCGAAAGCGTTATTTCTTTAGGGTTATATTTTGAAATTGCAAAGTTTATTCCAGCTTTCAAGAAAACTAAACCCATCCCTCTACCAGTTAGATCGGGTTTCATACCTAAGCCAATCTCCACGGAATCTTCCTCAATTTCATAGCAAAAGAAGCCGACTTCTTCATTCCCCTTTTTAACCATGTAATAAATATCGCCACGAGGACTCATAAGTTTAACTAAATTCTCTTCATCATTCTTATAATCATAAAATGAATATTCTCCTTCATAGTGCCAGTTTAAAATTTTCTCTGCTTGTTCTTGTGATATTTCATTAAACTTGTAATCCATTACAAACCGTCCTATCATATCTCTAATAGTTATCTGATTTTCCGCAAAACTTCCTATTATGAATCAAATATAACAATCTCCTGTAGCGCTTAACTCTCATCTTCATTACCAATTATTTCAAACAATTGAGAACAACTCAATCTTTTCTTTCACATTAAAAGGAGCCTATCTTGTTACAGATAAGCTCCCATTAATTGAAGACTCGGTTTCGAGATAACAATTTAATTATCCTTTCTCAATTCTGTTCACCTATCTTTGATTAACTGCTGAATAACTATGAACAGCTAATAAATGCAAATTATCAAAATTCAGTATAGGGTAATTGAGGTTTTATACAAGTTAGATCTTAAGTTCTGACATTCGTTCACCTTTCTCTTATGACATTGATTGGATGGCAATCTGGAAGACTCCTGAGGAAAGTGACTAGACTCCGATTCAATCGACAATCCCATCCCTAAGAAAAAAGTTGAATCTCGTCGGTAAGACGCGATCCAACTTAACAATGCAAATTCTTTGGTTTGCTAATTAATAATTAACGGCTTCTTCTTGTTGGTGTTTTAGATCCTTCTCAGTCTTTTTAATGTCTAACTTCATAAGAATGGAGACGACAAGCGCTAAGAATATTAAAGCAAGAAAAACGTAAAATACAGGAGTGTAACTATCGGTTCTAGCCCGAATTTGCGAAACAATCATAGGTCCAAATACGCCACCTAGGGACCACGTTGTCAACAAATACCCATGAATGGCACCGAGTTGTTTCGTTCCAAACAAATCACCAATAAATGCAGGGAGATTAGAGAATCCTCCGCCGTAACAAGTAACAACGAGGAAAATTAGAAGCTGGAATATGATGATGTTTGATGTAATCGGAAGCATGAAAAAAGCAACAGTTTGTATTAAGAAAAAGATCAGAAAAACATTGGGGCGGCCAATATAGTCTGAAGCTGTTGCCCAGCCAAGACGACCTCCACCATTAAACACACCCATAATTCCGACCATCGTGGCAGCTGCAGCGGCTGATAACCCTACAACTTCTTGGGCCATCGGTGAAGCAACTGAAATCATCATAATCCCTGCGGTAGTATTAATAAGCATCATCGTCCAAAGCAGCCAAAAACGCTTTGTTTTAACCGCTTCTTTTGAAGTCAATTGTTGTAAATCCTTTTTATAAACTTTATTCCCAGTGGCCATATTGTGTTTCATAGAAGCTGGCATCCAGCCTTCTGGGGGTGGGGCAATGTAAGAAGCACCTATTATAATAAAAACAAAGTAAGCTGCCCCTAATATGTAAAATGTATTAGATATTCCAATTGAAGTCATTAAGTTGGCTGCAACCGGTGCTGTAATGAGAGCTCCTGTTCCAAAACCAAGTACCGCTAATCCGGTTGCTAAACCTCTTCGGTCAGGGAACCATTTCACAAGAGTTGATACGGGTGAAATATAGCCAATGCCAAGTCCAAGTCCACTTGCTACCCCGTAGGACAATAGGAAAAGTGGAAGTGAATCAATCGCGATCGCAATCCCCGAACATGCTTGTCCTAATCCAAACAAAACACCAGCCAGAATTGCTGATTTTCTTGGACCATTTTTTTCAACAAACTTCCCAAACAATGCTGCGGATGACCCAGCCAGTGCCATCATAATGGTAAATGCAATCGTTACTTGAGTTGGGGTCCAACCCATTTGTTCACTTACGGGGGTGGTATATACGCTATATGCATAGGCACCTCCGATGGAAAGGTGGATGGAAATAGCTGATAAAGCAATTAACCATCTGTTTTTCATTGCTTTCATATTATGTACCTCCTTCACTCTCTTTGTAAGCGGATACAGGAAACAGGATACTATAAGTGACGAAAAAAATCAAACTATTTGAAATTATTTGAAATAACCACAGAATCATGTAGTGGTATTGTAATTAAAATTTAAAAAAATATCAGTTCAGTGAACTGATATTTTTCTTCTATTCCTTCTTGACGAAGTTTGCTAAGTTCATAGCAATTTTCTCCATCATTCATTGACAAGTAGCTTATTAAATAATTGCTCCGAGATTATGGATACTAATACCCACATCTTGCCTCTTCAACTAGTACAGTCATTTTATAATAATTTATTATGTTAATCCCAAATGTTCACGGAAGGTGTGACCTTCATATTTCTTTCTGAAAATACCTCTTTTTTGCATTTCAGGAACAATTAATTCAACAAAGTCTTCTAAACTACCGGGTAATGTAGGAGGCATAAGATTAAATCCGTCAGCCACACCAGCTTCAAACCAGACTTCCATCTGATCCACAATTTCGTCAGGTGTACCTATCAGCGTGTGATGTCCACCGCCTGCATTAAGATATCCTAATAATTCTCTTACTGTAGGTTGTGTATCATTAATAATTTCTAGTATTGTTTCATAACGTCCAACTGGACCAGTAAATTCTTCTACTGGGGGTAATTGAGGTACTTCTTTATCAATTTCCCAATTAGAACAGTCTTGTTGAATAAAGAAACTCAACCGTTTTAAAGCTGTTTCAAGAGGTAATTGCTCATCTAAGGCTGCTTTTTTGGCTAAAGCTTCTTCATGAGTATGACCTACATAAGTTACTAAGCCTGGAAATACTTTAATATGTCTATTGCTGTCTTCGCTTTGTTTAACTTGTTCATATAGTTTTTTACGAAATTTTTTTGCTTGCTTTAAGTTCCACGACACTGAGTAGACTGCATCGGCATATTTTGCGGCTAATGCAATGCCTTGTTTAGATGCCCCTGCTTGCATTGAAACTGGTTTGCCTTGCGGGCTTTTTGGTGTAGTGGATGGGCCATACACTTTAAAATAGGTACCATCGTGATTAAAAGACTGAATGTTTGAAGGATTTATCAATTTTCTTTCTTCTCGATGATGTAGAAACTCTTTACTGTCCCATGAAAGAAATAACTTATTCATTAAAGCAGCGAATTCATCTGCCTTCTCATAGCGTTTGTCATGAGAAGGTAGTTCTTCCATACTATGATTTATCGCCTCTAAATCAGTCATTGACGTAACGAGATTCCAACCAACACGTCCTTTTGTAATATGGTCTAAACTTAATAGTTGTCGTGAAGCTGTGAAAGGATTAGAAAAGGTACTTGATATTGTTGAAACTAATCCCACATGATTTGTCACTTGAGAAATAGCAGTTAAATTGACAACTGGATCAAACCAAAATGCTGGCATATCACTAGAATCTTTACCTTGAAATGATTGATTATCAGCAAAGAATACTGCGTCAAAGTAACCTTTTTCTGCTAACTGTGATAAGGATTGGTAATACGAAATGTCTCCAATACGTTCAACGCTTGAGTCAGGCATTAACCAAGCAGCTTGATGGTGTCCACAACCATACAGCAAAACACCTAAGTGTAGTTGTTTTTCTTTAGTTTTCGTCATTTGTTTACACCTCAAAATACATCATTATTAATTGTCTTGTATAGTCCTTTTTTTGAAGAATTATCTATGGTAATTTAAGCTATTAGTTCATTGTCAAACCGCCATCTACTGTGAAATTTTGACCTGTAATACCGTTCGCATTTTCCGAAGATAAATAAGCGACCATATTGGCTACGTCTTGAGGTGTGGTCACCTTCTTCAATGGCGTTGATTGAGCAATTAAATCGAATACTTCTGGTGTTGTAACAGCACTGGCGTCAGTCGTTTTTAATAATCCACCTGAAACTACATTCGCTTTTATACCATATAGTCCTAATTCAGAAGCGATATTACGCGTAAAACCTATTAATCCAGCTTTAGCTGTTGTATATTCGTGGTAGGGTACAACAGGATTTTGATATAAATTAGTACCTATACTTATAATACTTCCATTTTGTCGTTCAATAAATTGAGGTATGACGCTTTGAACTACATTAAATGCTGCTTTTAAAGTACCATCTAGTTGTTTTTGGTAATCATCCCAAGTGAGTGCTGTGAAGTTTTTCTGTTTGTTTGGATCAAATTTGAAGTCTACTAATGCATTGTTGACTACAACATCTATTTGACCAAAATATTCCGTTGCTTTTTTTATCAATTTATCTACTTCTTCACGATTTGTTACATCAGCTTGAATTGCAATAGCATTCTCTTCACCAATCTCAGAAACGATCTTCTCAACAGCATCTTTGCTTTTATAGTAATTGATAACTACTTGAAATCCTTGTTGCGCCAATGTCTTTACAATAGTTGCTCCTAAACCTCTACTACTACCTGTTACTAATACTGTTCTAGTCATCATAACAACTCCTATATTTTTAATTTTGATGAAACTTAAATAATAAAATGATAGATAAAATAAAAATACGCAACCTCCCCATAGGAAAGTTGCGTAAAAACAAATAACTACATATTAAGAATAAGGCGGCACAACCGCTCTTTGAGTATGTATTAGAGTTTACACTTTCCTACGCTAGTTTCAGCTAGTTCAGGTTCAAAGGGTTTGAGGTAATACTCATCTCAGTTAAATAACACCCCTAGTGCATATATTTAAGTTATATTCAATGTTATAGTTTTAAGAAATTCATGTCAAGAAAATATGGCTAGTTAACGTATTCCTATAACTTTGTTATTCTAAAATTAACAGGTTATATCTTCTTTCATAACTAATCTATTAGATCTGCTTCCCATCGGCTGTTCAGGAATGGTTTCATATTGCCTAACCATTACTTTTTTCTTAATCTGATTGATCTCATGCATTTTTTTCACCTATGTTTTGACAGTACTTTCCCCAATCACCAAGTCAAGATAACGCTCCAGGACTAAGGTGCGGATACTCTTCCAGCCAGGCAATAATCCAGTCTCGATAAGGGATTAATTTTCATGGGGGCCTTCTAAAAGTTTTTAACCTCTTCAAATGTTATCTGTAAGTATATTCTTTTTTCATTAACTAGACCCATTAATCGAATAACTTAGAGTTTCTTTCACTTCCAAATAACCCCTTCTCTTTATTCCAGAAAATAGGTATATATTAAAGCAATAAATGATTTCCCATCTTCCGTTATCCTGCCCGATAGCTGAACATCACTCTGCTTTACACAATAACATATTTTTCTATTTAATCGAACTATTCTACCTTTCTTATGACATTGAATACTTTCTTTTCAGCAAAAAAAGAAGTCCAATTCGAAAGGCCTCTTAAGATCCGCCTGCCAAATTGAACTACTTCTTTTGTATTATTGTTTTGTAATCGCTGCGTGAATGTCGTAATCTGCAGGGTCGAGTTCGGTTTCTTTACCAATCGCAAGCCTTGCAAGTTCAAGTCCAAGATATGGACCTACGGTTAGGCCAGAGGCTCCGAGACCATTTGCAGCCAGTAAATTATTCATCTCAGGTACATAACCAAATACGGGAAGGAAACCTGGAGTGAAAGGGCGAAAACCTACTTTTGCTTCCAAAAAAGTACTTTTTGCTAATCCAGGGGCAACAGCAAGTGCTTTACTAAATATTTCTTGAAGACCGCCTGCCGTTACTCGCCTGTCCATTCCAGCTTCATTTTCGTGAGTTGCGCCAATGACGACTCGCCCATCGTCAAAGCTTAATAAATACTGGTCGTTTGGCGGCATCACAACTGGCCACTCGCTTGTTGTTTCACCTGGCACCTCAAGGTGAACAATTTGAGCTTTTTGAGAGGTGACATTGAACTTTAGTCCTAAAGGAGATAAGAGTTCTTCCGCCCATGCTCCAGCGGTAACAATGACTTTATCCGCTTCGAGTATCTCGCCTTCAATTGTAACTCCTGTGATCTCAATATCTGATGACTGAAGTTTCGCGTCACCATATTTCAGTGTAGCACCATACATTTGTGCAGCGCGTAGAAGCGCTTGTCGAAGCGCTGCGCCATTTACTCGAGCGGCGCCGCTCACAAACACAGACTGATACTCTTCCGCTACGTGAGGAAACAATTTTCTTGTTTCTTCAGCTGATAACTTCTTGATCTCACCTATTTCTGGTGCATCTTCTCTCCGTTTTTTTGCTCGATCGATCATTTTATCTAATTTCGTTTCATCTGTGTGGAGGCTAATTGCGCCTACTTTCTTGTAGCCCGTTTCTGTCTCTCCATCCTCCATTAATTGTTCAATTAAATTTGGATAGTATTTTGCTCCACCTTTGGCGAGTCGATACCATACCTTATTTCGGCGTTGAGAGAGCCATGGACATACGATCCCTGCTGCGGCTTCCGTAGCCTGGCCAGGTTCGTTTCGGTCGATAATTGTAACATCTACCCCCATTTTTGCTAGATGGTAGGCAGTTGAGGCACCAAGAATACCTGAGCCTATAATAATCATTGAATTCATCAGTAACACCTATTTCGTTAAATTCATTTCTTTTTCATTTTACACACAATCATAAAGCCGCTCAAGCAGTTAATAGACGCGTTGTCGAGAAACAACTTTCTTCTATATAAATTGCTCTCTATGCTAAAATGACACCATTACATTATGAAGGAGTTTCATCATGAAAAAAACATTGGATCATATGGGAATTGCAGTTAGACGATTAGATGAAAGTGTTCAGTTTTATACTGAAGTATTAGGGGGAGAACTATTCGACCGCTATCGCAGTGAAGCTACAGGAGTTGAGAGCGAAATTGCAGTGATTGACCTTAACGGAAGTCGTATTGAATTGCTTATGCCTACAAACAACACAACTTCTCCAATCGCACGATTTATGAAACAAAAAGGAAAAGGCGTTCACCATATTGCATACAGGGTCGAGAACCTTGATGAAGCCCTTAAAGAATTAAAACAACAAAGCATTCGTGTGATGGAAGAAACACTGCGCATCAACAAACATGGTAGAAGGTTAATTTATCTAAATCCCGCTGATACAGAAGGGACAATTATTGAATACTGTGATTATCCAGAAACAGATTAACTTATAACTGTATAAATGCTAGTCGAAAAACAAGAATCATAAATAGCAAGAATGTGAGCACAAGTAGTATGTTGAGTCTTGAAGGTAAGTTATTATTTTGGTTGTTTTTATCACTCATGGCAGCTTTCCTCCCGTTGCTAAAATTGTAAAACGATATCGTTCGTGTTATTACTTCATGATCGTCATGGGTTTCAATTCTCATATCTTTGACATATAGGAAAAAACAGCGCCTATACCAGAGGACATATTCCTCATCGTTTGCATTTTAGCATAATTTCACTTGTTACAAACGAGTTTTTTGGATTCAAAGTGATTTTTTCTTCAAACGATTTAAGGAAAAACAGGTAATTGAAAGCTTGCCCCTCTCTATTGCTTCATCTTCTTTTACATCATTCGTTTCCATTTCTTTTCTTATGGATGGAGAAAACGTCATTATCTTTAGTCATTCAGACAAATCATTTCATGAAAAAAATGCAGCCTAAGCTGCATTTTTTCATTCCATCTATGTTTTCGACCCCTCATTATGAATGCTTCTATACGGTAATTTCCATCCATATCGAAGAGAAAGCATGCGGAGAAATACAATGGTTCCAAACAGTAACATTAACGGAGGCAGTTCTTTCGGATAACCAAGGCCAATTAACAGACCAGCCATCATCGCCCAAACGGCATAGACTTCTTTTTGCAACACCGTTGGTTTCCTTCTCGCTAGAAGATCACGAATGATCCCTCCACCTGTTCCTGTCATAGCAGCAGCGACCATAGCTGCAATAAAAGGATGTCCCATCTCTTCTGCAAAGAGTGCACCCTGGATTGCGAATGCTGCAAGACCAATCGCATCAAAGAAGCTCCCCCACTTTTCCCAGTAATAGTTAATCCAGCTAGCTGGAAAAACAAAAATAACGAGAATTGTAGCGATCGCAATCATAATAAGAATGTCTTGATCCCAAATTGAAGCTACGGGAACACCTATTAATAAATTCCGGATAATCCCTCCACCAAATGCCGTTGCAAGTCCAAGAACGATTACACCAAGAAAATCAAACTCTTCTTCAAGTGCGACCAGTGCGCCACTCGCTGCAAAGGCAATCGTACCGATAATATTAAGAATCTCCCAAGTCACACCATTACGCCCTTTCACGATCTATTGAAAGTTAAAGTGTACGTCAGCTTTCGCGTGTTAGCAACCCTTAATAAGAAAAAACCCCCAGCTGGAGGTTTAAGAAGAAAGATGATAGTGCATTTTGATTAAGTCTTCATCTGAATGTGGAATTTCCTTTCCTTTTACCATTTGAGCGCCGTTGATACATCCACTCGTAAGGAGAATAATATCGTGATCACTACCAAGATGCAGTGACTTTAAGACACCTTCACGTCTTGTATGTGTACGATAGATATTCGGAGCATTTGGATTCGAAAATCCAGACATCACCTTATCAACTATTACTGACGGCTCATGATATCCTGGATGGTCCACAGTTACAATCACTTCATCTGCCCTACCTTCGATCGCCTTAGCCATTTTAGGCATTTTTTCAAAGTCTCTTATTCCAATGCCAGCAATCATGACGATTAGTTTCCGATGGTCTATTTTTTTTACTTCATCAACGAGGTGAGTAAGAGCAACTGGTGTATGAGCGTAATCCAGTATAATCGTCTCACGATTCGGCCCACTTATGACTTGAAAACGACCTTCGGGACTTTCTAATTGGGGAAGCACTCCTATAATTTCGGATAATGAATAACCAAGTAATAGAGCAGTACCAACAGCCGAAAGAACATTCGCGACATTATAGTCAGCAAAAACCGGTACAAATACATCATACAACTCACCATGTGAAACAAGACTAAAAGAAGTTCCGTTTACTTGATAGCGAATGTCAGTAGCTATAAGGTCAGCCTCAACATGTTGATGTAAGCTATAGCTTATGATTCGACCGTTAAAGGTTTGGGTAAGTTCACTCCCCATTTCATCATCTACATTCACCACAGCTGCTTTCGCTTGATCAAAGAGCTTCATTTTACAAGCTTTATAATGTTCAAATGTATGGTGGTATTCCAAATGCTCCGGAGAGATGTTAGTATGAATGGCTACATCAAAACCAACCTCATCTACTCGGTGTTGATCAAGGGCAATCGAAGAAACTTCCATTGCTACTCCCCTATCTCCTGCCTCCACTAAATCATTGAAAATACGATGAAGATCGAGTGATTCAGGCGTAGTAGGCGTGCTTTTTTTGTACGGAATCCTCTTTTTGGAAGACCAGATACCTGTTGTGCCAATCGAACCCGTTGGTAACCCAAGCAAGCTTAAAAGAGACCGAACATAAGCGGCAACTGTCGTTTTTCCATTTGTTCCTGTTACGCCAACCGTTCTTAATTTCTCATCTGCGGCATCGTAATATTGTTTTGAAAAGGAAGCCATCGCTTTTCGAACATCATCGACAAGGACAAATGTGCACTCTGGATAACGGTGTGCAAGACTTTGAGTAAGATCTTCTCTGTCAGCAATGACAGCGACTGCTCCATTTTGAATGGCGTCTTTTATGTATAAATGTCCATCGTGATTCTCACCTTTTATCGCAAAAAACACGGAAGACGGCTCTGCATTCTTTGAGTGAAACGTAAGTTGGGTAATCGTCTGATGGTCTGGCCCATAAATTTGATGAATGGATGGATAGTGAAGTTTTGAAAAGTTAATCTTCATGGTGAATTCCTCGCTTTAGCTGTATTATTTACTTTTACTGGAAAATTTTTAAAACGAAAGTAAATAATCTAATTTTACTTAAATTCCCCATATTTATTTGATAATAAAACTATGCCGTTACATATAGCATACTCAATTTATACTACTTTTCATTCATAAGAAATGAACAGACAGCCTTGAAAAACAGCTGTCTGTTATTCCTGTTACTTTTCTGTATTATAGTGGTTCCGGACAAGGTCGGATAGGCTAAGTTCATCTAGGAGATAGACGGGAACTAAAAATGTAATCGTCACAACGCCTGGATGCCTTCCGATTTCAATTGAACCTGTAATCGTTGCACGGTTCATTACTTCAGGAACCGTAATGCCTAACGTGTCAGCTGCACGCTTCAGTCCATTATCTGTTGCTTCATTAAGATCTGCACCGGTTCCTATAAAAGATACCGGTAGTGACTCTTCCAATTTTGAAACACCGTACATATTCGCCACGCGCTTGGCTGCTTCTCTTTCTTTTGAAGTAAATGGCTTTGCCAAATGCGGTAGATCTTCTAATGTCGGGAGTAAAATAGGTCCATCTATCGTTAGGTCCTTAATGACGATCGCTTGAAGATTTACAATACCCGCAACATCAGCCGTATGACCTGCTATCTCACCATTCCCCTGCATGGCATGCATGTCCCCGATATAAATACCTCCACCTGGCACTTTAACAGGACAAATCAATACTGCTCCTTCTCTAACACGATTGATGTCCATATGGCCGTCTGTCCGATCTTCCAATTCCTCTTGTGTAACACCATAATCATGAGGTGCATCAATTAGAAATTGACCGAAATCTCCGGCATTATGAGAATCAGGTAATGGGCGGGAAGGCGTTGTTCCTAGCTGTCCGAGAAATGGACGTAGTCTTGCCATCGTTCCTACTAAATCACTTGGTCCAAACGTTACAATTGGATTTTGGACAGAGTTTTCAGGAGTAGCCATGAAAGATTTACCATTCTGACCTATATGAGTGGCTGCAGCTTCATCCACCGTAACACCAACCGTTCGATCAGAATCAAATGCCATTGTATACCCATTCGTAAAGACAAAAGGCGTTACATCTTCTCCACAATTAGAACAGCGAATCGCCTCAGGTCCGGTACCTTCAATTTTCGTATCGGGATATAATTCTCCACACCCAGGGCATTTCACCGCTACGAATGGATCACCAACAAACCTTCCATCAACAGGTTGATCGTTTCCTGAAGAAGTTGCCATTGAAGTAACCTGAACCGATTTAATGCGTATTGCAATTGCGCCCCCAACTTCAGCACCTTCTACAAAAACAGGCTTCGTCACTTCATGCCCACCGCGTAGACAAGGAGTGATCATTGGCCCCCAACATCCAGGCGCTGTATTTGCAACAATATGCCCCCCATCTTTCAATGGTCCAAGCATTTCATTGGAAGGATCGAGTATTCCGTTCGTAAATTCATTAACAAACACCGTTTGCTTTGCTTCCATTGCCTCTCCCCTTTTCCTATGTATTCCTTCCTTCATTATAAGAGTAATGTCGATTCATGTAAAAAATTAATTGGCTAAAAACAAAAAAACTTTGAATTCCAAGCTTTGTTACTTTCATTAATGACTTATTTTGAAGTGATTGACGAATTGCAAAACGTTGCCTATACTGAATAAACGCAAACATAGAGACGGGTGATGAAATGGAATTTAAAATGCAGTATCTTTCCTTTTACTTAATCCAAGTAGAAGGAAGCGGGGAAAGTGAAGAACGACGCTATAAGCATTATCAAACACTTGATGTAGACAGCTATGAAGAAAGCTCTCTCAAAGATTTTCTTGATGGCGAATTAACGAAAATTATGAAACGAAAAGTGGATCGTCATGCTAAATCTGAAGGTGCTCCAACCAAGATTGGCCGATTTATTGTCGAGCCTGGTCATGAGCTAACGTCCAATCCAAACTATAACTTATTCGATCGCACCCGCTATGCCGAATCTGCGGATGATTTTGAAACATCTACCGACCAAATTGTACAAATGTATCTTGATACAAGTGCGATTAGAGGTGGGGTTTTGATTGTTGCGACGGCTAAATTAACAAAACTCTTCGATGATCCTTTTCTCTTTATCTTAAAATGTGACTTTGAACCAAAAGTGGCTACCATCACTGATGAAGATACGTTAATTCAAAATGTTGAAATGGCGATTACGACAAAAAGTATGAAATCGGTCCAGTATCCTTACATGCCAGAAGAAGGCATGATCGATAGTGCCGAAATCAAAGTCCATCAATCGTCTCACGCACGCTACTTCGAAGACTTCTTAAAATGGGTCGAATACGAAAAGTCGATGCCTGAAATTGTGAAGACGCAAACAATGGGAATGGTCCAGGAGCATATCCAAGAAACCTACCAGGAAGAAAGCGAAGAAAAGGAAGAGTTTGAACAGGCAATGGAGGAATGGTCTCAGAGTCCTAAGCGGGAGCTACAGGAGCGCTTTACGACCGAACAGGTCGTTGAAGCTACCTCGCAGATTGTGGAACACTCCCCTGACGTTGAATGGAAGCTGAAGCTTGACCACGTATCCGTGAAAGCGATGCTGTCTGACTTTGGCGAATCGATTCATCTTGCGAAGGTAAACGGCAAGTACGTGCTTGCGATTGAAGCCGATTCGATTACGTTTGAGAAGGGCTTTTCCCCTGTCGAGTTCCATAAGCCTGATACGCTTCAGGAAGTGGTGGAGCGGATTTATAAGAAGAATGAGAATGAGTCATACTAGGAAAACACACTGTAATAACAGCATTTACAGAGGATTTTGTGACCACACTTGTGACCACAAAACTCCAAGCTTTAAATTAAAGGTCAATAGGATTGTTATAAAGTTCCTAACTTAAATTTTGATAATATACTAAGCACTTGTAAGAATATAAAAGCCATGAATAGATTGCTTTTTTTTAAGTTCGGCTTTTCTTAAAAGCACCAAAAAAGGTGCTTTTTTTTAATATACTAACTTTGTCCTTTACCTATCGATAATTTTTCAAAAAAAATAACACCTACTATTTTGAGTTATTACCACATTACACCTTTCGTATATATATCGCTTTGCTCTTTATCTAACACAAAATATTTATTAATTAATTCTTCAACTTCACTATTAGTATATTCAAATGAATCTTGAAATTCTTTAATTTTTCTTAAAGCAATCTCGATCTCTCCTAGTGCTATCAGCATTTCATGTCTATCTTCTGATAGTCTTTTTTTAGGATGAATTTTACTCACTGATTCTATAGTACTCTCTGCATAATTAAACTTAATTTCAACGTCTCTTCTTGTATCAATTTCACTCCATATTTTATTTATTTCATGTTGATTGAAGTATTTAGTTGCATATTTGTACTTTATCATTTTAATTACCCCTTTCTGTCTAAAATTATTTCAACAGAAAACATGGAATTCCTTGTAAATATGCAATTAAAATTCTAATCACTTAATAAATCATGTTTACCAAGTTCATAAATGTTATATAAGATAGTATTAATTATATCTATAGTTTGTTTTAATGTTCCAATACTCGGTTCAACAATATCATGTACAGCACTATTACCTATATTTTTTATTTTTTGTAACAGTAAAGCATGCGTAAAAATAATATGTTCTTCTTCATATAGACCAAATATTCTACCTGCAAGATTATTAGTGTAAATTTCTTCTTTTTTTTCATTACACTTTTTAGAACCATTTTTTTCATAAATATGTCCTTTTTTAATACCTAACTCGTTGCAAATCCCTTCTATTATTGTTCGTAGTCCTGCAGCACAAAGAATATTTTGTTGTGAATTATAAGCGTTTATAGTTTGATTATACAAATTATTTAAATTATTCGGAACATTAGGGAATGATTTTGGTTGTATGAAGTATAACTTCTCAATTTTTCTTTTCCAGATTTCTTCGTCGGTTTCTATCTTAGGTTCTTCAGGATAAACAGTATAAATATCTTTCCATTCTCTCTCATCTTTAATATATTCCCAAGTATCTTCATCACCATATTGACGAACAAACGATTTATTATCACAACCAGCACATTGTACAATATAATAATTATCATGCCATTGTAAATCAGAGCCTACTTCTGATTGTTCTTCATAACTTGTTATTATTAGATGTTTGGTTCTCCCTTTACATTTACTACAATAAACTCTTTCAATTAGTTCTTTCATCAGTTTTTCACCCTCATATACCTATTATAAATGCGGAACTAACCGTCTCTTTTTATCAACAAATTGAAAAGAAATCTCTTAAGGAGTCACTCATCTTTCTTCATAAATCTCTTTACAATCATTTGTGCAAAAATATTTGTTTTCGAAGTTTAATTCTCCTTGACTAGGATGAAAAAAATGTTCACACTCATAACATCTTCTTACTAAAGTGTTAGTCCTACATTCTAAACATTTACCCATATGTTGTTGTTTTTCATTACCGTTTAGTCTATCTATTAAATAGCTATCTGGCTCTGAACATTTGTAACAATTCATCAAAGCTGCTTCAACTTCAACATCATACGAAGTTAAACAACATAAGCAATCTAATGATTTATGTGGATTTAAATCGATTCCAACGCCAACTACTTCGGAATGAATTAATGAGTAAACACAACACTCAGGGCATTGAAAAACTGGCATATTACGTGTTGTATTCAGCTTCTCTATATATTTTTCAATTCCTTGTCTCCATGTAATGTTCGATGAAATTGGATTAGGTTTAGGATAATTTTCTAACAAAGAAATGCCTAAACCATTTAGCATTGTTCCATGAATAAATTGAATACACTTTATTATATATACTGCCAATTCATCATTCCAACCAGACCTTAGTCCTTTGTGAACAATTGAGTTTCTAGCTTTTAATATAGCCTTTAATTCCTGCTTTTCACCATAAGACCATCTTGTAGTACTAAAAAATATTTTTAGAACAGTTTCAAAATCCTTATAGTCTATCTCTTTTCCTTCCTTAATAATTTTCTCTTTGTATCCAATTTCAACTAAATAGTACTTGATGAATAACTCTAGTGTAATTTGTACATTAACAACAGCAAATTTTAAGTTTCTATTTTTCGGACTAATTTCTCTTACTAACTTTAAAGAAAAATGGAAAAAATCAACGAATGATTCATATATTTCACTCTCCTGTTTAACTTGCATTGTCTAGCCTCTTTTCTATATATTTCTTTCATATGCATTTTTTGTACACGATGGATACGATTTGCCACACATTATATTGTTAGGAACTGCTTTCCAAATATGTCCTTCCTCACATTCCCAAGTTAGCTTAGTCTTACTCGTAACATATTCATTAAATAAACACTTACCATTCTTATTAATGAAAAATTTTCTTTAAGACTTCCAACTTTTCATTTTTCATAATTTCACTCCTGTTAAGAAAACGTATATCTCTTCATTTATTATTTTAAAAAACAGGACTGATTATCTAGAAGTATGTATTACTAAACTCTCTGTAAAAACTCCGTGAATACTCCCTGTAAAGTACCCCCCATGTATCTATTGTAATGATTGTCAAATTCCTATAATAATCTAATTAAGCTAATATTAATTCATTGATGTAATGTTTTCTCTTTGTTTTCTTACCTTAATTCCTCTATAAAGTGTAGTTTTCGACACACCTGTCATTTCCTCAATTTCTCGTACTGTATATTGTTTAGTATCGTATAACTTAATAGCTTTCTCTAAAGCTTTAGTATCTTTCTTGGGTCGTCCACCTTTCCGCCCTCTCGCTCTTGCACTCTCAAGCCCAGCCCGTGTCCTTTCTGAGATTAAGTCCCGTTCCATTTCACTTAAGACAGCTAACATCCGAAACATTGCTCTACCAACAGCATTTGTGGTATCTATGTTGTCTCTTATACTAACCAGTTCTATGCCTTTGTCATCAAGATCATCCGTAAGTTCAATTAACTTCTTCGTAGAACGTCCTAGACGATCTAACTTATACACTACTAGTATGTCTCCTTTTCTAGCGTACTCAATTAATTCTAAGAGCTTAGGTCTGTCATCTTTCATCCCACTTGCTTTCTCTGCATAAACTCTTTCACAACCTTTTTTTTTAAGAGCATCCATTTGAAGGTCCAAACTTTGATCTTGGGTACTAACTCTAGCATAACCTATTTTCAAATACACCCACCTCTTCCATAAATTTCTTAATTTGATTGTACCATAAACGTAGAATGGTAGAATAATTGATTCGATGTTTTAGAAACGAGTTTTGATACAGTGAATTCATAAAGAAGCTATCCAAATTTAAATGGATAGCACTTGTACCATAAACAGTCGTTTTAGATACAATTATTTAGTTATTACATGAAACTATTAATACTTTGTTTTCGTATAAGTGTTATTAGAGTATAAAAGAGGTGATATCTATGAGTAAGAATAAAAATAAAAAAGAGGACGACATACCATTTGGGATTGGCTTATCTGTAGCGTTTATCATTATTGCAACTTTTGTATATCTTCAACCTGAATACTTAGGAAGTTCAACAGTGTCAATCATTTTTAGTTCTATATTTATTACCATTGGAGTAGCTGGGCTAGGTATTGAACTAAATAAGCTAAATGATAAACAAAATTCAGGTTTTGAGAACATGGGCATAGGGCTAGGTTTTCTCATGGTATGGGCTGTTTTACATTACTTCTTCCCTTTGGTATGGGTAAATTGGTTGTTAATTGTGGTTTTGCTATTTGCATTGATTTTTATTACAACTGGAATTGCAAATTTAGTATTTACTTTAGCTACGTTAAACACAAAGAAGAAGCTTTTAACCGAATTACCTATTGTCATTACTCAAATTGGAGCAACAATTATAGCCATCTATGAAATACTCAATGCTTTAGAATTGCTTTAATAAATAGGAATAGCTCTTTTTATGGGCTATTCCTATTTAACTGTCAATAAAAAAACTTACTTTACATAAAATTAAACTTTCATTCAAAGTTTAGTAATATCAGACTAACTAATTCCCTATGGTAATTTTATTAAGATCAATTGTCCTTCGCTCTGCATCTTATGCTTGTAAAGTAATTGAAACCCAAAAAAATTCAGCAAACCTGACTAACTGACTAATCAAAGGTTCTTTCTTACGATTCGCGTAGCCCCAATACTTGTACTGAAACTAGTTGCTAGTGGTAACTCTTAGGTCTTTTATATTGCTTATTATGTATTATATTTATGCTTCAAAAACCTTGTATATTTTCTTTCTAAATAAACAGACTGATCATTATATAACCACCTAAAAATCTTTGACACTTGAAGATTTCCTCCATATACAAGTCTGAATAACCCTTTATCTTCAGTAATCTTTGTTTTACTCAAAGAGAGGTCATTTATCATTACTTTTTGAATCCCATCCATCATGTGTTTTGTGCCAACAATCGAAAACATTGCTGATCCATTATTATAATAAATCGAACCATCACCATCAAAATAGCCTAATATAAAGCTTCTGTAAAACTTCGAATCGATATGCTGACACGGAAATTGAGCAATATTAGATTTCCTTTGGTATACACCATGACTCACAAGGTCTTTACACATTTTTAAATTACTAATAGATATAACGGCTTCATTTCTTTTTGTAATACGTATAGGGTGGTTTGAATGGATACACATTAGAAACAATTCCAGATGAGATCTGTCCTTAATTGCTAAAGCAATTTGAAGTGAAAGTGATTCTTTAGCTTTTTTTTGGTTTACAATGCAACCATCAGCCATTATAAAACCAAGCCAGTAGGCTTTTTCATTTGAATCTATTTTACTAAAATACTCTTCATTCAATGTGTATGTAGTAGTCCTTACATATTGAATTTCTTCGTTTCTTAAATAGCTGTAACCGTCAACTAAAAATCAACAGTTTTCAGTAAATAAGATCTAACAGTTTCCGATAATTAAGAATCAACACCTTGGCTTTCGAACAATACCTTTCGGTATTTCATACGTATGCTGTGTTGTTTTTCACTAAATGTCAGAATTTCACTTCGGTGAAGTAAACGATCTAATATCGCTGTTGTGAGTGTAGTGTCTCCTAAAAACTTTCCCCATTCGTTAGGCCCTTTATTTGATGTAAGAATAAACGCTGCTTTATCATACATTTCGTAGATAAATTGAAAGAATAAATGGGCATCCTGAGGCTCATAAGCCATATACATGACATCATCGATAATAATTAATTCTGAATTCATAATGCGCTTATATCTGGTTTTTGATTTGCTGATATATTCTTTAGACTTTAATACATAAATTAATCGCTCCATTGATACAAACGATACCTGGTATCCACGCTCAATGGCGTGGATACCGAGTGCTGTTGAGAGGTGTGTTTTGCCAGCTCCTGTAGGACCCATCATAATCAGCGTGAAACATTCCTCAATCCAGGATAATTCTTTTAGTACATTAAGCTGTTTTTCACCAATTGCTGACTGTTCTTCAAGGCGAAATTGATCAAAAGTGAGGTATTCAGGAAACTCAGCCCATTTCATCAATTTCTCACTGTTTTTACGTTCTCTACACTGGGTTTCATATGTCAGGATCTCATAGATAAGCTCATGGTAAGTCCAGCTTTTCGCCTCTGCTTCTCTTAAAAAGCGTGGCAGCTCTTTGGCCGTTTCTGCGAGTCGTAAGGCTCTGCACTTTTCTTGTAATGACTCGTATAATTCACTCATTACTTAAGCCCCCCTTGTAAGACATGAAGATAGATGTCTTCATGTCGTTCAGGCGCAGCTAAACTTTTGTACTTTTCATTTTCGGTCCCTATAAGTTTAACTTGTTTCTTCTTTTCAACTTCAAGTGAGACCGCAATGTCCCTAAGCTCATGAGAACTTTTCATCTGTAGTTTTTTCATCTTTATGATGGCTTCTTCGATTGAGTCTGGATAACGCTTGGAGATATCTAATACAACCTTTAATTGATCTGTTAGATGGCGTGGATACTGTTCTTGTAATTCCTTTACTAGCCATGTAACCAGATCCTCGTTAGGTAGATTCTGATATAGTTGTTGAATGAGAAGATCACGTTTTGTTCGATTGCGTTCACGATGTTCAGGACTCGTAATGACTAATCCTTTTTCAGAAGAGATCGTATGCTTCGCAATCAATTGACCGTTTCTTTCTTCTCGAATGATTAAATAGGGTGCTTCAACTTGTAGATACACATGGTTATGATGGTCATTTCTGAAAGTACCTAACGGTACGCTATAACGGTTTCCCTCATAACGAATGACATTGTCCTTGTGTACCTTTCTTGTTATAATATCTGTAGATACATTTTTGAAAATGTAGGTACCAGAGACCTTTTGAAGATGCGGCTTTTCCAGGGCGTGCACTTCAACTGGTCTTTTTTTCGTATTATGATGTTTCTTATAATTTCCGGTTCTTTCAAGCCACTTCATACAAGAAGATTGCCAGTCTAAAAGATTATCAAATGTACGATTCTTGGCAAAGTTATGTTTTACGTATTTAACTAACTGCTCTACTTTTCCTTTTGATTGAGGATCGGCTTTCCTACAGAGGTATACTTTGAATTTTCTTGTTTGGTGATACTTTGTAAAAGCAGCTGTGAAGATGATATCTCCTGCATTTTCACTAACAGCTAGTAAACGATCCTGATCATAAACAATCTCTTCTGTTATGCCCCCAAAATGCTGAAAAGCATTTTCTTGCATATGTATTAGGTCTTCTGTTCGAAAAGGACGGTTCAACCATTCAACGTATTTGAATCTAGAGTGTGAAAGCACAAAGCCTACAAAGTAGAGCTTTACTGAATCCCCATTTGTACTAGGAACTCTCATTTCTCCAAAGTCCGCTTGCATTTGTTTACCCATCGGCAGCTCTGGTATCGCTCCAAATGTTCTGGTAGATACCTGCTTAGGAATGTGATAAAGCTCTCTAATTTCCTTTACATAATTCCTCACGGTGCCCTCTGAAACATGCTTAACGTTTAGTTTCTCCTGAAGCCAATCATGAATTTGTGCACTACTCAAATCATTGTGTTCATTTAACCAGGTTAGAATGTGATCCCGATAGGGATCAAGTTTCTTTTCTCTAGTCTGTAAGGAATGAACGAATGCCATAAACTCGTCTACTGACAATCCTAAATACTCGATGACTGTGTTTCTTGATACCCCTAATTTCCTAGAAATTGCACTATTAGTGAAACCTTCTTTTTTCAATTGATGAATCTCGTGATAAATCATATATCTTTCCACTCCTGTGTCCTCACCTTCAATAAACTGCTTTAAGTATATTGAAAGTGTTACTAGATTGACCAGTAACTGTTGATTCTTATTTGTGGAAACCTGTTTAATCTTATCTGATGAAAACTGTTAACTCTAGTTTAGCGTTTACAATAGCTAGCTACACTTTGACGAGTTGTATTATACGTTGCAGCTATATCCTTTAAAGAAACTCCTTTCTTTTTTAATTCAATCCACTCTTCCAAGTACATACTAAAACGCTGAAAAGGCTGAGCTCCTCTGAAATTAATGCCCGCTTCTCTTAAGTATTCATACACCAAGTGTTGATTCAACCTGTATTTATCAGCTATTTGAATCGTGCTGTATCCTTCTTCATATAGTTTTATCCATTCATCTACAAATTTGTTATAGTTTTTTTGATATTGATTTTTTCGTGTGTTAATACCTTTTTTTCTCAGGTATTTAGAAATAGTCCTATCGCAAACCCCTGTGTATTCAGCAATCCATACTAATGTTCTATGTTCTTTTTCAAATAACCTAATCCACTCATCGACATTGTAATCTTTCATGATAACCCTCACTTGTAATTTTTAATGTCATTATCAACTACTTTCTTAAAATTAATACGTCTAAAACCATTAGTATTTCCACAGAAGCTAAATTAAATACTCAAATTCCATACTTTATCATTGAATAATTTTGGCAATGCAAAAAAGACCCACTCTATATAATAGGTAGGTCTCCTTCTACTAATTTACAGTCGAGCGATATGAAATTTTTCACTCTTCGCTTACATGATTGTTTTCCATTGATTTCTACCTTATTGTAAAAAGATCTACTTGATATGAGATCCTTACTTACTTTAAGGAATTACTTTATTAAACATGTAAGTATGCTTTGTCGCTCGTTTCATATAACAGTGCTGTCTCTATAACTCACTCCATAACACGCTTCTCTCTACCTCCACCATTCACTAAACTAAAATTAATTCCACTCAATATACTGACTTCTTGTGTGCAGGTTATCTCTACATCTCCATTATCAAGACGGTTATGCTCTTCAAAACCAATTACCATACGATATTTTGGTTTATCAGTTGATCTATCTTTACTCTTTTCAGCATACACTAAGGCTTTATACCGTTGCCCTACACCGATATCAATAATCGTTCCGTTATTAACCATCTCTGCTGAAAATTTCAATTTCCTAGCAGCATCCTTCACACTTTCGAATTGTAAAACTCTAACTATTCTTTTATTCTTTATAAGGTGAACCAAACACTCATTTGAACTTCCTTTTAACATATTCAACTTCATGGGAAGTACCTGAATGTTATTAATGTCGTAATTTCCATTTTCATTAATACGGTCTATAGTCGGTCTTTCATCTCTTTTTTTATTTTTACTTATATAGACAGTGGTTTGTTCTTTCCAATCTTCCCAGAATTGATTATCATCCATTAAATCATTTAGCATCTCTAGCGGTTTGTCCCACTGGCAAGTGACATATGTGTAGGGAGATTCTGTATACGTTTTACTACCTCTCCTACATGCAGCTTTACAGGATTCATAAAGTAAGTATTTAGATGGATTATCCTCAAACTCTCTTTCTTTCTTTGCTTTTATTCTTTCATTTCTACATACATTACAAATCGAAAGACTCTTATTATATTTACTCGTTTTTCTCTTACACCCTCTACAAATTATCTGATCACTATATTTACTTACTTTCTTCATAACCATCATTCCTCGTTTTTCTTTTTAATTAATTCCTTTTATTTCATCATTTACGTTATGAACCACTCGATTAATGTTAGGTTCTTATGTTATGCCTGTCGGCTTTATGTTTTAACCTAAGGTTAATCGAATATTCCATATCCAACTTATGTTACTTAGGCTATATCTTTGTTATGTTTTTATTGGGCAATGTGAGCTTCTTCAGATTCAATTGTCGAAAACTCCCTATAAATAATATTTGGATAATTTTCAAGAGTGACATTTAACTCATCTTTTAATGCTTTGTTCAGCTTTTTTTTCGTTAACCCATATTTGTCCAACATCTCAGGGACAATTCGCTTAATTTTCTTCTTACATAAAGTTTTCTTTTCACTGGTTTCATACAACAGATGATCTAAAACCTCAGATTCAGTTGTCCATTCTTTCTCCTTTATCAATGAGAGAGTGATTTCTTCAATTAGTTTGGTTATCTCGCTCTCATGTATTTTCTTCCCTTGCATTTGGGGAAAAACTCTATTTGCCTCTTCTTCCCCAAGCTTTCTGAGAATAAGTTCTCGTCCCCAACCTCTCATTGTAAACTCGCTTTCTTTGAATTCTTTAACCTTATTCTTACAGAATTGCAACGCTAACTCTTCATATTGTGGAATAGAATAGTAACTTACAATATGGTGTCTTTTCTTTTTTGCTGCTTCGTGTTTAGAATTCTTCAGTAAGAAATCAGGAATCTCGTTCTCTGGAACTTTTCTTAACAACCCTAAGTAAACAAGTAAGCTAACAACGTCAGATATTCGTCTTTTATCCTTGTCACATCGCTGAGCAATATATCGTGTACTTGCAAAAAATATTGGGTTTCCTCTATTATCAGTAAAGTTTTCTGTTTGTAGAAATTCAATACATAGTTGATGGATGCTACATAAAATTGGGACGTAATTTTTTATACACTTATTCACTTCAGGATAGAGTACTTCTATTTCTTTACTTATTAAAAACTGTTGATTCTCTTCTAAAATTTTATACCGCCTTTGCTGCCAAGCTGTTTCGAAGTATTCAACATTATATACTTTTCTCAGAAACCGTAGAGTATCTGTCATTGATAAACCTGTAAGTCGTTGAGTAACCTGAATAATAGTTAGTGATACATCACAATTCCCGCTCAAGCAGTTGTATATATAATGACCAGTTTCCTGACTCGTAATGATTCCTGCACTTGGTTTGTTCTCTTCATGAAAAATGCAATTAAAATTTGTACCACCAAGCCCTAAGAACTCCTTTAAATTTTGCTTTTTCAAGTAATCATATACTTCCTCGTGACTGCTTACCTTAATCCCTTCGGGCTTTAAGATTGATTTTAGTACCTCAACGTCTTGCTCCTTAATCAACTTGATTTTATCTATGTCTCTGTACTTTGTGCCTTTACTTCCTGTAGGTGTTTCTGCTGTTTTAGATGCTTTGGGGATAGGTGTGTCAACAATAGAGAGTAATTTAGAACATTTCTTTCTATTGTTGACACGCTTGTCCCAATCTTCAGTTTTGGTGAGCTTATCAAGTATGTCATCAATATCATACCTAGATCTATTAGCTTCCTTGATCATTATCTCAAATGTATTATTTTTATCCTTGCACCAGTAGAAGCTAGGTACTCTCAATAACCGTGCTGGATTTTTAACAACAGGATCAGCATCAAAGTAATCTATCAATAACTCTTGACACTGTTTGAACTGATCTTCAGTCGCTCCCGCTTCCAACAGCCAATATACATGTAAGCCGTTTCTCGTTTCTATAATGTAAGACGGGTTGAGTGGAAAACCTCTAAGCTGCTTCCGCTTCTTCTTCTTGTACCTATCTACCTCTTTGAGAGGATAATACTCTTTAAATTCATTTTTACCACGATCCAAATCTATGAATACTGCATTATACCTTGTTATTTCTTCGTCCCTATAACCCCCTGCATTTACAACATAGTAAATTTCATAGTTATGATTGTTTAAATGTTGCAATTGAAGTTCCACTTCATCATTGAAGTAGCTATAAATGTCACTTATTTTATCATTCAATATACTCCTAAACCTTACCTTTTCTCCGTTATGCACCTTCTGCATAAAATCAATTAAGTCTTTGTTCAACATCGATCATCTCCTTATATTCATTTTTTACATGTATTTACATCCTTTCTTTTTTGGCAACACAAAAAAGCCAGTCGATAATAATCCTTTAGAAGACAGACTTATAGCAAGGGACACGCTCAAATATTGAACGCATAGGCTTTGCTATATGCAATGTTTTAGGATTAATCGATGGCTTATGTTATAGTTACTGCCATTTTTTTGACTACACTCCTTGTGTACGTTATTAACAATACCTGTTAATTTTTATTTAGTCAACTGCAATTGCACCTATAAAGCTTCTCCAAGACTAAACCGTCATTTAGTTTCAATAGGGTTTGCATACCTAAGGTACTAATTGAAATTTTTTTGATTTTTTTTGATTTAATGTTTTTCACACTTACATGTACTATTTAATTTTGCTTTAAATTGAAATATTTCTCCTATGAGATATCATATACCTAACAACTTTTTACTTAGGAGGAATTAAGATGACTAATGAACATAGAAAGAAGCTCCATTTACTAATTGACCAGATACCAGAACTGCATTTGGAGCAACTGTTAGAAGTCACTGAAGACTATATTAAAAATGATTATGAGTTGTTCAATGATGCCGGTGAAGTAGTCCCTTCTAAGAAAGACAAAAAAGACATTAAGAAGGCTAAAGAAGAGTATGAAAGGGGTGAATTTTATACCTTTGAGGAAGTGTTTGGAGAGAATCATGAAAATGATGACAAAACAGAGCAAGATAAATAGATACCAATTAGTGTAGCACCCGCCACTCCTTTTTTCCATTTAGTAAATATTGAATTGACATTAGTATCTCTACTATAAAAATGTGTCAATAAACATCTACTCCACCATTCCATCTTAATGCTTCACATGTTAGCGGATGAATAGTATATTCTATATAATGGAACTTTTTAACAAGCCTATGACCTTCTAGGGAGGTCTTAGAGCTATGAATGGTAGTATTAGTAAGAACAAGAAAACGGGTAAGTACGACTTTATATTTGATGCTGGAAAAGATCCTCTTAGTGGTAAGCGAAAGCAAATCAAAAGAAGAGGCTTTGAATCAAAGCGTGCTGCTATGAATGAGATGACAAGATTGAAGGCTCAAGTATTAGAGAATGATTTTCTAGATTTGAACCACTTAACATATGAGAAGTATATGGACGAGTGGTTTCAAGAAAGGAAATTCAAACTTCAACATTCAACGTTTGAGATACATTCCATCTTCTATCGTAATGTAATCAAACCTAAACTTGGGCATTTGAAATTACAACAGGTTACGCCATTGCAGTTACAGAAATTTGTGAATGACCTAGTTAATCACTCTTCTTATTCAGCACATACTATTCACTTAGTTTTCAGAATCGTGAGCTCTTCTTTTAAAAAAGCAGAGATTCTCAAACTTATCAAAAATGATCCTTCTATCGGCATAACATTACCGAAAACAAAACAAAGAGAATTTACAGTTTGGTCTATAGAACAAGTCAATTTTTTCATTAGTGAAGCCCCTAAGATCGCTCGTCTGACCCGCTACTATATCGCTTTTCTCATTGCTATTTTCACTGGTATGCGCCAAGGGGAAATTCTAGGCTTGAGATGGAAAGATATCAACTTTGAGACACATACACTCTACATTAGGCAGACTGTGACACAGAACGGTGAAATTAAAGCAGGGGCAAAGAATGAAGCAAGCGTTCGTTCTATACACATTCCAAGTAAATTAGCTGACGAGTTAAAAGCTATTAGAGCTCTTATTTCCATTGAAAAACGTCTTTCAGGAGATAAGTATCAAGAGAATGACTTAGTCGTCTGTACACTGGACGGAAAGCCTGTAATAGCTAGGAATTTTAGAAAAGAGTTTTATAAAGTTGTTGAGAAGGTCAATTTACCAAGGATACGTTTTCATGACCTTAGACATACCCACGCCACTATCTTAATTCAGCAAAATGTTAACGTGAAGTTGATTTCCGAAAGATTAGGTCATGCAGACATCCAAACAACACTTAACACCTACAGTCACGTGCTTCCAAACATGCAAAAAACGGTTTCCGACCAACTTGATAAAATAATTGGCGTGTGACCACTGTTGTGACCTCCTTGTTATTCGGCGTATAAATGCATGGTGTATAAGCATTGTATGGCGTTAAGAATATCTCTGCCAGAAGAAGGCATGATCCGATAGTGCCGAAATCAAAGTCCATCAATCGTCTCACGCACGCTACTTCGAAGACTTCTTAAAATGGGTCGAATACGAAAAGTCGATGCCTGAAATTGTGAAGACGCAAACGATGGGCATGGTCCAGGAGCATATCCAAGAAACCTACCAGGAAGAAAGCGAAGAAAAGGAAGAGTTTGAACAGGCAATGGAGGAATGGTCTCAGAGCCCTAAGCGAGAGCTACAAGAACGCTTTACGACCGAACAAGTTGTTGAAGCTACTTCACAGATTGTCGAGCACTCCCCTGACGTTGAATGGAAGCTGAAGCTTGACCACGTATCCGTGAAAGCGATGCTGTCTGACTTCGGCGAATCGATTCATCTTGCGAAGGTAAACGGGAAGTATGTGCTAGCGATTGAAGCCGATTCGATTACGTTTGAGAAAGGCTTTTCTCCAGTCGAGTTTCATAAGCCTGATACGCTTCAAGAAGTTGTTGAGCGGATTTATAAGAAGAATGAGAATGAGTCATAATAAAAAATTAAAAAGCTACTCGTTTCAATCATATATACATTTTAAAAACCTCACTACTATGTGGGGTTTTTAAAAAAAGATCGTTTTAAGACAAGGTAGTTCGATTTTTAATCGATTCTGTAATATGACGATTCATCTATAAATCACCATTTTGATAACGAGTTCGCCTCTTTTGTTTTATCCTCTCTTTATCCGGGTAAAAACCACTATCATTAGAATAAGGTGGTATGACATTTATGAAACCCTTTGAACAAGCGTTAAAACATCAAGTAGGATTAGGCACAGCACCACTAGGTAATATGTTTCGAGAAGTGCCAGAGGATGAAGCTCTGACGACGATACAAACAGCATGGGATCAGGGCATTCGTTATTTTGATACTGCCCCTTTTTATGGAGCAGGCTTAGCAGAGATGCGTCTTGGTAACGTGTTGTCAAAGTATAATCGTGATGACTACGTATTGAGTACGAAAGTTGGCCGTTATGTAACGGATGACACGGAAGACAAGAAAGGCTTGTTCCAATATGCTCGCAATAATAAAGTGATTACTGATTACACGGAAGATGCAACAAAGAGGTCTATTGAACAAAGCCTTGAACGATTGAGAACTGATCGCTTAGACTTTGTTTTCGTTCACGACGTTTCCGCAGATTTTCATGGAGATGAGTGGATCGGAAAGTTTGAAGAGGCTCGTAAAGGAGCCTTTCGAGTGTTGACACGACTTCGAGAAGAAGGCGTTATCAAATCATGGGGGCTTGGTGTTAATACAACAGAGCCGATCGAGATAGCGATGGACCTCGAAGAATTCAGACCTGATATATGCTTATCAGCAACACAATACACTTTGCTTCAGCATGACCGAGCATTACAGCGTATGATGAAGACAGCTGAAGAAAAGGATGTAGCGATTGTCGTTGGCGCACCGTATAACTCTGGTGTTTTACTAGGCGGTGATCATTACAATTACGAGAAAGCAGATGGCGATATTATTGCGAAAGTTAATCAGTTAAAAGAAATAAGCAATAGATATGATGTTCCATTAAAAGCAGCTGCTCTACAATTTTCAACTTCTCACCCTGCTGTGAAATCTGTGATTCCAGGTTCAACACGTCCAGATCGGATAAAAGAAGATATTGAAATGATCCAACGCGATATTCCGAAAGCTTTCTGGGATGAATTATTACAGAAGGGATTTATCTCTCCTAATGCCCCTTTACCCAGTACGATTAAATAAGTACCTTAACTAAACAAAAATGGACTTCTCTACTGGAAGTCCATTTTTGTGTATATACTTTGTTGTACCCTAAAAAATTACTTCCTCATTCTCTTTCGTTTATGCCACTTGAAATATACTTTATTTTCAGGATGAATGTTAATTTTTTTGCGTTGATTTAATCCGTACATGTCATAGTCGTTTTCTTGAATACTTGAAGAAATGTGTAATCGACCCTGGCCGTCAAAGGCAATCAACCCCTCATCATATAGAGTAGCGTGATTTTGACAAAGTAGCACCCCGTTAAAAGGATCCAATCGCTCGTCATTTGAGCAATCCTTCCACGGTTTAGCGTGGCTGGCTTTTAGCAATTCAGGAAGTTTAATGGCACAAAGAGCACACTGATCTTCCCATAATGGAGCAACTTCATTGCGAAACTTTAACTTTCCCCATCTCATTTTCATTTTCGCTTCTGATTCTGTTTCCGTAATGACTGGTATTAATGTATTACGTTCCGTTCTTCTAACTTCATCTACTGTTAACTCTAATTGTTCTTCATTTATACGATAAAAATTGGACTCACTAATTAGCTCAAGCAGCTTAATAGTTAGTGCTTCATGACATGGGTATAAATAGCCGGGATTTCCACTTGCATCAAGTTGAAATGGTGCGTATTTAAGAGGTAATAAAGGTGAAATTTCTTCAAATTTCTCTCTTACATTTAGCGGAACATCCAACTCATGGTATTCTAGCGTCACTAAATATCCTTTATCGGCTACCGTTTGATGCCATAAAGTAGACGGTCTCGCCTCCTCTTTACAGTCACTCTTTGCAAGGCTAACCGCTACAATCTCTCCTTTAACATAGTGGAAAATAGGATCTCCTTTTTTGACTTCTTTCAGCCTTTTCCATGAGTGAGGCTCGTGGCCACCTTTATCTTCTTTAGGTGACCAGATCACCCCTGCTTCTTTTTCTTCAGCATATGTATCTCCTTGCATGACAATAAAACTATTCATCTTTCTTCCTCCAACTTTTGAGCTTATTTCTCTAGTTGTTATTTTCACATTGAAAAGCGTAATCTTTTCATACGTTATCCAAGTTAAAGTATATGGGTGATTTGTGAATCATTCAAGTTATTCGGTATTTTAGATATATGATTAAGGATAACTACTCCATAAAAAAGACCGAGCCGGCTCGAACTTTTGCTAACTTTCTATAAAAAAGCGACGTTAATTCTCTATTGTTGCATTGGTCGGACAACCACTTCATTCACATTCACATAATCAGGTTGGGTGACTGCATACACAACCGCACGGGCAATATCATCCGCTTGAAGAGCTTTCATTGAAGAGGCACGATCTTTAAACATGTTGAGGACCTCTTCATCCGTAATATGATGAGTTAGTTCAGTTTCAACAGCACCAGGAGATATATTAGTGACGCGTACACCAGACTTTGATAATTCCTTTTCTAGTCCCATCGATAGGGCCCTTACTGCATATTTTGTAGCACTATAGACGGCACTTGAAGCAAATACTTCATGACCCGCTACGCTCGATACGTTAATAATATGACCACTCTCTTGTTTTAACATATCAGGAAGTGCTGCATAAATTCCGTATAGAACACCTTTAATATTCACATCCACCATTTGACTCCATTGATCCACCTCATCATTTTTCATAAATGATAGAAGCATGACCCCTGCATTATTTACGACTATGTCGACCTTTCCAAATTCTTCTTTAGCTTCCTCAACGAGTTTCTCCATGCCTTCTTTTTTCGTAACATCCGTTTTCATTACAATGGCTTTTCCATTTGATTGATTCATGATAAAGCTCGCTAATTCTGTCAGTTTTTCTTCCCGACGAGCGGCAAGCACAAGACTTGCTCCTTCGTTCGCTAGTTGTTTCGCTATCGCCTCACCAATTCCACTACTAGCTCCAGTTACTACTGCTACTTTTCCATCAAGTTTCATCAATTGATCGCCTCCGCTTAGTTAAGGTTATTCTTATTGACCAAAGCACAACTTTCTAAAATATTTGAATGTTCTGCTCGATTAATATGTAATCACTAATAGTGTAAAATGAATATGTATGATTAACAGGAAATAGGGGGGAAACAATGTTAACTAATCATCAGATCGAAAGCATAAGAAACCTCATGCTCATATGCGAAGAACATGATCATATTTCGCTAAAATTAAATTTCGACCTCCTCGAACAACGAAAGAATGGTGAAATAAGAGACTTTTTTCATTATGAAAATGATTCGCTTGTGGGCTTTATTGGCTTGTATGGTTTTGGTAACACAGTAGAAATGTGCGGCATGGTTCATCCGCATTTCAGAAGAAAAAAGATATTTACAGCGCTATATTGTGAGGCGAGGAAACTAATAAAAAGCTTACCATTTTCCAAAATTCTATTAAATGTGCCTGATAAATCAGCTTCTGGGATAGGCTTTTTAGAAACACTGCCGGCCACTCTTTCATTTTCTGAATATCAAATGAAATGGATACCTTGTGACCTCCCCCCTCTAAAGAGCGATGTGACTTTGCGTTTTGCTCAATCAAACGACCTTGCTTTCATTAATCACCTAAACAAGGTTTGCTTTCAATCAACACATCCATTAGATGAGCTTTCCCAAACGAGCGTAAATCGGACTTACATAATTGAAAAAGACGGCGTTCCCTCTGGTAAAGTTTCTATTGTTCGCGAAGAAAAACAAAGCTGGATCTGCGGGCTTGCTATTGAACCAAGTTATCAACAAAAAGGGCTAGGGTCTGAAACAATACGGATTATAGTCAGTAGAGAGTACTCGGAGGGCCAGGAGCTATACCTTGAAGTTTCCCCAACAAATAAGCAGGCAATGACTATTTATTTTAAAAACGGCTTCCAAACGTTTAACGCACAACACTATTTTGAGATAAAAAAATGAATCACGGTCTCTCCCATAAGCAGTTTTCTTCCTATACAAAAATGAAACTAACCAACAAAGTCGATGCTTTGTTGGTTAGTTTAGTATTAAAAGGACATAAACCGCTAATTGATATACCGATATTCCATCAATCGATTTAAAATATGAACTTCCTGCAGGATCTCTTCTCCAATGTTTGTTTCACGAACTTTTTTTCTTTCTAATTCCTTATCTACTAATCGTTTTACTGATAATACATCTGCCCCGTGTAATAAAACTTCTTCCTTAGAATTAAATAGTTTATGAGCAACAAGCTGCATGCCGTAAGAATTAAATAATAATGTGTATCCAGCAATACCTGTTGTTGATTGATAAGCTTTCGAGAAACCTCCATCTATGACAATCATCTTGCCATTTGCTTTAATTGGATTTTCTCCATCAATTTCTTTTACAGGCGTATGTCCATTTATAATATGACCTTGATCTGGATTAAGATCAAATTCTGCCAGAATCTGGCGACAGATCTCTTCTTCTTCACGCAAATGATAATAGGGATTTTTTCTTTCTTTATGGCTCTGCTTATCATTAATAAAATATCTCTCAAATGTCGTCATTTCTCTCTTACCGAACAGGGAAGAATATTCGCCTGTCCACAAATACCAAACCATATCTGTCGAAAGGTCAGCTGTTTCTTCAGGATGTGCGAAAGCATGGCGTAAATAATTCTCAAAAACATCAAGTAACTCGCGACCGGCATACGTTTTATTTTCGATTATCATTTTTTCCATATTGCCATTCTCATCGAGAGGGATACATCCATGAATTAACAGATTCTCATTGTATTTTAGATAAAGACTGCCTTTTTTCATAAGGAAGTTCATATGTCTAGCAAGCTTTTCTGAGTGTTGCACTGAAAATAAAAGCTTGTTGATTACTTCCTCTTCCTCCTCTAATAGCTGGTCAGGATGATCTGGATTAATGGTTGAAAAACAGGTATTTTCTAACAAATACGTTTGCCCATGAATCGTAATGGTATTTTCTTGATAATCAATTTTTTCTAATAAAAGTCTCTCAGACATATTAAAGTAAGATCTTCTCTTGATGATTGGGCTCTCGAGTTTAAACTGTATCATCGTAATCGCCTGATGTATTTTCGTGATTTGACATTTTTCATGACTCGTTTGTTTCTCATCAGATTCTCTCTTTGGCGCAAAAGCGGGATTATCATCATAATATTTTTCTGCGAGATTCAGTAAGGGTCTAAGATTTATTCCATAAACATCTTCAATAATTTCTAAATTGTTGTATCTAGCACAGATGCGAATAATGTTTGCAAGACATACTTTAGATCCTGCAAACGCACCAATCCATAGGACATCGTGGTTTCCCCATTGAATATCTACCGAATGATATTGAATAAGGGTATCCATAATTTTGTCAGGTTCTGGTCCTCGATCATAGATATCCCCCACAACGTGAAGATGATCCACAACTAGTCTTTGCGTCGTATAGGCAAGCCCGGTGATTAGCTTATCAGCTTGGTTCAGAGAGATAATTTGTTGAAGTATTTTATTATAATAAGGCTCTTTATTCGTAAGATCAGCCGTTTTATAGAGAAGCTCTTCAATGACATAAACAAACTGAGTAGGTAAAGCTTTACGTAATTTAGATCGTGTATATTTGGAAGAGGCATACGAAATGAGCTTTAGCATACGTTCAATCATCACCGTATACCATTCGTATAATTCGTTTTCACTACTAAAAGAATGTTTAATTAGGTTGATTTTTTCTTCTGGATAGTAAACGAGCGTCGCAAATTCGTTCAACTCATCTTCTGGTAATTCATCTTTAAACAAGTCAGAAATTTTCTCTTTCACTTTACCTGAACCATTTCGTAGCACATGTTGAAAGGCTTGATACTCCCCATGTAAATCACTAACAAAATGCTCAGTTCCTTTTGGTAGATTAAGGATGGCTTTAAGGTTGATGATTTCAGTCACAACTTTTTCTTCACTATCATATTTTTGGGCAAGTAAATCCAAATGTTTTGAGTTCAAACTGATGTATCCCCTTTCAAATTACTGCAAGATGTAAGATGAGAACGATTGCTACTAGCCTTACTGGGATTCATTTTCATGAATGATTCTTTACATTGATAGTAACATATTTTTAAAATACTAGAATAGAGAATAAAGCAGTACTCTACTAACCCATCGTATGAAAATGAATGACTTACTACACTGCGAATTTCCTGTTTATATGTAAAAGGTACAAAAAAGCAGTTCCATTTGGAGCGCACGATAACAAGGTGCCGCCTCCAATGAAACTACTTTTAACTTTACTTCTTCTTATTGAACTGTTTTTTCAGCTGCATCAACGGTATGTTTTAATAGCATCGCGATTGTAACTGGGCCCACGCCACCCGGAACAGGTGTAATATAGGACGCTTTCTTAGCAGCCGCTTCATATTCCACATCTCCAACGTTTCCTTTGTTGTATCCAGCATCCAGCACGACAGCTCCATCTTTAACCCAGTCACCTTTAATAAATTCCGGTTTCCCCACTGCAGCAATTACGATATCTGCTTGCTGTACATGTGAAGGAAGGTTAGTGGTTCTCGAATGACAAGTTGTTACTGTTGCATTCTGATTTAATAAGAGCGCAGATACTGGTTTTCCTAGAATTGGGCTGCGGCCAATCACAACAGCGTGCTTTCCTTCAGCTTGAATATCATAGTCTTCCATAATTTTCATGATCGCGGCAGGAGTGCAAGATGGATAAGTTCCAAATCCAAGAGCAGTTTGGCCATATCCAGCACTCGTTACACCATCAACATCTTTCTCGATCGCGATAGTTTCAAAAGCAAGACGTTCATCAATTTGAGATGGAACAGGATGTTGAAGCAATATACCATGCACAGAAGCATCCTGGTTTAACTCTTCAATTGTCTGTACGAGCGTTTCAGTTGTTGTGTCTTCAGAGAGGTGAATTTTTTTAGAGGTAATTCCTACCCGCTCACACGCATTGCCTTTCATTCTTACATAGGTCTCAGAAGATGGATCATCTCCAACAAGTATAGTAACAAGGCTAGGCGTCACACCTTTTTCTTTAAGAGATGCGACTCTTGTCTTTAACTCTTCCTTTATGCGATTAGCAACTGCTTTACCGTCTAAAATTTTTGTTTCTTTTGTCATATGAACTCCTCCTGAAAATTGGTAAAGAATGAGCTGCCTCATTTCTTCGCCCAGACGACCGGCATTGTACGTCACAGCTCCCCTGTGGTTACTTCCACATTTGTCGCCAGTTACTGCAACGAATCTTTTCTACGGATATAGTAGCATAAAACAGAAACAAACGAAAGAAAAACCGGACAATAAACTACTAAAAGTGAACAAATTAATTAAAATATATTTAATCGTTCGTGTATAACCTCACCGACACATCTAAGAAGCGATGAATTACTTTCGATTATATTTGTTCATTCATTCCCAAATATTCTTTAAAATAAATGCTCAATTCGTTTTATTGGAAATTACCTCCATGCGCAATTACTCATGTGTATAAGAACATAAAGAAACCCTTGAATAGAAATTCTATTCAAGGGTTCTTGGTATGCGCCTTAGAGGATTCGAACCTCTGACCCACAGCTTAGAAGGCTGTTGCTCTATCCTACTGAGCTAAAGGCGCATGATATGGAGAAGTTTACTCATCTAATCATTAGTATATCATGATTTAAATTATGATAGGAAGTTCGTTCTGACATTCTTCTCTAAAATATGTAATGGAGCGGGTGATGGGGATCGAACCCACGACATCAGCTTGGAAGGCTGAGGTTTTACCACTAAACTACACCCGCAAATGGCTGGGCTAGCTGGATTCGAACCAGCGCATGACGGAATCAAAATCCGTTGCCTTACCGCTTGGCTATAGCCCAATCATGGTGGAGGGGGACGGATTCGAACCGCCGAACCCTGAGGGAGCGGATTTACAGTCCGCCGCGTTTAGCCACTTCGCTACCCCTCCATGATGAAATTGAAATATGGTAGCGGCGGAGGGGATCGAACCCCCGACCTCACGGGTATGAACCGTACGCTCTAGCCAGCTGAGCTACACCGCCACTTAAATTATGTATGGTGCGCCCGAGAGAAGTCGAATCCCTAACCTTCTGATCCGTAGTCAGACGCTCTATCCAATTGAGCTACGGGCGCAAAAAATATATGGTGCGGGTGAAGGGACTTGAACCCCCACGTCGTAAGACACTAGATCCTAAGTCTAGCGCGTCTGCCAATTCCGCCACACCCGCATGTGCTGTGCATCAGCGACGTTTAATAATATACCATTAGATCATTTAAAAAGTCAATTGTTATTCTAAAAAAATATAAAAAGTTTTTCTAACGAAGAGTGAAAGCGTTGACAGGTCCTTATCCCTTTCATACGATTAGTAATAGAAAAGGAGCTGTTTCTTATGAGTTTATCACATTCCATTGAAAAAGCTAAACAATTCGACGAGAAAGATCCACTTGCGAAGTTTCGTCGTGAATTTTATTTGAATCCTAACACGCTATATATGGATGGAAATTCACTTGGTCTTCTTTCAAAAAAAGCTGAATCCTCCCTTCTTCAATCCGTAGAAGACTGGAAACACCATGGAATAGACGGATGGACTGATGGTCAACAACCATGGTTTTATATGGCTGAAAACCTCGGTGAAATGACATCAAACTTAATCGGCGCCCATTCTTCTGAAACCATGACAACCGGATCCATAACAACTAACCTTCACCAGATGCTCGCTACATTTTTTAAACCTTCTGGTGAAAAGACGAAAATCCTTGCTGATTCTCTAACATTTCCATCAGATATTTATGCGATTCAAAGTCAATTAGAACTTCACGGGTTATCACCAGATACACATCTCATTCAAGTTACGAGTCAAGATGGAAGAACGCTATTGGAAGATGACATTATTGAGGCGATTGATGAGACAGTTGCCCTTATTCTTCTCCCTTCTGTACTGTATCGAAGTGGTCAATTACTTGATATTGAAAAGTTAACGAAAGCAGCTCATGATAAAGGTGCAATCATCGGATTTGATTTGGCTCACTCAATAGGAGCCATTCCACATAAACTTCACGAATGGAAGGTGGATTTCGCTGTTTGGTGTACATACAAATACTTAAATAGTGGACCTGGTGGAGTTGGCGGACTTTTCGTTCATAATGATCACCTGGGAAGACGACCTGGACTTGCGGGTTGGTTCAGTTCGAAGAAGGACGTTCAATTCGATATGAGTCATAAGCTAACTCATGCAGAAACCGCAGGCGCTTATCAAATTGGAACACCTCATATTTTTAGTATGGCCCCATTAATCGGATCGTTAGAATTGATGAATGATGCAGGGATTGAAACGATACGAGCAAAATCGCTTTCCCTAACCAGATATTTAATGGAACTTGTTCAAGAAAACTTAACAGAAGATGGCTTTGTGATTACCAACCCATCAGAAGATGATCGGCGTGGTGGACACGTTTGCTTGGAGCATGATGAAGCCGCACGTATATGTAAAGCGTTAAAACAACAAGGCGTCATTCCAGATTTTCGTTCTCCAAACGTGATTAGACTCGCACCGATTGCCCTTTATTCATCTTATAAAGACGTCTATCACGTTGTAGAGATTCTTAAAACCATCATGCGAGAAAAAACGTATCAACAATTTTCTAATAAACGAAATGTTATCGCTTAAGTTTGTATATTTCCAAACCTCCCCATTCATACTAAACATGATTAAAATGAAGGAGGGAAACTGGATGAGTCAACTTAATGAACTTGAACTTCAAAACTTACGTCATATGATTGGCGGCCACGAAACACTTGCAAACAAACTTGATTCGTACGCGGAGTCGTGTACCTGCCCACAGCTTAAACAAATGTTACAAAAAGATGCTCAAGATGCACGTAATACACAACAACAATTAATGGGCTTTTTAAGCTAAGGAGGGATCTTATGAACGAAAAAGATATGGTGAACGACTATTTATCAGTGTTAAACAGTAGCTTAAGCAATTACGGGAGCGTGATTTCTCAAGCTGATAACCAGCAACTCCGTCAGGCTCTTCAACAGATTCGTAATACCGATGAACAAAGACAGTATAACCTTTATCAGTACGCAAAGCAGAAAGGGTACTATCAACCTGCAGCGCCAGCTCAGGTTAATGAAATTCAACAAGTCAAGAACCAACTGAGTGGTGCGCAACAGCAACAAAGCAATCAACCACCTCAAATGCAGTAAACGGGAGCCGGTGAAAACCGGCTCTATGTCTTTATGCTCATTTTTTTCATAATTTTACTAATAGCGTTTCACTCTCCCACTATATGGATAATTAAACTAGTACTACATATAAGGAGTGTTGGCAATGGACGCTATTTTAAATGCAATAACCGAGTTTTCCGCATTCATCTGGGGTTACCCAATGATGATCTTACTTTTAGGCGGAGGATTATTTCTAACAATAAGGTTAGGATTCTTTCAAATCCTGTTTTTTCCGCACGCCTTAAAACATACGATCGGTAAAGTATTCAAAAAAGAAAAAGGTGATGGCACCATTTCACCTTTCCAAGCATTTGCTTCAGCCCTTGCATCCACTGCTGGTGCAACGAACATAGTTGGGGTTCCTGTTGCCATTGCTTTCGGTGGACCTGGTGCGATTTTTTGGATGTGGGTAGTTTCTATTATTGGGATGTCGACCAAATTCTCAGAAATTGTGCTCGGCATCAAATATCGTGAAGAAGATAAAAACGGCGTTTATGTTGGTGGCCCTATGTACTACATAAGAAAAGGGTTAGGCTGGAAATTTGCCTCTTCTCTCTTCGCTTTTGGATTAATGATTGAAATCATTCCTAGTGTCATGGTACAAACAAACTCCATTTCAACACTTTCTGAAAGTGCTTTCGGTTTACCTACATGGCTTACTGGCGTTATTTTAATTATTCTGATTACCGCTGTTGTCTTTGGTGGAATTCGTAGAATAGGTGCAGTAGCTGAAAAAATCGTTCCATTTATGGTTCTTACATATATTGCTGGTGCGATCGGCGTCATGATTATTAATATTGAGGAATTCCCGAATGTAATAAGCCTAATTTTTGTCCACGCCTTTCAACCAATCTCTGCTGCAGGTGGATTTGCAGGTGCAGGCTTTGCTGCTGCGGTTAGATGGGGACTGGCTCGGGGACTTTATTCAAACGAAGCTGGGATGGGTACGGCATCAATCGCGCATTCTGCCGCACACACACCTCATCCTTGTAGACAGGGATTATGGGGCATTTTCAGCGTATTTATTGATACAATCGTCCTCTGTACCGTTACAGCCTTCACTGTACTTTTGTCAGGAGCTTGGAAAGATGTGAAGCCTTCTAATGCAGCTGATATGGTGTCTGATGCCTTCTCTGGATTAATGGGACCTACTTGGGGACCCATATTCGTTTCTTCTCTATTATTGATCTTTGTCATCAGTACGATTGGTGTACTCGTGTTTTACGGTGAAAAACAAGCTGAGTACTTATTTGGTATTCCTTTTTCTAGAGTGATGCGTTTCGTTTATATTCTTTCGATTTTTGTAGGGGCTATTGGTGGCCTTCAATTTGTTTGGGAGCTCGTTGATATTACACTCGCCTTGTTTGTTGTTCCGAACGTGATTGCCATTCTATTCCTTAGTAAGGAAGTAAAAGAACTAACCGACGATTATAAATTTAACTTCTTAAAGCAAGCTCAAACAAAAGATAAAGGCATTAGTTCATAGATTTTTCCTGAGACATTCACCTAATTTAGGTTCTCCTCCGCTCCCGCCTATATCATTTCTAGACGGCAACATACAGTGATAAAGAAAGAGAAATTAAAGGGGGACCTAATACTATGTACCATGCAAACAATGCACCATACGGAAACGAACCTTATCAGCCTGTAGCTGGAGCTTCATACGGCATGCCTTGTCATCGACCTGCCGGAAATGGATTTGCGCTAATCGTCGTTCTTTTCATCCTGCTTATCATCGTAGGAACAGCGTTTATTAAATGCTAGTCCACTGAGCAAGAACCAAATGGTTCTTGCTTTTTGCATGAGTGGAATTGTTCCATTTTCCATTCGCTGTTATAGTGATAAAGAATGTATGATGAAAGAAGTGATTCAATGAAAACCATTTTAATTGATATGGACTCTGTCATTTGTGATTTGATGTCAGAATGGCATCGCAGGTATAACGAAGATTATCAAGACAATCTTTCTGTTGAAAACCTTATGTGCTGGCGCTCTGAAGATTATGTGAAAAGCGAATGTGGAGAGAAAATATATGAGTACCTGGATCAACCCGGTATCTTCCTGCACTTAAAACCTCTTCCATATGCGATCGAAGTTCTTGAACGACTCTCTTTAAATTATGATGTCCTAATTGTAACTAGCAGCCGTACATATGCTTATACCGAAAAAGAACAGTGGGTTGAGAAGCACCTCCCTTTTATCGGTAAGAATAATTTGATTTTCTCTCATCGAAAAGAAATGATTCGCGGTGACTTATTGTTTGATGATGCCCCGCATAATCTGATTGCCTTTAAAAATACTGGCAGAACAGCGATCGCCATGAATTATCCTTATAATGCTAGCATTGATGTTCCTCGTGTTAACAATTGGCTAGAGTTTGAGAAATGGCTTTTAACATGGAAGTGAGGGCAAAACTCATGGAACAAAAAAAAGATCTCTTAATTATTGGGGGAGGACCAGCTGGTATTTCAGCTGCCATATGGGCAAAACGTCTCGGACTGAATCATTTGTTACTTGAAGAAAAGAATGATCTTGGTGGTCAATTAAATACAATCTACAATCAAATTGTCGATTACCCTGGCATGATCGCACCAAACGGCCAATATCTTCAGAAAAAACTTACTGAACATGCCCACAAAATAAATTTTGACTTTGCTTTAAATTCAGCTGTTACGTCAATTGATTGGAAGAAGAAAATTCTTAAAACAACCGCCGATGATACATATGAATTTCGCTCTTTGCTCATTGCTACAGGATCATCACCTAGAAAACTCCATGTTCCTGGTGAACAGGAAATGATCGACCAGAAAGAAGTATATTCAGCTACTCGAGATAAAACTAAATTTATTAACAAGGATGTAGCAGTAATTGGCGGAGGCGATCGAGCTTTTGAGGGTGCCTTACTACTTGCTGAGGCTGGCTCTCGAGTAACCCTTATTCATCGTTCTGATCATTTTAGAGCTCGTCAAGAATATAAAGATCCTGTGATAGAGCATGAAAACATCTCGATCCTTACCGGAACAATCGTAACTGGAATTAAAGGAAAAGGTAGAAAAGTTTTATCCTTATCTAATGAAGATTTTCATGAAACAATTGAAGTGGATGGTGTGTTTATTCGAATTGGTGTCCAAGCAAATACCGGACCTTACAGTGAAGGAATTGCAATTGATGACGAAGGCTATATAAAATGCAATGCATATGGTGAAACTTCACTTCCCTACGTGTATGCTGCTGGAGATGTTTGTACGCGCCCACTTTTGTCTAGCATCGCTTCTGCAGTTGGTCAGGGAATGACGGCTGTGAAACAATTATCGTTTTTTCTAGAAAATTAAAAAGGACCTGTGAGGTCCTTTTTAATTTGTCTCTATTTATGGAAACGTACGATGTCTTTTAACAGAAGTATTGCTTCTTCCAAAAATCAAACAAATGATAATGAAGAGAAAAATGCCAATCCCTAGATAAAGGATCGTGCTACTTGAAAGAATGGATTCTGTTTCCTCATCCTTAACTTGTGCAACAGGTTTAGCTTCACTTTTTTCCTCTGGAACGTTACTTTCTAAAGAAGTTGTCGTTAATAACTCTGAATCCAGAATTGAATGATTTGAATTTCCGACACTCTCGAGTTGGTTTTCGTTTGATAATGTAAGATCAATCGGATAATCGTCATTTTGATACAGAGTAATATCCTCTGAAAGACTGTATTTTTTTTGATTTACAACGCCAAGTTCAGTTCCCTTCTCAAACTCAACCGGTGTAAAGGCAGTAAAGCCGTAATTAAGAAGATTTAATGTATCCTGATAAGCTATTTTGTCATCAGTTGCTTTCATCGTAACAGCAATTAATTCTTGATCACCTTTCGAAGCTGTCGTGACCAGGGTAAAGCCAGATTTTGATACATAGCCATTTTTTCCACCAGTAACGAAATCATAATCAAGTAAGAGGCGATGGTGATTAATAAGGGTCGTCTCCCAGTCTTCCCCGCTCCACGTCATTTGTTTCATTCCAAATAGTGAGCGAAACTCTTCATTTTTCATCGCATACTGGGTTATTTTTGCCATATCCTTTGCAGTCGTAAGATGCTCTTTATCAAAAAGACCATTAGGATTTACAAAGTGAGTGTTCTGAACGCCTACTTCTTGTCTTAAAAATTCATTTAACTCATTAGAAAACGATTCCACATCTCCGCTCAAATGCTCTGCAATAGCAATTGCGGCATCATTTCCTGAATTAATCATCATACCCTTCACTAATTTATCTAATGGAACTGTTTCTCCTTCCTTTAAATAAACTCTCGTGCCCTCTGCTGCTCGTGCATTTTCGCTAACAGTAACCATCTCATCCATTTCATTGGACTTTACTGCCATTAATGCGGTCGCTATTTTCGTAATACTTGCAGGATACATTTCTGCTGAGCTGTTTTTCTCATAGAGAACCTGTCCTGTCTTTCCATCAATAAGGATCGCGGTCTCACTTCTAATGGTTGGCGTTTCTTTAGCAAATGTTACGACAGGAATAAAACTCGTTGTTAAGCAGATAACGACAATAAGATGCGCAATGTGTTTTAGACTCATGGAAGCTCCTCTTTCTTTTACGTGCTAACTACATTATTCGTTCTATTTCTGAATGAATTGTCTAGTAAAAAAGACCTGATCCGCATTTAATTATAGTCTCCTCTGCTTCATCTGAATATAGTTTATTTCTTTATACCCTATTCAACAAACTTTTAACTTAAAATCAATAGTTACTGGAATTTTAAAATGACAAAATAAAAAACCGCTTAAAGCGGTCTTGTTAAGAAGCATAGGATCCTTTCCATTGCTCTACAATATGTTGTGGCGCACTCCAACATAGCCAGGATACAAGTATTTTATTTTCTTCTGTTAACACCATCCAATATTCCACTCTTTTTTTGTCAAAATTCTGGTAAAATCCTGATTTTTTTATAAAACGTTCCATACTCAAATTCCCTCCAGTTTGTTCGTGTTATACATCATTAAATTCTATTAGGAACCTTCAAATCCTCTAAATTTTCAGAAAACTAAAAGGCATTTTTCCCATAATGTCCCTTTAACAAAGTTGTATAACAAGTCTTTCTCCTGAGCATCATATTAGTCAAGGAGGTGTACACAACATGGCAAACAACAATAGCTCAAACAATCTGGTAGTCCCTGGTGTACAACAAGCTTTAGATCAAATGAAGTACGAAATTGCAAGTGAATTCGGCGTTCAACTTGGTCCAGACTCCACTGCTCGCTCTAACGGTTCTGTTGGAGGAGAAATCACAAAACGTCTTGTCCAAATGGCTGAACAGCAAATGGGCGGCGGAAGCTACTAATCGCTAACTGAATAGTATGGATAAAGGAGGCGGAGAAATCCGCCTTCTTCTTATTCTCCAAGAAGATTAGATGTTTGAATCGCATATTCAATAAGATCACCTAAATCACTAATTTGATCTTCATTAATTTTACGGTTAAATTCTAATAAAATCTGTGTGGATAATGAAACATCCTGGTCAACCTCTGCATAAGGAAAAGAAACAGTTTGACGTATAGTCGGGCGATATCCCCAGATGGTACGGATGTCTTCTTCAATTTCAGCACATTCTTCTTCATCTGATATTATGACATCGAAGTATATTTTAATTTCACATCCAGGTTCAATCTGGTCTAGCTGTAGCTGTTCCGCACTAAAATTAGCGAGGTCGGCGTATAGCTCGATTGTCACATAGACATCTTCATTTCCCGTAAACTTCATCAGGTATTTTCTTGAAAGAGATGCGAGATCTACCAAATCTTCGCGACTTACAATCGAGATCTCTCCTTCAAGATCCCGATCATAAAGTTCTCCTTCTAACACTACTTTCACATTTTCATAAATGGTTGGATCAAACATACCGTCACCCCCCTATCGTTTCACTATATCATGAATGTTGGAGGGACAAGTAGTTAGGAATGACGCGGGTGAGATTTAGCAAATTGAATAAACGTTTCTTCATCTCCAATTTCACCACATGCAGCACATTGAACTCGAACATTTGGTCCTTTGTATTCCATATGAAAAGGATCCGCTTTTCCTTCCTCCATAACAGAAACCACTTCTCCTGACTCTGGATCTAACTTCACAGAAGTTGCTTTTTGCTCAATTTTATTAAATCTCATTCGATTCGTCTTACATCTTGGACACAAATATGCTGTCATAAACTCACTCCCTTTTTTATTAGTGTTCCACTAAAAAAGGAAATTTTATTCATTTAGTATGGTATGTGAAATTTAATATTTAAACGGGAATCTCTCCCGTCTTATTTCACTTCCTCCATTAACTTTTCTAACACATATTCAACCGATTGTACCCGCTCATTGAATTTTTTTGGCCCTGTATCTTTTTGCCAGGCTACAACCGAAATCATTTCAATATTTTCAAACGTATTCTTAATTTGAATTGGATACAAATATTTAGGTTTATTGTGCATAACCCACTCCCTCGCTAAAGGCTCCCAATCCTGAAGAAGCATTAATGCTCGATCTGCAAATGGTTTCACTTCTTCATAAAAATTCACCTTATAATCATCAAGGTGTGTGCGCGTTGTATATTGCACTCTTGCTTCTTCATTTATTTCTAATAACTTCTTAGTCAATTCACGTAATTTTTGTGTATTTTGCATGACCCTCACCCCCACCATTCCTATCCTAACACACGATATTCGTTTACATACAAAAACCTTATATCCAATAGGGACATAAGGTCAGAAGGGAACCATATTCAACTCTTTCTAGAAACTGAACAGACTCATGATCCAGGGACGCTTTCCTTTGCCCGTCGACTGACCTACTGCCTCTTGTATAGACGTGTGATCTTCAAGCTCAATCAATTTTTCTTCCAACATGTTTATTTTTTGCATTAATTCATCTAGTTCTGTTCGGTGCTGTAGAACTTGCACAGTAATCACTTCATTCGCTTTTTCCTCTAACTGACGCTCAAGCTGTTCCAATCTTACTGAAAAACGATCTAGTCTTTGTTCAAACCGTTCTGGAGATACCATAACCTGTTCTTGTGAACCGCTCGTTCCTGATGATTTGATTTTTTCCATTGAGTAACCCCTTCTTAAATCATTTTTAATCGATTTTAGTTCCTCAACTGTTTCGCTCGAAAAAAGAAAATGTCCGAGTTCATTCTTCTCACATGCTAAATCAAAATACTTTACCCACCTTTGAACAGTAGTAGGGTTTACACCAAGTTCATCTGAAACCTGCTTTGTTTTCAATAACATGCAATCCCATCCCTTCTGTCATTCTCAGGCCTTTGCCTGTAAGTTTGTATAATACATATTCTCTTTCCTCTCTTCATTGCCTTCCTCGCTGACAAAACTAGAACGGTTTCGTCAAAGGTAGTGGTTTACTGCTAAAGGAAAGTATTTTCGACAAAGAAGGGGCATGATTTTGTAACATCTGATCAAACTAAGAGTAGGAGGTGGTACAAATGAACAAAAAACAAAAATTTGATAAACCAAATCAGAAAACAAAACAGCAAGAACCGAAAACTGGGTACGGAAATAAGAAAACGGAAGGCCCCGATCGTCCTTCCACTTAAAGCAGGGTTTATCTCCTGCTTTTTTTAATGAGCAAATTTTCTATTTCAACAGCAACACGAATTTCGCTTCTTTTCTTTTCATACCAATCCGATAAGGCAAGTTCAGCTGGAAGCGTTATTTCATTATTTAGCATTTTCTTTACGAGTGATTGCCCATGGTACCAATCGCGTCTTTCTTTTCGATGATGATGAATGAGCGGATAAACTTGACGTAACATCTTGCCTTCTCGCTTTTTATTCATATACCGTTCATAGTCAAATCGCGCCCCTGTAGGATACGTATTTGTAGCGAAACGATAAAACTCATCAAAATGTGTCGGATGAAAGAGCAGTTTAGCCAATTTTTTTCCAAGCTCAATGCGATCTTTCGTATGACGGAAACGACTGACCGACAAACCGTATAACTCACCGCTCATAGTTGGAAAAAGAACAGTACTAAAATGAAACCAATCTTGAATTGTAAAAAAGAAAGAATGAAAAACTTCTTTTGCATAGGTATGATGTTCCATTACTGGTGCTTCAATCACATGCTGTTCATTAATAATTAGTGCCGTCATTAAACGCTCTTCATCACCAGTTTGGAAGAACTTTTCCCATTCCTGCAAAATAAAATCCGATATTCCTAATTTTTGTCCAAGCTCAAAAAAAGATTTGTTTCTTCTTTTGCTAACTTCGTATAGCATAAGCTGTGGCGCTGCATCATCAAATATTGTCCAATTTGCTCGTTCATATGTCATGAAGAAGTTGATTAACTGTTTCTTCGTTAATGCTTTTGGAAACCACTCTCCCTGTAAATCACACATACTCCAACCTGCATTCCGAGAAACCATTGAAGCTAGAAATGCCCATTTGATTTCTGGATTCCGTTGATAATAGTGATGATAGAATACGGTACGTGAAATATTATCCATATTCCACTTTTTCGTTTCTCTTCTAATTTGACGAATGATCTCCAACGCGTTTTTCACAACATTTTTCACCTGCTTGAAACATTTTTGTCGTACAACTCGTATTAAGTAAAGTAAAATAGATTCAGTGCACCTTCTAAATAGAAAGGATGATTAACGTGCCGATTCGATATCCGAACGGAAAGCCGTACGTCCCTTCGGCTCAGAATCAGCTGGCAAGTCAAAAACAAAAGTCATATAGCAATCGAGGTATGACACTAGAAGAGGATATTAATCAGAGTAATACGTATTATCTCTCAACAGGTAAAGCCGTTATTCACAAAAAGCCTACGCCCGTCCAAATTGTTAATGTTGATTATCCAAAACGGAGTGCGGCTGTTATTAAAGAAGCTTACTTCAAACAGGCTTCGACTACCGATTATAATGGAGTCTACAAAGGAAAATATATTGATTTTGAAGCCAAAGAAACGAAGAACAAAACGTCCTTCCCTTTAAATAATTTTCATGAACATCAGATCAGTCATATGAAACAAGTACATGATCATGATGGAATTTGCTTTGTCCTTCTCCGCTTTTCGATCACTGATGAGGTTTTTTTACTTAATGCAGTTGCTCTCTTTTCTCATTGGCAATTAATGAAAGACGGCGGCAGGAAATCGATTAAGAAAGAAGAGATTGAAAAACAAGGAACACATATCCCATACACCTTTCAACCACGCATTGACTATCTGAAAATTATTGATAAAATGTATTTCAGCTAATGAAGTCTTCTATTTAATTCATAAAACAATGGATTCATTCGAATCCTATTACTAGTACAGGTTTGAAAGGCAGGAATATTCATGAGTGAATATCAATCACGTCAAGAAAGACGTAAAACAAGTAGCAAGAAACAGAAAGCTCCCAAAAAATCAGGTAAGAAAGGCATTTTCAAAAAAATCTTTCTTACATTAGTTGTTTTATTTCTAGTCGGTTTAGTCGCTGGAGGCATAACAGCAATTGCCTATATTAATAGTGCACCGGATCTTGATCCAGATAAGCTGACGAATCCACAGTCATCTGTCATTCTTGACCGAGATGATGAAGAAGTTCAAACAATCGAAGGCGCTGATGCAAGAGAAGTAGCAAAAATCGATGAAATACCAGATGTTCTAAAAAATGCGTTTGTCTCAGTTGAAGATACTCGTTTCTATGAACACTTTGGTATTGACCCAAGAAGAATTGGTGGAGCCGTTCTTGCAAACATTACAAACGGTTTCGGAGCTGAAGGAGCCAGTACGATTACGCAACAGGTAATTAAAAACTCTCTTTTAACATCTGAAAAATCGTTAGAACGAAAAGTTCAAGAAGCTTATTTATCCATTAAGCTTGAGCAAGAATATTCAAAAGATCAGATTCTAGAAATGTATTTAAATAAAATTTATTTTGGTAACGGAGCATGGGGTGTGGTCGATGCCGCCGAAACGTACTTTGGTAAAAATATTACTGAAGAAGAATTAACACCAGGTGAAGCTGCACTACTTGCAGGATTACCACAACGTCCAACTTACTACAATCCCTATGAATATCCAGATCAAGCTGAACAGCGTCGAAATGTCGTTCTAAGCTTAATGGAAAAGCAGGGTGTAATCACAGCAGAAGAAGCTGATAAATATCAGGCTGAAAAAGTTGGTGATATGATTGTGGCACTTACGGAAGAAAAAGAAAGCGATCAATATAAAGTCTTTATGGATCAAGTTGTTAAAGAACTTCGCGACCGTGACGATATTTCTGAAAAAGATATTTACTCAGGTGGACTAGAAATTTATACAACGCTTGATACTCGCGCTCAGGATATTACGTCTAACGTGATTGCAAACTACCCTTATTCCAATGAAGATATGCGTTCAGGTCTTGTCCTAATGGATACGAAGACTGGTTCCATTCGCGCAATTGGTGAAACACGTAAAGATGAGAGTGTCATTACGTACGCTACCACTGGCCAATTTCAGCCAGGATCAACGGCTAAGCCAATCATTGCTTATGGACCCGCCATTGAAAACATGCAGTGGTCAACTGGCCGATCCATTAAAGATGAGCCTTTACAAATAGGTGAAGCAAATATCCGAAACTGGGACCGCGAATATCGTGGACAAGTTTCCATGAGACGTGCTCTTGAAATGTCTTATAATGTACCAGCTGTTAACACGTTCCTTGAAGTAGGAGAAAAGCCCGCTCAAGAGTTCGCAAATAAGCTTGGAATGAACTTAGAAGATAACCAAATGGTTCCTACCGCTGCTATTGGAACATTTAGTACCTCTCCCCTCCAAATGACTGGTGCATATGCGGCATTTGGTAATGGTGGAACGTACAACGAACCACATACCGTTCGAAAAGTGGTCTTCCCGGATGGAAAAGAAATTAATCTAGAGCCTGAACCGGAGAAGGCAATGAATGATTATACCGCTTATATGATTAGCGATATGCTAAAATCGGTTGTCGATGAAGGAACAGGAACTGATGCCAAAATACCTGGTCTTCCCGTTGCAGGTAAAACAGGAACAACAAACCACGATGCTGATACCATTCAACAACAAGGATTTCCAACATCGGGAATTGTTAAAGATGCCTGGTTTGCGGGATACACGACTGAATACTCGATGGCCGTTTGGACGGGATATAACAAACCGAACGCTCATTACCTTGATTCAAGTAAAGGTGAAGACGATACGTCTAAACTGATTTTCAAAGAAATTATGAGTCAAGTATCAGAAGGCATTAACACGGCCGACTTCCAGAAACCTGATTCTGTTGTAGAAGTTGGCGTAGAGAAAAGCACGGGGCTTCTTCCAAGTGACTACACACCGAAAGATCAAATCGTGTATGAACTCTTTGTTAAAGGAAGCACGCCAGAAAAAAAGTCTACTAAATATCAACAGCCTGATGGCGTAAAAGGTCTATCTGCCCAGTATAATGCTGATTCAAATAGCATTTCCCTCTCCTGGCAGCCTGGTGAAGATAAATCCTTCACCTATAAAGTCGAAATGGCTGTAAACGGCGGTGGCTATCAAGGGGTGACGGAAACGGGTGACACTGGATTTACCGTACAAAATGTTGAAAAAGGTAGCGAATATAAATTTAAAGTAACAGCCGTCTCAGATTCAGGCGTTTCAACGAAACCAGCTGAAACTTCTGTGTCGGTTCCGAAAGAAGAAGAATCAGAGGAGCCTAAAGAGCCTGAAGAGCCGACAGAAGAAGAAAATCCTGAAGAAGAAGGCGAAACGCCACCTGAAGAAGGAAATAATGAGCAAGGTGAAGACGGTAGCGGCGACACCGAAGGCAACCAGGGAGATGAAGAGCAGCCTCCTGCCGATAATCAAGGTGGAAATGCTGGCGGAGGAGATAATCAAGGGAATCAGGGCAACAACGGTTCAGGAGGTAATGGTGAAGATGGTTCTGGTAACAATGCTGGAACCACTGAGCCTGATAATCCTGAAGATACCGAGAATACTGACGATACCGAGAATACTGAAGAACCCGATGCAGAGGGAAACGCTCCAGCTAATGCACCACCTGCTAATGAAAACGAATAACGTCAAAAAGCCCACTCTGTGTATACTGCAGAGTGGGCTTTTCTTTCTTATTAAATCACCACTAATTATTCTTTACTTGCCACGCGCTCGCTGCTTCATTCGTTTTTGCCCTTCTCGACATAGTTCAAATAGCGGGCAGATTTCACACTGTGGAGATTGTGCTTTACAATGGTACCTTCCGAAGAAAATGAAGCGATGATGAGACACAGACCACTCTTCTTCTGGTATTTTCCGCATAAGCGTTTTCTCTACTTCAAGTACAGAGTCCTTCCATCTGCATATTCCGAGCCGCTTGCTCACTCTCTCAACATGCGTATCGACAGCAATGGCAGGTACGTTGAATGCCACGGAAGCGATCACGTTCGCTGTTTTTCGGCCTACTCCTGCTAACGCCATTAATTCGTCTCTCGTCTCAGGAAGGACACCGTTATACTGTTCTACAACGGTTCTTGCTAGCTTTTTAATATTTTTTGCTTTGTTTCGAAACAGGCCAATGCGTCTTATATCATTTTCTAGCTCGTCAATTGGCACATGAAGAAAATCCTCTGGCCCATTGTATTTCTCAAATAGGCCCGGCGTTACCTTATTAACAAGAGCATCTGTACACTGAGCCGATAGCACTACAGCAATCGCAAGTTCAAAAGGTGTCGAATGATTCAATTCACAGTGCGCATCAGGAAACATCTCTCCCATTGTTTCAAGAACAGTTTGTATTTGAGCTTTCGTTAACAATAAGTCCAACTTCCTTTCTTACGTTCGCAACGGTTTTCATTTCTTCACAAACAAAAAACGGAAGCCACACTTCCGCTTTCTTGATACCTATTTATCGTCCAAGCCAATTGTAGATTGGTGCACTTTGATTTGAATCATTTTTCGTTTCTGTTTTAGCAGGCGTTTTTTTATCGTACTGATGCTTTCGAAACTTTTCGCCATAGGCCCTCGCCTGTTCTACCGTTTTGATGCCATTTCGTTTCCATTCAAAAAGAATGCGGTCAATGTAGCGGAAGTTTAGCTTTCCACCAAGCACAGCTTCTTTTAACGCAGCTTTGATCAACTCTGCATCATGCTTGTCGGCATCAATCCACATCGCAAGCGTCTCACATTCAATGGGCGAAAGCGGCCTTGCAAACTCACGCTCAAATAACGTATAAAGGCTTTCTTCCTGCTCCATGTTTTTCACTGCGGATCTTTCTGCTTCTTCCTGCTCGATTGCTTTAAATATTCTTTCCCACAATGGAAGAAGCGAATAGGCTTCTGAATAATAACTTTTCAGATCATTCTGGTGTTCTTCAATTGTTAAAACACCTTTTTGCATCAGCTGCTGTATTTTATCCAAACAAACTTGAGGCGAATAGGTCATCGCTGAAGCAAGCTCTTCTGGCGTTGGAAAAGTGTTTCCCTGTTCAATAAAACTGTGTAGCTTAATTAAAAAGAAAGCATCCTCTTCTTTTAAACCAATATGAACATAGTGGTTTAGCAACAATCTTGGTACTGAAACATGTCCTTCGTTCATCATATGAATGATTTGTTCCTTCTTCATCCCATCCACCTCTACCTTTCATTATAGCATGCCGGCATTTTGTGATGGGAGTAGAAAAAAATGCCTTTGCTACGTGCAATACATTTTTTAATCTATCCTCTAATATTATCCATCTTTGGTACTTGAAATGCTTCTACCTTCGGCAATTTTTCAGATAAAGACGCTTCTCTCATAACGAAAGAAGCGTCAGCTTTGTTAGTTTATCATGGATATAGACGATTTAAAAGGCGTGGGAACGGAATTGTTTCACGAACATGTTCCACACCTGAAAGCCAGGCAACCGTTCGCTCTAAACCAAGACCGAATCCTGAATGTGGAACAGATCCATAACGACGCAGTTCAAGATACCACTTATAAGCATCGTCTGTTAAGCCGTGTTCCTCGTAGCGTTTTTCCATAAGAGATAAATCATCGATTCGTTGACTACCGCCGATAATTTCACCATAGCCTTCTGGTGCAATTAAGTCAGCACATAAAACGACTTCTTCGCGCTCTGGGTCTGGCTTCATATAAAAAGCTTTAATGTCCTTCGGGTAGTTTGTAATAAAGACTGGCTTCTCAAAGCTTTCAGCGATCGCTGTTTCATGAGGTGCGCCAAAGTCTTCTCCCCACTCAATATCCGTAAATCCTTTATCTTTCAATAAAGTAATGGCGTCATCGTAAGAAATACGTGGGAATGGCGCTTGAATCGCTTCAAGTTTCGAAATATCGCGCTCAAGAGTTTTTAATTCTAGTTGACAATTTTCTAGTACTGATTTCACAAGGAAACTCACATATTGTTCTTGAACCTCAAGACTCTCATCGTGATTCATAAACGCCATCTCAGGTTCAATCATCCAGAACTCAATTAAGTGACGACGGGTTTTGGATTTTTCAGCACGGAACGTTGGACCAAATGAAAAAACGCGTCCAAAAGCCATTGCAGCTGCTTCCATGTAAAGTTGTCCACTTTGAGAAAGATAAGCATCTTCTTCAAAATATTTTGTATGGAAGAGATCTGTTGTGCCTTCTGCCGAACTTCCTGTTAAAATAGGCGGGTCAATTTTAACGAAATCATTTTCGTTAAAGAACTGGTACGTAGCGCGAATAATTTCATTTCGGATACGAAGAATCGCATTTTGACGTCTTGAACGGATCCATAGATGACGATTATCCATTAAGAATTCAGTACCATGTTCTTTTGGGGTAATCGGATAATCGACCGCTTCATGAATAAGCTCCACGTTCGTAACGGTTAATTCAAAGCCAGATTGAGATCGGTCATCTTCACGCACCACGCCTGTTACCCAAACGGATGATTCCTGTGTAAGATTTTTCGCTGTCTCCCATGCTTCTTCAGAAACTTCTTTCTTAACCATTACTCCTTGAATAAAGCCAGTACCATCGCGAAGCTGAAGAAACTGGATTTTACCACTAGAACGTTTATTATGTAACCAGGCACCAATTGTAACGGTTTGTTCAACCTGTTTATTTACATTTGAAATCGTCGTTTTCACTGCTTATTTCCCTCCAACTGATTAGAAAAAATTGGCGCACACTCTTCATTCTTAATGAGAATAGCGCCATGCATCTATTTGTTAAGATGGCTAAATCGAATGTTCGGTACTTATTATACCGATAATTTGTATCTTGAACAACTCGCTTAAGCCTGTTTCGTTTTTACGAATCGCTCGATACGATCAATGGCTTCAAGAATGACTTCGAGTGATGTTGCGTAAGATAGTCTTACGTTATCAGGCGAACCAAATCCTGAGCCAGGAACAAGCGCTACTTTTTCTTCTTCTAAAAGTCCTTTTACGAAAGCATCAACCGTTTCATACCCTGTTTTCTCTGCTGCTTCTTTTGCGTTAGGGAACAGGTAAAAAGCACCTTGAGGTTTCACACAAGTAAATCCTGGAATATTATTCAGTTTTTCATAAACGGTGTTCAATCGTTCTTCAAATGCTGTTTTCATCTCATTTACAGGCTCCTGGGACCCTTCGTAAGCTGCTAAAGCAGCATACTGTGAAATAGATGTAGGATTTGATGTAGAATGACTTGCTAAATTCGTCATTGCTTTAATGATTTCTTTTCGTCCTGCTGCATAACCAATTCTCCATCCAGTCATCGAATGAGATTTAGATACGCCATTAATGATAATCGTTTGTTCTTTTAATTCCGTAGAAAGTTCTGCGATGGACGTATGTTTTGCTCCATCATAAACGAGCTTTTCATAAATTTCATCAGAAACAATAAGAATATCGTTTTCTAAACAAAAAGCACCGATTTCTTTCAACTCATCTGGTGTATAGATCGAGCCGGTTGGGTTTGAAGGAGAATTAATAATAACCGCCTTTGTTTGAGGCGTGACGGCTTTTTCTAGCTGTGCCACTGTTATTTTAAATGCATGATCTTCTTTACCTTCTACATAAACTGGATTTCCACCAGCTAGCTTAACTTGTTCAGGATAACTTACCCAGTAAGGTGTAGGGATAATGACTTCATCACCTTCATCAAGAATTACTTGAAACAGTGTATAAAGCGCATGTTTCGCTCCTGTACACACAATGATTTCATCAGCATTGTAAGCAATGTTTTGATCTTCCTGAAACTTTGCGATAATGCTTTCTTTTAGAGGGAGAATACCACCTGAAGGCGTATATTTTGTTAGTCCCTCATCCATTGCTTTCTTAGCTGCATTAAGAATATGTGAAGGCGTATTAAAGTCAGGTTCCCCTGCACCAAGTGCGATTACATCATGACCTTCAGCTTTCAACGCTTTAGCTTTTGCTGTGATTTCTAACGTGGCAGATGGTGTCAGAGCTGCTACACGAGTTGATAATTGCATTTCTCTTCCTCCCTTAAGTACATTAACTTTGTTTAATCGACCGTGATCGCCAGTAGTCCCCATTACTAAAGTAATAATAAGCAAACGTATAGCGATTGTCGGTATCAATAAACGTTGCTTCCCATACAAGTACTTGTTTCTTTTCTTGATTCACTTCAATACCTGGTTTAATATTAATAATCTCTTGTGGAGAAAATTCATTGTTCAATTTCTTTTTAACCGTTTCTGCACTAACGCCTTCCTCCACTTTCTTTGTTATAAGAGGTTGATCGTTGTCTGGCACAAAAACGTAAACCTCATCATCGTTCTCATCGCTTCCTTGTAAGACGACATATGCATGACTCGTCCCATGATATTGGACGGCATTATCAACTTCTTCGATTACTGCTTCAGATTCAGCTCGAGCAATCGCTTTGTCCTCTAACTTATTAGGATGATCCGTAATGGCATTATAAAAGGATACTCCTTGCCATATCATCAATGCTACGATAACACCAGCAATAATTCCTATCAGTCGCATACTATCACCCTATTATGTACGATAGATCGTGAAAATCATTTGATCCTGATCTTCTTCATCAAGTGCAAGCCCAAACATAAGATCTTTTTCTTTTAACGTACGATTTAACGAATCTACAATTTTGTAAATATCAAGGGACTTACTCACTTTTACTGTCGATAAAACTTCAATGTTGCTTTCCATTCCTGTCATCTCCCTATGCTATATGTGTTGATGCCTATGTGGAGTGCTGCGCTTGTTCCGGGATAAATTTACTACTTATAGATGGCAAAAGGTGTGACAAACTATAAGTACCGTCAGAGACGGTGCATTAAATCTGCTCCACTTCCAACAGTGCCTGCGCCATGCGCAGGCTATTTTTTACGTTGTTTTCTTACCAAATCCTAATAAAAAACATTTTCTCTTCCTATTCTTAAATAAGTTCCGTTTTTTTGCAACAATTTCGATGAAGAAACTTTTATCTTGTTTCTTTTGTAGGAAGTGTTATGACATCATAGCGATCATTTTGAATACGAAGGGTCACACTTCCAATTCGGTAAGGGTAGTAAACGTCCGTCCAGCTTTCATTCAAACGTTCGAGTACCGATTCACTTACGTCAATGTTGTTATGCCGAAAGATAACGGCCATCTGTGGATCAATCGCACTAAGAAATTCGGTTGAACTGCCATTTCCAGCACCAAAATTAGCCACTTTCAAAACTTCTACCGCTCTCCCGGAAGATGCAATTTCTTCTTCAAGTTCAAGATTTGTTTCCCCCATCATTAATAAATCCTGACTTCCTAAGGATAGCATAAAAGTAACGGAACCTGTCTTAGAGATGTTCAGAATTTCTACATTCACATCCTCCATCAGCTCAAGCTGTTGATTTTCTTGAATAAGCTGTTTTTGAAGGTGTGATGGAATAGATGAAAGAAAAGCCGTTTCTACTCCTTTTGATAAAAACACTTCTTCTACATCATAATAGCGAAGCAAATTGGAAAAATTCCCTGTATAAGCTTCATCCGCATTGGTAAGCCAAACTTTTCTAATTTCCTTTACCTTAAACATTTTCAGTCGATCAATTAATTCTTGTTCGGAATGAGAACTACCTGTATTAATTAGCACCGCTCCATTTTCTTTTGATTGAAGAAGAATGGCCTCTCCAATTGAAAGGTCAAGAAACGTCACTGCCACTTCATGATTTCGTAAATGAAGATCAACAGATTGAATTGAGGCTTCAGCACCCGTTGCACCGAGCATAAGAATATAAGTACTTATCATCAACACAAGTAATTTCTTCATCACAATCCCTCCTCATAAAAGTAGTTTGTGATGAAGATGTGCATTATAACCAGAGATCTAGTTCATTTACCAATTCTTCTGTTGTCCCTTTAATTAATGGGACATCCGGTAAGGATTTTACAAATAATCGCCCATACCTTGTCGAAATGATGCGGCGATCGAATATAAATACTGCACCTCGATCACGCTGCGAGCGCACGAGCCTTCCAAACCCCTGTTTAAAGCGAATAATTGCTTCAGGTAGCGAAAGTTCCATAAATGGGTTACCACCCGAACTTTTCAATTGCTCTGATCTCGCCTGAAAAACGGGGTTGTCAGGTGGGGAGAATGGAAGGCGAACGATGATAAGGCAACTTAAATCTTCTCCTGGAATATCCACACCCTCCCAGAAGCTACTCGTACCAAACAAAATCGCGTCTTCACTTTCTTTAAAATTCTTTGTTAACCTAACCCTGCTTCCGCTATCAACACCCTGACTAATCAACGTTAATTCATCATGAGCGATTAATTCTTTCATCCGATGATGTGCTTTTTTAAGCATGTCGTACGATGTAAATAAGACAAGCATTCTTCCCCTCGTGACGCGGGCAATTTGAAGAATCGCATCCGTAATATGTTCAACAAATTGAACATCCGATACATCTTTAATCATAGGCAAATCTGTAGGTATCATCAGTCGTGCTTGCTCACTATAATCAAATGGAGAATGATATTGATGAATAAGTGGCCCAAATTCTTCCAAACCAAGTCGCTTCGTAATATAATCAAACGAATTCTTCACAGTAAGCGTAGCGGATGTTAACAATATACTTTTTTTCTTTCCGAAGTAGTCGCTTGAAAGTAGGGAACCCACTTCCACTGGTCTACTGAACAAAAATGCCGAATTCAACGATCCTTTAGGATCAATTTCTACCCACTTTACATCGTTTTCACTTTCACTAAGAAGAAGATAGTCGACTTTTGAAAGCTCCTCTAAAACAGACGCATGAATACCTTTAAAGTCAGCAGAGGTATTTAACTGTTCTCTCGTTAGCTCATCTTCTTTTAAATCAAGTTCTTTCTCTAGCTTCTTCAATGATTTATCTAGATCTTTCAGATAGAAAACCAAACGATGCGCTGCTTCTTGAATCGCTTCCCATGCTGAGCCATTCTCACCTGTAATCCGATAACTTAATCGACCAATTTCATTTGAGCGATGAATGTTTTTTTGTACGTACCGATGAAGCATACGAAAAAGTTCATCAACGTCTCCAAGAATCGTTTTCACATATGCATCAATTTCATTTTTTGTTTCTTCTACTTCGACTTCCAGGTTTTTTAAAATGCTTAGAACTTTTCCATAAATTCCGTCGCCATCCTTTAGTCCCATTCGGACAAATCCCTGTAGAATCGAGAAATAATCGGTTTTGATGCCAAAAAACTCAGTAGCAATATCTTCAAGATGATGAGCTTCATCAATCACAGCCTGCTGATAAGCCGGTAATAATTGATGCTCATTAATTAAATCACTAAATAATAAAGCGTGATTTGTAATAATCAAATCCGCATTCATCGCAAAGCGTTTTCTACGGTGATAAAAGTCACGCGAAAACCATGGAGAACGGTGATTAGCAGAAACAGCTGCATCACTTTTCACCTGATGCCAGAAAAGCTTTCCACCGCTAGAAAGATTTAATTCTTCAACATCACCATAATCCGTTTCAAGCAGCCAGACGAGAATTTGTGCCTTCGTTAAAATCGTATCGTAATTGTCTTCTTCAACGTGATGTAGCTGCTGTTCGAATCGGGTTAAGTCTAAATAATGACTTCTTCCTTTGATAATCGTAGCTTTAAAGGAAAATGGCAAGATATCACGAAGAAAAGGCAGATCCCGCTGTAGCAGCTGTTCTTGTAATTGAATCGTATGGGTACTGACAACAACTGGCTTGCCGGAGTTTTTAGCATGAACGACTCCAGGTAGTAAATAGCCTAATGACTTACCTATACCTGTCCCTGCCTCAATGAGAATATGTTGATTTGTATCAAAGGCATGAGCCACCTGCTTCATCATATCGCTTTGACCCGTTCGCTCTTCAAAGTCCGGGATTGTTTCAGCCATTTTTTGTTCAAACTCTTTTTGTGCATGCTCAAATTGAATCGATTGATGGGGAGTATCCACTTCAATGGTTTGTTCTTGTAACTTTATCGCAATATCTCGAAAGATCTCAAAATTACCTTCTGGTTCAATCCTATTCTTTTTGTCTTGCATAATTTCATGTAGGACCACTTCCATATCGCTGTATAGTCGAGTAGAAAGCTCCGCTAACTGTTCGAGTGTTACAAGTGGTAAACCATACAGTTTATCAAAAAGAAAGAGCAATAGTTCAGCTGTTACTTCAGCGTCGCTATCTGCTTGATGAGGATTATCATGCTGAATTTCTAAATATTCTGCAAGTGAAGATAATTTATATGCTTCTGCTGTTGGCAATAAAATTCGGGCAAGCTCCACCGTGTCAATCGTTGGTCCTGTAAACGGATCATATCCACTCACATCAAGCTGCGCATTCATAAAGTTAAGATCGAAACGTACGTTATGGGCGACAAAATAAGCCCCATCCAATCGTTTGAGAAGTTCTGGAGCCACCTCTTCAAATAATGGTGCATCTTTCAAATCTTCATCCGTTATCCCGGTCAATTGTTGTATAAATAGAGGAAGTGATTTCTCAGGGTTTACAAATGATGCATACCGATCAACGATCACTCCGTCTTCAATAACTGCTAATCCTATCTGAATAATTCGATCCCCATTTTTAGGGGAGTTTCCTGTCGTTTCAAAATCTATAATGGTATATCGATTCATACGTTTTCACCTCAGTTGCTTCAACCCTTCAAGCGGTTACCTTCATTACTTTATCATTTTTTCTCTTGAACGGAAAATATTTTCTAATTCATTTGAACTCATTTTACCTAAAAGCTTTCTAAAACATAGTCCCGCTTTACTTTAGAAGGAAGCGTTCTACATCTGAGAGCACGCATGGGATAAGAACTTTCCATATCACCCTTCAAAAAAATGCCCTGGACAAGGTCCAGAGCATTTGCTTATAAAATTGTTGCTTCAGGCTCTAGCCCAATCATATCAACGATCGTATTATGCTCATTCATAATGGCTACGCGCGGCGTAAATTGTTTTGCTTCTTCCTCACTCATCATGGCGTAGGCAACAATAATCACCACGTCTCCTTCTTGAACAAGCCGTGCAGCTGCTCCATTTAAACAAACAACTCCCGATCCTCTTTCACCCGGAATAATATATGTTTCTAACCTTGAACCATTATTATTATTTACAATTTGAACTTTCTCATTCGGAAGCATGCCTACAGCTTCAATAATGTCCTCGTCTATCGTAATGCTTCCCACATAGTTTAAATTAGCTTCCGTTACACGGGCACGATGAATTTTACCCTTCATCATAGTGACAAACATCTCCTACACTCCTATCGCAATTTCATTTCTTGTTGTAACTTTGTTGTCTATGAGTCGTGCAGCAGTAAATTGAACTGCTACCGCTACTATGATGTTTTCTTTAATCACATCAATGGTTTCTAACGCTGGATATGAAAGAACTTCAACATAATCAATCACTCCAGATGTTTGGTTTAAATAAGAAATAATCATTTCTTTAATACGTGCTGGATTCGTTTCCCCTAGCTCAATCGCATTTGCTGCAGCATCAAGACTTTTTGACAACTGAATGGCCTCTTTTCGTTCAGTTGGCGTTAAATATACATTACGCGAGCTTTTCGCAAGCCCATCTTCCTCTCGGATAATTGGACAAGGGACGATTTCAACGGGAACGTTAAAATCCTCCACAAGTCCTTTTATCACGGCTACTTGCTGAGCATCTTTCATACCAAAGTACGCGCGATCTGGTAGAACGATCTGAAGCAATTTCATAACGACGGTAGCTACGCCATCAAAATGTCCTGGCCTTGATTCACCACATAACGTATCGACACGTTCTTGAACTGTTAATCGTGTGGTACGTTCTTTTGGATACATCTCTTTCACATTTGGATAGAATAGGATATCTACTCCCGCCTGTTTCGCAAGTTGTTCATCGCGCTTCAAATCTCTCGGATAGCGATCAAAATCTTCATTCGGACCAAATTGCAAAGGATTTACAAATATGCTCATGATAACGCAATCATTTTGTTTCACCGCTTCTTCTACAAGACTCATATGTCCTTCATGAAGATACCCCATCGTGGGTACAAAGCCAATCGTCCGGCCAGATCTTAACATTTTTTTAGAAAAGCTCTGCATTTCGTTGATCGTCGTTATGATTTTCATGATCTCGTCCCTCCGTACATCCCCGATAGCTGCTCTTCCTTCATATTAAACGAGTGCTTTTGCTCTGGAAATTGACGCTCTTTCACTTCTGCAACATACTCACCAATGGCCTTCGAAATAACGTTTGAAACATGACTATACTGCTTCACAAATTTAGGTACATGACCTGTACCATAACCGATTACATCGTGATAAACGAGAACTTGCCCATCTGCCTGAACACCCGCTCCAATGCCAATGACTGGAATAGAAAGCTCATATGCCACAATTTCCGTTAGCTGTTGAGGGACACATTCCAATACAAGCGCAAAGGCTCCTGCTTCTTCTATTGCTTTTGCCTCTCTAACGAGTAAGGCGGCACTATCAGATTCTTTTGCCTGTACTTTATAGCCACCTAATACTCCTACAGATTGTGGTGTTAGCCCTAAGTGTCCCATAACCGGTACACCTGCTGTAGTTAACTTTTTAACTTGTGAAATAACTTCCCCACCGCCTTCAAGCTTAACTGCATGAGCTCCAGCTACTTGCATAAGTCTTCCTGCATGTGGAAGCGTTTCTTGAAAACTACTATGATAGGTAAGGAAGGGCAAATCCGTTACTACAAATGTATGAGGCGCTCCACGTTTTACTGCTTTCGTATGAAGAACCATATCATCCATCGTAACCGGTACAGTTGAATCGTAACCAAGCGCCACCATGCCCACCGAATCACCCACTAACAATAGATCCATCCCTGCTGCTTCTGCTAGTTTTGCTGAAGGATAATCATATGCGGTTAACATCGCAATTGGCTCTTTGTTTACTTTCATCTTTTTAAAATCGCTTGTCGTTTTCATCTTTTTCCTCCTTTTTTTTAGAGGAACATCTCACCGCACAAAAAACCTCCTAACATGGAAATACAGCAGACAGGGGTATCCCATCAGTCTATGTACGCATAGACTTGCCGCAAAACTCCACGTTAGGAGATTACTTCATCGGTTTTATCCCTCTGTCCCAGTCCATACGGATCAAGGCAGACTATTATTTTAGTAAGAATAAATGGTGCGGTTCTAATCAGATACCGCCCTTACACCTGTTAGTATAGCAGAAAATATGACACAATCGTTAACAGATTTCAATATCTGCAGAATAAATATAGTGCATCTTCCCACTTTTATCTTCTAAAAGCAGAACGCCTTCTTCTGTAATCCCTTTTGCAAGGCCTTCGATAACGCCATTTAACGTTCTTGCCTTTATTTTACGACCTAGACTAACTGCATAGCTTTCCCAAAGAAGTTTGATCATCCTAAATCCATTGTTTAGATATTCTTCATAAAGCGTTTCGAGTTCATTTAATATGGCCGCCAGAAGGGCTGATCGAGTTATGTCCCTGCCAGACTCAATCTTAAGTGATGTTGCGGTCGTTAACTCATCTGGAAAATCTTCTTTACTCGCATTCACATTAATGCCCATCCCAATAATGATTGACTTAATTTGATCTGCCTCAGCCTGAAGTTCTGTAAGTATGCCCACCACTTTTTTTCCATCAATTAAAATATCATTCGGCCACTTAATTTCTGCTTCAAGTCCTGTTTGCTTACGTATCGCATGCACCACGCTAACCGCAGCAATCAGTGTAAACTGCGGTGCCCTCTGTGGCGGGAGTTTCGGACGCAAAATAATACTTGTCCAGATCCCGCTCCCACTAGGAGAGTGCCAGGAGCGGCCAAGTCTTCCCTTCCCTGCCGTTTGTTCATCAGCTACAATGATGGTGCCATCAGAAGCTCCTCGATGGGCCAAATCATGCGCAATAAACTGAGTTGATTCGACAGTAGGATACGTATAAATGGTTTTTCCTAGAAAATTGGTCGTTAGCTTAAGAGCAATTTCTTCTTTACTTAGCATATCCGGTCTCGAAACGATTCGATAACCTTTTTTTTGAACTGCTTCAACTTCGTAGCCGTTTTTCCTAAGTTCTGAAACGTGTTTCCAAATAGCTGTTCGAGATACATTGAGCGTTTCACTTATCATCTGACCTGAAACGTAGTTTTCTGCATGCTCTTCAAGCATTTGCAGCAGGCGCTGCCTTATTGAGTCTGCCACTGTTTAAGCCACCTTCTAATGCTGGATTTCTCATTTTTAATTTCATCATTGATTACGGCTAGCTCAATTTGCTTTAGAGCCTCACCAACCCACGGTCCTGGGGGAGTCTCTCTCCAGTGAATGAGGTCCTCCCCTGTCACAGCAAGCATTTTGGAGGAGGTTATCGCAAGGTCTGAAGTGATCTGTTCCACACCTTCAAAAAGTGGACGACGCTTTTCGAACATCGCTCGAAGTCTCTCACATGACTTCACTTCTGGAAGTGCATTATAAACGGTTTCCTTATTCCACCCTTTATCTTGTGCATTCTTTACATTTTCTAAAAGGTGCTCCACTTCTTTAATAATCCGATTTGACAATCGCCACTTTTTTAAAAATTGACTCGGCTTTTCAGTCGTGGAAGATAGCCACGCCCACCGCTCTATTTCTGTCGTTAAATTCACCAAAAAAGGAATTTCATCAAATGAATGCTCAATTTGTTGAAGTTCTGGTAAAATGTGATGAACATTTGCCTGGACAAGTGCATGGAGTGCTTGGTGTACAGCTTTTCCAGCTAGTAGTTTGCTGAACTCCATTTGAATTCTTTCAATTGCAACATATTGAAGCAAATCCGCTTGTTCCTTTAACGCTTGTTCAGTTTGTTGGTCAAGTGTAAAGTTAAGCGTGCTTTGAAATCGAAGGGCTCTTATCATCCGTAACGCATCTTCTTGAAATCGTTCATTTGGATTACCGACCGTACGAATGAGACGATTTTTAAGATCCTCTTGTCCACTATATAAGTCGATAAGTGTTCCATCTATTGAAAGCGCCAGGCTATTCATAGTGAAGTCACGCCTCGCGAGATCTTCCTCTATTGAACCTAAGAAAGAGACAGCGTTTGGATGTCTAAAATCCTTATAAGATGCATCAGTTCTAAATGTTGTTACCTCGTATGAAAACCCATTATGAATAACAGTAACCGTTCCATGATCGATCCCTGTTGGAATGACTGTATGAAAAATAGCCATGATCTCTTCAGGTTTAGCCGAAGAGGCAAGGTCAAAGTCAGAAACAGGTAAACCGAGTAACGCATCTCTCACTGCTCCTCCAACAATATACGCTTCATGTCCGGCGTCCTTCAGAAGTTGTAGCACCTCAAGACAACATTCATAAGCTCTACCCGTCAATCTAATCAAGTAAGCGCCCCCTGAAGCGTTTTATAATAAATCGCCTCATACTGTTCTAAAATGCGTTGGGAAGCAAACCTTGTTTGAACGGCTTTAACCGCAGCCGAACTCATTCGGTTATGCAACTCTTTATTCGATAGTAACTGCACAGCATAAGCGGAGATGATATCAACCTCACCAACTTCTGCAATAAACCCGTTCACCTCATGTTCAATGACTTCCGGGATACCGCCTATGTTCGTTCCGATTGCAGGTACGCCACAGGCCATCGCTTCAAGAGCAACTAAACCAAAACTCTCTTTTTCAGATAGCAATAATTTCAAATCACAGATAGAGAGAATTTCAGCTACATTTTCTTGTTTACCGAGGAACTTCACTTTATCTTTTAACCCTAAATCGTTTACGAGTCGACAGGCAACTTGAATTTCAGGGCCATCACCAATGAGCAATAGCTTTGCAGGCATTTCTTTCTGGATGCGGTGAAACACCTTAATGACGTCAGGCACACGTTTTACCGCTCTAAAATTTGAAATATGAACAATAACCTTTTCCTCTTCCGTAATGCCGTAACTTTTCTTCAAGTCGGCGGGAGGTTTTGGATAATAAATTCGTTCATCTACAAAGTTATATACCGTGTCAATCGGTTTGTCTGTTTCAAGTAATCGGTGTGTTTGATCAACAAGATCGTTTGATACAGCTGTAACGCGATCAGATTTTTCAATACCAAATCGAATTAGTTGTGTTAACGAAGGATCATATCCAAGTACTGTAATATCTGTTCCATGCAGGGTTGTAACAATTTTTATATCTCCCCCAACCATTTCTTTCGCAAGGAAAGCACAAACAGCATGCGGAACAGCATAGTGAACATGAAGGAGATCAAGGTTTTCTCGTTGAATCACCTCTGCCATTTTACTAGCAAGGGTTAAATCATACGGGGGATAGCGAAAAACAGCATATTGGTTGACTTCAACTTCGTGAAAATAAATATTGGGGTGAAACGTATCGAGGCGGAACGGAACGCTACTTGTGATAAAGTGAACTTCATGCCCCTTTTCAGCCATCATCTTTCCAAGTTCTGTCGCAATAACGCCAGATCCTCCCACAGTTGGGTAACAAGTAATTCCTATTTTTAATGTCATCGTCTTTCTCCTAACGGAAATTCTTCCAAGCACAGCAGATTCTTCGCAATAAACCCTTCTGCATATTCTACTCCTGATTCTTTACCATATAAATATTCTCGATGAATCACTTTATCAACGTACCCATTTGTTAAAGGAGTGGATACACTATCGGGCGTGAGAGTAAATTGACTCTCATACGCTTCAAGCGATTGTCTTTTTGCCTCAATTTGATTACTGATGTTAATCGTAAATTGAGGACGATGGAATCCGTTAATAAAGTAATAATAGATTTGGCTTACTTTATGAGCATCTCCTAATTGTGGATGGTATTTCCGAATGCCCGCTGAAAAAACGGCTTCTTCCACTAATCGAGCCGCATGACCATGATCCGGGTGGCGATCTTCTGAGTAAGGAACAAAAACAATCCGCGGCTTTTTCTTGCGTATGATTTTAACTAGTGCTGAAAGCTTATCATCTGAAATACCCAATCCGCGATCGGGGAATTTCATATTTAAACGGGTTGTTACTGACAAAATTTCAGCCGCATGCTGGGCTTCGTGATGTCGTGTGAAAACAGTACCGTTTGAAGAAAGTTCAGCCTCCGTTAAATCACAAATCCCTGTCGTCCTGCCATCTTCAGCGAATTTCTTTAGTGTGCCACCCATCCCAATTTCAACATCATCTGCGTGGGCGCCAAACGCAAGTATATCAAGTGTTATTTCTTCCATGTACAATTTCTCTCCAATCCAATTCTCCCCTTGCCAGGGCGTGGACAAGTATTTCCGCACTGCCCATATTCGTTGCTAGCGGGATATCATATACATCACATAGTCTAATGAGCGCGGTAATGTCCGGCTCATGCGGCTGTGCTGTTAGGGGATCTCGAAAGAAAATCACTGCATCCATATCATTTTCTGCAATCATCGCACCAATTTGCTGATCCCCACCAAGAGGACCAGATTGGTAACGATGCACGTTTAAGCCCGTTTCATCTATGATTCGCTTTCCAGTTGTCCCAGTCGCATACAGGTCGTGTGGATCTAAAATCATTTTATAAGCTAGTGTAAAACGAACAAGATCGTCTTTTTTCTTATCGTGCGCGATTAAAGCGATTTTCATGAGAACATCCCCTACTCCATTATATTTTCAAGACCGTAAACAAGCTGATCGATTTTTAAAACCGTTTCAACAGCAAGCTGTACACCTGGCATAAAGGACGCTCTGTTCATTGAGTCATGACGAATTTTCAATGTTTGTCCTTCGCCTCCAAAAAGAACTTCTTGGTGGGCTACAAGACCTGGCAATCGAACGCTATGAATTCTCATGCCTTCATAATCTGCACCACGAGCTCCAGCAAGGTCCTCACGCTCGTCTTCATGCCCCTGCTTCTTTTCTTCTCTTACTTCTGAAATCATTTTTGCTGTTTTTACCGCCGTTCCAGATGGTGCATCAAGTTTTCGATCGTGATGTTGCTCAATAATCTCAACATCAGAGAAATATTTAGCTGCCATTGTAGCAAATTTCATCATCAAAACCGCACCGATCGCAAAGTTAGGAGCAATAATCGCCCCTAATTCTTTTTCTGCTGCCGTTCTAGATAGTTCGTCCACATCTTCATTTGAAAATCCTGTTGTTCCTACAACGGGTCTGACTCCATGATCAAACGCAATTTGCATATGCTTTTTCCCATATTCAGGCGTTGTCAAGTCAATCAAAACGTCACATTCTACTTCAGATAAACATTGATCTAGATCCGTATAGATAGGGGAATCTAGTGATGGAAGGCCACTAATATCTGCCACCGTTTGTCCAGACGATTTACGGTCGACAACAGCAGTTAACGTGAAATGCGCTGTCCGATCAACAAGTTTTACTGCTTCCATCCCCATATTCCCTCTTGGTCCTGCAATAACAATTTTCACTTCTTGCATCAGTCGCCACTCTCCTTCTCGATTTTTGTCCAACGATCTTTATCTCGCGTTTGGAACTTATTCATCACTCTTCCAAATGCTTCATCAAGGTCAATATCTAACGAATTCGCAAAACAAGTAAGCACAAATAAAAGATCGCCCATTTCATCTTCAATGGTCCGTTCCTCTTCCGAATTCTTTTTTGGTTTTTCACCATGGTAATGGTTAATTTCACGTGCTAGCTCACCAAGTTCTTCTGTCATCCTAGCAAGCATGGCAAGTGGACTAAAATATCCTTCTTTAAATTGACTTATGTATTGTTCTACCTCTTCTTGCATTTCATGTATTGTGCGTTCAGACACGAACCATTCCACCTTTCACATCAGTTCTTATGTTAGCTAAAAGAAGAACATTTGACAAATGTTTCACACGAATTCCTCTTATTAACTTATAGCGAGTATAACAGAATGAAATTGCTGTCTGCTCGGTATTTGATTATAATGTAGATTGTTGGTTCATACGTTAGGAGTGTCGGATATGGAAGGTATACGAACAAAAAATGTATTCTTTATTTTATTAGGCTCTGCCATTTTTGCATTTGGGCTTGTGCATTTCAATATGGAAAACAATTTAGCTGAAGGTGGTTTCACCGGTATTACACTATTACTTTATTTTCTATTCAATATCGACCCAGCTATTTCAAATCTTGTTCTTAACATTCCCTTATTTCTCATTGGCTGGAAGCTACTTGGTCGAAAAGCATTTATTTACACGATTATTGGAACCGTTTCCTTATCTCTGTTTCTATGGATCTTTCAGCATTATTCAGCGCTCTCAATACCTCTACAAGATGACCTAACACTTGCCGCCCTCTTTGCAGGTGTTTTCGTAGGAGTAGGACTCGGTATTATTTTTCGGTACGGAGGGACAACTGGCGGCGTAGATATTATCGCAAGACTTGGATCTAAATATGTTGGATGGAGTATGGGAAGAACGATGTTTGTTTTTGATTTTTGTGTCATTGCCATATCACTTGTTTATCTTAATTACAAAGAAGCCATGTATACGCTTCTAGCCGTTTTTGTAGCCGCTCGTGTGATCGATTTTATTCAACAAGGTGCATACGCGGCAAAAGCTGCGATGATTATTAGCGAAAACAATAAAGAAATAGCTGATACAATTATGAGTCAGATGGATCGCGGCGCGACCGTTTTAAACGGGAAAGGCAGTTTTTCAGGATTACAGAAAGAAGTTCTCTATTGCGTCGTAGCACGAAATGAAATCGTACGCTTAAAAAACATTATCAAACAAGTAGACCCTCATGCTTTTGTAGCTGTAAATGATGTACATGATGTGCTTGGTGAAGGATTTACGCTTGATGAAAATAAAAATCCAATTGAACAGTAACGTCACCGCTAAATAGGAAAAACAAATGAACTAAAAAAATCTCGCCAGTAGGCGAGATTTTTCATTAATCTTCGTTCATTCCTATAAAGATGAACACAAAGCGTACCAACTCTAATAGCGCAACAACTGCTGCTGCTACATATGTTAACGCGGCTGCATTCAATACTTTCTTTGTTTCTCTTTCTTCGTCATTTCGAATCACACCAGTGGATACAACTTGCTCCATTGCTCTGTTAGATGCATTAAATTCTACCGGGAGCGTTACTAACTGGAACAAAACAGCTGCACTCATAAAAATAATCCCTAGCAGTATAAAATTTGCAGAAGACATGAGAATACCAGCAAGAATGACAAAATAGCTAAAGTTTGAACCAAGATTCGCTACTGGAACAAGCGTATGACGGAACCGAAGTGGCGCATAGTCTTGCTCATCCTGAATCGCGTGTCCTACCTCGTGCGCCGCTATGGCTGCACCCGCTACGGAATGCCCATGAAAGTTTCCTGATGAAAGTCTTACCGTCTTAGAACGTGGATCATAATGATCTGAAAGGTGACCTCGTACTTCTTCTACCCCTACTGAATACAACCCATTTTCATCAAGAATTTTTCTTGCTACTTGGGCACCAGTCATTCCAGAAGAATTAGGAACTTTGGAGTATTTTTTATAGGCGCTCTTCACTCTGCCCTGTGCCCAGAGTGGAATGATTAACAAAAGCGCGAAGTATATTAGAAAACCAGCCATTTTCATTCCTCCATCACATGTGTAATTGCTTTTAAAACTCTTATTAACGTCAATTTTAGTCAAATTCATCTTGAAAGTCAATTACACAGTTTCAGGTTCACAAGATCTTCAAATTTAATCCATCTGTTTCCTTTTTAACGTCTCTTTTTCTCCTTTATACTTTCGATAAATAACATAAACCAATGTGAAAATAATTATCCCACCAATTGAGACGATTAACCACATGAGGGAAGATTCTTCAGAATAAGATGGATCATAGGCGTTTTTAAAATCATCATACATCGTTTCAAGCTGACCAGATAATTCTGTATTTCGTCCTGACGCGTACTTTTCGATAAAAGCGATATGAGAATCAAGACGCTGCTGAGTTTCAGGAGGTAAATCAATTGCCATCGCAGGTCGAATGGTGCTATAACTACCTAGAAAACGGTCTTTACTTGCTTTATATACATCTACATCTCCGTGTTCAATAGCAGTGGCCATCTCATGAATTAGCGGCAAAATCTGATCATTCGTTTGATGCCAAATCGGCTGTTCTTCCGTAACTAGAGCATCTACTGCCAATCGAAATTCTGTTAATGCCTGGATTCGCTGATCATTCGCTTTATCGATAGATGTTACAGCTTTAAGTGCACGATCATGTGTATTTAGTATCACCCTAAGTTCCGTATTCGAAAGTTCACTTGACTGTTCACCGGGAAAAACAGTTGAAAATTCATCCAACATTATTTTTGATCGATCAAACTGCTCTTGCTTTCCAAATTCCAGGACATTTGCGGCTATGTCATTCCAGACTTGTTTCGAATCGGCCTGTGAAGCGTGTACATTTACCGGGAGCGTGAAAAGCAACACTAATAGGAGCCATCGTCTACCCATTCCTGTCCCTCCTTCTTCCTACTTCAATGTTATGAAGAAATGGACAAGAGTAGACCATCGACCTTATTGAATCGAGAGCTTAAAACGTTCATTTCGAACGGCTAAGAAATACACAATCGTAAGTGAAACTAGCGATAGCCAGAATGTAAAATATCCGATTAGTGATGTATAATCGCTTAAGATCGAATATCGCGGCATTTGACCAAACACATAATCAATCACATCATTATGTAATGTCCAAATTGCTACAGCCACTAGATGCCACCGTTTTATTTTATAAAATGGGGTAAAGAGCAATCCTTCAATCGCCATACCTAAATGTGAAAGAATTAGCATGATTGCAATAGGAGATAGTTGATTTGTTTCAACCATCACAAGAGCATTCATGACTACTGCCCAGATTCCATACTTAAATAACGTAACGGCAGCTAATCCTTCCATAAGCGGCCAGTTCTTCTTAAAAAGGAATGCTAGTAAAACAAAGCAAAAGAAAAGACTTGCAGTTGGACTATCCGGAACAAACAATAAAAAAATTGGTTCTGTATCAGCTAATTGCCATCCATACCAATAATAACCGTATATTGTTCCAGGTATATTGATGAGGAGCAATAAAACGAGAAAAGGTTTTGACTTAAGTAAATAAAAAAAATGAGAAACCATTTTGATCTCCTTTATTAGAGGTTTAAGTTGTATCTTCAAGCTAAATCAGAAAAAAGCTGACTGCAACAGTCAGCTTTTTTCATTTTATTGATTTGCCTCAGACGTTTCAACAATAAAGTCAGCTAGCTTTTCAAGTTCCTCGTCAGAACCTTTAAAGGCGTTCGCTGGCATTCCGCCGATTCCGTTCACAGCAATATCCATAATGGATTCTTTTGTTTGCTTTGTTTCAAGAAGTGATGGACCGGATCCACCTTGAAGACTATCACCGTGACAACCAATACAAGATTGTCCTGAATAAATAGCATATCCTTCAGCTTCTTTGTCTACTTCAGCTTCAACAATTTCCCCTTGCTTAGCTGCTTTCTCCCAGTCATGTGTAACAACTGATTCCCATGTTAGGTAAACCGTTGAAATAAGACCAAGAAGCATTAACGCTGTTGCTACAGGTCGCTTAGCAGGCCTTCTTTCAGGACCTGGATCAAGCCATGGAGCAAGAAGAAGTGCACCAAATGCAAGACCTGGCATAATTACTGTACCTACAAGTGTATAGTCACCAGCCGCAAATTTGTACTTCAAGAGCTGGTATAGAAAGAGAAAGTACCAGTCAGGAAGCGGCGTATACGTGGCATCAGTAGGGTCCGCTACGCGCTCAAGCGGAGATGGATGGGCAATTGTTAAGGCAAGGTAACCTACTAGGAAAACCGCACCTACCATCCACTCTTTTAACAAGAAGTTCGGCCAAAACGCTTCTGTTTTGCCGGGGTACTCTGAATAATCTTTTGGAATGTTAGGCTTTCTCTGCGCAGGGATACGCGAGTCGCCAACAAACTTCATTCCTTTTCCGCGATGCATCTGTCCCCCTCCTTCGTATAAAAAATTGTGTCGTCAATTAAATATAAGTTCTTTAGAATACGTCTTATAGAGGGCCAGAAATACCCTGCTTACGAATCATGATAAAGTGAGCAGCAAGCAATCCTAGGAGTGCAGCTGGTAAGAAGAATACGTGAATCGCAAAGAATCGTGCAAGAGTTTGCGCTCCGATGATTTCTCCACCTGCTAGAAGGGTCTTTGCCCATTCACCTACAACAGGAATTGTTACCGCAATTTCAAGACCAACTTTTGTCGCGAATAGCGCTTTCATATCCCAGGGTAAGAGATATCCCGTAAATCCTAAGCCCAGCATAACAAAGAAAATCAGTACACCAACTACCCAGTTCAATTCACGGGGTTTTTTGTAAGAGCCGGTAAAGAACACGCGAAGGGTATGTAGAAACATCATAACGATAACGAGACTGGCTCCCCAATGGTGCATTCCTCTTACAATTTGTCCGAATGCTACTTCATTCTGAAGATAGTATACAGACTCCCAGGCGTTAACAATGTCTGGTACATAATACATCGTTAAGAACATCCCGGATAAGATTTGGATCACAGTAATAAAAAACGTTAAACCGCCAAAACAATAAACAAACGCTGAAAAGTGGTGAGCCGGGTTAACGTGCTCAGGCACTTCGTGATCTGCAATATCGCGCCACATCGGCGTAATATCTAAGCGTTCATCTACCCAATCATAGATTTTATTTAACATAGATTACGCCCCCTAACGTGGTTCAGGTTTTCCGAGGTAAAGTTTTCCATCTTCAACTTTCTTGTTGTAAACATCAAGCGGCGCTAGTGGTGGTGTACCCGGAACGTTCACACCATCTTTCGTATAACGCCCCGCGTGACATGGGCAGAAAAACTGATCAGGATATGCAGGATTTGAAGACCAGTCAACTGTACATCCGAGGTGTTTACAAACAGGTGAAAGTGCGACAATTTCGTCTTTTTCATCTTTGTAAACCCAGGCGGATTGCGTTACTTCAGATTCATACCAACCATCTACCTGGTCAATTTTGAATTCTTTACGAACTGGTTTGTTCGTAATCTCACTTGTGTCCATAACAGGTACAAAATCCTGCTTGGCTCCTTCTTTTAACAATGGATCAATTGCAAAACGAACCATCGGCATTAGCATCCCTGCTGCCATAAAACCGCCGACACCAGTCAGGCTGTAGTTTAGAAATTGGCGTCTTGTTACTTCCTTCTTCTTCGCCATTGGTTTCCCCCCTATCCTATGAAGTCAGTCCAGCCGGACATAATAGTACACACATATAACTAGGACATTCCTATGATAGCGTAGTCAGTCTTGCTCTGTCAATATTCGGATTGGTCTTTAGCATGCCACAAATCAACTATTTATATTACTTTGCCACGTATTTGTTACAAATTGTAAAACCTGCTTTACCTGAGCTGAGACCGTTTCCATTTTATATTGTTCATCCATGTGTTCAAGTGGAATTGCCGGCATCCATAATAAAGCACTCGAGATCTCGTCCTCCACCTGTTTCCATTCTACATCAGCCGTTAAGGTGATAATATGTTTAATACCTCCTTCATGCAATTCTTGCTCTAACTTTTTCAAGCGGTCCGTCTTAATACCTTGTTCCTCCGAAATTAAATAGGTATAGGCAGGTAGCAAAAGAAGACGACCTTTTAATTGTCTTTCTAGTTCATTTGATATGATTGAGATGTACTCTCCCATTGATACGATTGTTTTCATACTGCTCGTCATTGATATTGGAACGAGTGGAAGAACGGCTGTATCTACATACTCTTTTTCTTTTTCAAATAACGCAATATCTGCTTCAGTCCATTTCATTTTGTAAACTCCTTTTTTGTCCATATAAACACCAAGTTGTTTGGTGAGAATAAGGTTCTAGCCACTTAGCCTGCTGTATTGGCAAGTCGATCCATATGGTTCTTGCTTCTTCTATCGCATAAGCGTTAACCATTTCCCACATCGCTTTGCTATAAAGCGTTGTTTCATTTAGAACCTTTACATGTAAATACGAAGCACCTTTCTCTTCTTTCATCAGCATAAATCCTCCCTTATCGTTAGCAAATAGCTCTACTTGCTCAAGATAAGTGGAAGAAAGAGAAGGTAAGTATGGAAGTGGATAATAGATCGAGTACGGAAAAAACGATTGACCACTCTCTTTCCAGTACTTTTCAATCGTAGCTTTCTTATTCTCGTCTGTCACTCTATTAAACGGCCTAGTAACGGTTTGTCCTTTGATTGAATGTGGACTTATACGAGAAGAAACAATTTGCGATTCAATCTGCATCTGCAAGTGAGGCGCTAAACAGTTCCCTCCCGTGTTATAGTCTTCTGTTGCATAGCCGGCCCAGGTAATAGCTTGGTTTTCAAATGCCTCAACCTGCAACGTACTCATTAATTCTGAAGCGATCCCTTTTTTTCGATAATTAATATGTGTCCGCAATCGACCTAGGACAGCAGCTTCTCCTTCAAATATCGTTAGGCCAGCAATACCAACAAGCATTCCTTTCTTGAAATACCCTACCATTTTCTCTTCTTGCATTAATTTATGTATGATGCGGATAACGTAATCATCTTCTATCCCCGTGGGCATCTCTTTAACGAGAGGGATATCCTTGTATTCTAGGGTTCGAATCAACTCTTTCTCTCCTTTCATTAAGCCTAACGATTCAATGTAATTTATTCGCCCTCCCTAGTCCTTGCATTTCTTTCTAGTATACCATCTGTTTAGAAAGTGTTGAAGATTTTTCCTAGAACGCACGTTCCAAATTGCTTAAGGCAAACAAAAAACCCCTGATCTATCAGGGGTTATAAATTACTCAATTGCTTGCTTAAGTGGAGAAACGCTATTTCATCATTTCGATCCAGTGCCTCATCAATTTGTTTCAAAATGGACTCTTTTTTGAACCGCGTGAATGACTCGTCGAGAACCATTTCAGCCATAAACGAATATTTTTTATCAGCTGCCATATTCTCCGGTAAAAATGGATTCTCTTCTAAAACAGCCACGTAATGAGGAGAAACATTTTTACTTTTGAAGTTTAGCTGAATGTAAATAGGCTCGTCCTGATTCAGGCGAATGTCATGAAAAGACTTTTCAGGGTCTGTCGTAATGATGTTGTGTTTGTAAAAACGAAAAGGCGCGTTTTCTACACAGTGCGTGGAAATCACAAGCGCTTTTGGACAAAATTCAGCGTTCTCAACAAAATGAACATTCCCCATCAACACTTCATCACTTATTAAATAATTCAAAAGCCAGACACATTCACGTTTCTTCACCTGGTATTTCTTTAGAAACCATTTCAGAAAGTCTTTTTTTTCAACGACAGAAACGGAGCTGCTCATAGCGATTCCTCCCTGAGATTTTCCTAATTTAACAATTCGTCATTGAAGATACATTTCCTTCTTCACCTTTAATCCTCTTTGAAAGTTTCCTCGTCAAACCTCAAGATTTCTTCTTCAAGATGGACGAGCGATGGGTCTAGCTCTAGAGCAAGCTTGAAAGCCTTCACTGCTTCTTCTCTTCTACCTTCTTCAATTAGGAAGGCACCATATTCCTCCAGAAAAATTGGATCCTGTCTGAAATAAGTATATGCGTTTTCATAGCGTTTTATGGCATCTTTATACTCTTCAACCTGTGCATAAGCTGTTGCCGCTGACCAATCAAGGTATGGATCACTTTGCTCTCCCTCTTCAATGTTTCGCAAGAGATCCAAAATATCTTCATATCGTTCCTCTGTCTTCAAATAGGCGGCTAGCGTTTTCGCAGCTTCTATATGCGCTGGATTAATGGCTAGTAATTCACGTAAATACTGTTCTCCGCTTGCATTATCGTGTGTTTTAAAGGTTAACCTACTAGCTTGTATATATAGCTCCTCATTAAATTCATCAAATTTAATCCCTTGAGCCAGTACCTCAATTGCTTCAGCTATCGCACCTTCTTCCTCATAAGCCTTGGCAAGATAAGGATAAAGTGTACTATACTGCGGATCTAGCTCTTTTAGCTCATTAAACGCATTAATGGCTTTTCGGTATTCATTGATTTGAAGCGCCGTAAAACCGTAACCAAACAGTGCGTTAATTTCACGCGCGTTCTCGAGTCCCTTCTCATAGTAAGTAAGCGCATCTTCAAATTGTCCACTTCCGCTCAATGCTTCAGCCAATCGAAGTTCGATATTTTCATTTGCAAGCTCTCCCTTGGTTCCAAGGACTGCTTCATAATAAGGAACTGCCTTTAGATGATGGCCTTGTGTTAAATAAAATTCACCAAGTCCAAAATCGATGATCGGTTCATCTGGAGAAAGTCGCTTTGCCTCCAGCAATTTTTGCTCTGCAACTTCTTCCAATCCTTCTGTTTGGTAAAGATCGGCCATTAAGAGAAGTGCAGGTGGATACGCAGCATCGTTTTCATCAATTTTATTTAAAGCAGCAATGGCATCCTGTTCTTGTTCAAGATCAACATAACATTCCGCTGCTTGTACAAGTAATTCACCTTCATTTGGGTAATGAATAAGTAGCTCTTCTACAACATCTCTGGAATCTTCAATAAGTCCAAGACTGTAGTAAATATTGGATAGATCATATAAGCTTTCATGATCAGCTTCTTTTCGTACTTCTTTTAGTTCTGTTAAACCTTTTTCAAAATTTCCCGACTCAATTAATGAGACAGCCTGTTTAAGACGATCCACGTTCCAAAACTCCTTCTAACACTACTTATTTTATTTCGATGACTCCAAGCAAAAACTCTTTTTATTGCGTCACCCTCCATTTTAGCTGTAAAGGATGATTCTCTTTCAGGTATTAACGACAAAGTTCTGAAATGAATGGGTCTCCTCCATCATAATCAAGAATTTCGTCATCTTCAACTTCATTGCCTAAATTCGTGAAATAAGTACATTTAGAAGCAAGAAAATTTATCAATCAAGATCAATGAAAAAAATTCCCTGTGCAGAAAGCGTTTGTTAACGCTTTCAAAACACAGGGACAAAATAAATATGGATAGGAGTGGAGAGAAACCATTACTATATTTAGTATAACAGGGAAAGTCATAAAATCAACTGATTTTTTAGAAAATTTTGCGTCTTTTTTAAAATTTCAGCCAACTCTCCTACAAAAACCAAAAAGCAGGGTTCCTAGGAACCTGCTTTTAGCTGTTTCAAATGGTCAAAGAAATCAGGATACGATACTTTGATAGCATCAGGTAATGCGAGCTCGACAGCACCTTCAGTTATACAGCCAGCGACAGCAAGCATCATACCGATCCGATGATCACCTAAACTTGAAACTTCCCCACCATGGAGTGGCGTAGGTCCTTCTATCACCATGCCGTCTGGTGTACCAGTAATCGATGCCCCTAAAGTTTGCAAAGCTTCCACAACCGCGTCTATGCGGTTCGTTTCTTTTACTTTTAATTCTTCTGCATTGCGAATAATTGTCTTTCCATTCGCCTGGGTAGCAAGGAGCGCAATAATCGGCAACTCATCAATTAAGCGTGGAATGATGTCCCCTTCAATGACTGTTTCACGAAGATCGCTCGTACAAATCGTAAGATCTGCTACTTCTTCTTGATTGACTACTCGTCTATTTTTAATCGTTAATGCAGCACCCATTTGTTCAAGAACATCTAATATGCCGGACCTTGTTTCATTAATGCCAACATTTAATAAGGTTATTATGCTGTTTGGAACGATTGCCCCCGCAACGAGGAAAAAGGCAGCTGAAGAGATATCTCCTGGTACTTCGACATTCGTAGCTGTTAGCTGTTGACCGCCTTCAACACTAACTGAAAGTCCTTCTCTTTTAACCTTTACGCCGAAACTCTCCAGCATATTTTCAGTGTGATTTCTGGAGCGGTGTGTTTCAGAAACAGTCGTAACTCCTTCAGCTTGTAAACCAGCAAGAAGAATGCCTGATTTAACCTGAGCACTTGCAACAGGCGACTGATATGTAATGCCTTTCAAATTTCCACCTCGGATTGAGATCGGTGCAAATGTACCCTGCTCTCTTCCATCAATGACAGCACCCATCTGTGATAATGGAACTGTTACGCGATTCATCGGTCGTTTAGCAATTGACTCGTCTCCCGCTAAAACTGAGTGAAATGGGCGACCTGCAAGTAATCCCATCATTAAGCGAAAAGTGGTACCCGAATTTCCTACATCGAGAAGTTGAGAAGGTTCCCTGAGCCCTTCAATTCCTTGCCCTTCTACAACAACAGATGCGCCATCTTGTTCAATACGAACCCCCATCTGTTTAAAACAGGAAATGGTACTTAAACAATCTGCTCCAGGAAGGAAGTTCGTAATCCGCGTTGTGCCATTAGCAATTGAACCAAACATGATCGCACGGTGGGATATTGATTTATCTCCAGGTATCACGACTGTTCCTTTAAGACTGTGCGCTTTCGTTATTGTTTCCATAGTTACGTTCTCCTTATTTATCATCTACATATGTTTCAAAATCACGATCTAAGATTACTTTCGCATTATCACGGTCAGTTTCTGAGCGAAAGCTCACTCGAAGCACACCCATAATATCTTCTCGGGTTTCAATGATTCGAATGTTTGTAATTGAAATTTCTTCCTTTGCGAGCTTTTGCGTAACAGCAGCGATTACACCGGGCTGATCCTGTACATCAAGGAACAAATCATAAAAGGCCGGTATCGCTCCTCTTGAGCGAACGGGTAAGCCATCACGGAAGTCTTTCGCTCCCGAAAAATAATTAAAAATACCGTCCTCATTCTCTTCTTTAATATACCCCTGGATCCTATCTAATTCATACTTCATGTCTTCTGTCATCTGGAGTAAAACATCTTTGTTTCGCAATAGAATGTCACGCCACATCACAGGACTAGCTGATGCGATACGCGTAATGTCTCGAAACCCTCCGGCTGCAAACCTTGCGACGTTATAGTGCTGACTATTATTTCGATCACTAACAAAATTCACGAGACTTGCAGCTAAAATATGCGGGAAATGACTAATTAATCCGACTAAATAATCGTGTTCCTTAGCTTCAAGCTCAACAAAAGTAGCATTTGTTGAACTTAAAAGGTCCATTAAATCGTGTAGTTTCGATCGATCGACAGCATCGTCTGGCGTTAAGATATAAAACGCATTCTCAAACAGGTGGGATTTTGCTGCCGTCACGCCCGTTTTGTGGGAGCCAGCCATCGGATGCCCACCAATAAAGGTAACAGAAGGGTTCAGGATCTTCTTCGCATGACTTACGATCGAAAGCTTAGTACTCCCTACATCAGATACGATGACGCCATCCTTTAATTTTATTGAGGAAAGTTGTTCTAGAATTCGCTCCGTTTGAACGACAGGAGCTGCAATCATGATATAGTCTGCTTTTTGCACCGCTTCTTCAAGAGAAGAAGCGGTGTGATCTACAACACGAAGAGCTTTTGCAAGATCAAGTTGGTTTTGATTCACATCGAACCCAGTAATCATGGCGTCCTGATGCCCTGCTTTAATTGCGAGAGCAATCGATCCACCGATTAGTCCAAGACCGATGATTGCTACATTTTTACTCATGACTGTCCCGTTCTCTTTTCATTAAGAAATTGCGATAGACAGCTTATAATTTCCTTGTTTTGCTCTTCCGATCCGACGGTTATTCTCGCAGAAGTTGGGAAGCCGAGAGCAGAACCAGAGCGGACAATATACCCTTGCTTCATGAGATAGTCAAATACTTCATCTGCAGGTATACCAAAATCGATAAGAACAAAATTCCCTTGAGAAGGATACACAGATAACTCATATTGCTCACAAAAAGCATAGTAATGAGCGCGACCTTTCTCGTTTTCTTCTCGACACATATCTATAAATTGCTGGTCTCTTAAAGCAGCAATTGCAGCAGCTTGTGCGACGCGGGAAGTATTAAACGGTTCTCTCGACGGTTCAATTGACGCGATCACTTCCGGGTTAGCTACACCATACCCAACGCGCAACGCAGCGATGCCATAAGCTTTAGAAAACGTACGTAAAACGACCAGATTTTTATATTTTGAAAGTGCAGCAAGCGTGTCAGGAAAATCAGTAGCGGTCACATATTCTTTGTATGCTTCATCCATTACAACAAGCACGTGATCTGGCACTTTATTCAAAAACGCAAATAGCTCATCCTCTGGAATGTGTTCTCCAGTCGGATTATTAGGGGAACAAACCCAAATGATTCGCGTATTCTCATCAATAGCATGTAACATCTCATCTAATTGATGCTTTCCTTCGATTAACGGAACTTCACGAACCTCAGCATCTTCAATGACCGCATTATGACGGTATTGCGGAAAAGTTGGTGTAGCCATCACCGTGTTAGTTCCTTTTTCAAGATACGTTCTGCAAAGAATTTGAACGACTTCATCTGAGCCATTACCGAAAACGAGCTGATCTTCATTTACATTAAGATGCTTTGCTACCTCAGTCCGGAGAGAAGCTGCATAACCATCTGGATAAATGTGTAATTGCGACAATTCTTTTTCAATCGCATCTTTCACACTTTGAGAAGATCCATATGGATTTTCATTTGAAGCAAGCTTAATTACTTGTTTAAGACCAAGTTCTTTCTTTACTTCTTCAATCGGTTTACCTGGCTTGTAAGGGGTTAACCCTTTCATTTGTCTTTTTGGAATCATGCCTGCACCTCACGAATGGATTTTCGCTTTCCCATATGGAGAAATCAAATTTCGTACATATGACCGAATTTGATCAACCCCTTCTTTATGGGATGCTTCGTTCTTCAACACTTCCACTTGTTCCTCAACTTGACGAATAATGGCACTACCAACAATAACGCCATCGCAGTGCTCTTTTAACTTCTCAACTTGTTCAGGAGCAGATACTCCAAAACCTACTGCAACTGGAATCATACTATGCTCTTTCACCCGATCAAGAAATGTAAATACAGAGGAATGAAAATCAGTTCTGGTACCCGTGACACCGAGTGATGAGACGCAATAAAGAAATCCAGTAGCTTCTTTCGATATCGCTTGCAGTCTTTTATCTGAAGTTGTTGGCGCAACAAGAGAAATCAGCGCAGTCTCATTAGCATTGCAGCTTTCCCTCAACTCTTCACTTTCTTCAAAAGGAAGATCCGGAACCAAAAGTCCGTCAATATCATTTTCTCGCACTAAAGCGAAGAAGCGTTCTTCTCCTAATTGTAACAAAAGATTGTAATAAGTAAATATCACAACTGGAATTTCAAGTCCTTTTTCTCGCATTTGCTTCACGAGACCCATCGCCTTTTCAAGGCTCATACCATGTTCAAGCGCACGTAATGATGCGCGCTGAATGACTGGACCATCTGCTAATGGATCAGAATACGGGATACCAAGTTCAATCGCGTTTGCTCCTTCTTCCTGCAACATTAGTGCTAAATCGATGGTTGTTTCTTCTGTTGGATCGCCAGCTACAATAAATGGAATAAAAAGATCCGTCCGACCGTTCACATTTTGTTCAAATCGCTTATTCATCTCCGTCACCTCCAAGATGCTCCATTATCGTATGCACATCTTTATCGCCTCTCCCAGAAAGACATAAAAGAATACGTTCTTCTTGATTCATATTTTGCGCTTGTTTAATGGCTTCTGAGAGTGCATGAGCACTTTCAATCGCCGGAATGATGCCTTCTTCTTCAGAAAGAACTTTTAAAGCATCAAGCGCCTCTGCATCCGTGATGCCCACATACGTTACCCTACCCGTCTCATTTAAATAGGCATGCTCCGGTCCAATTCCCGGGTAATCAAGACCGGCAGAAATGGAGTGAGGCTCTTGAATTTGACCTGTTTCATTTTGTAAAAGATAAGTAATTGAACCATGAATGACTCCAAGGCGTCCTTCAGAAAGCGTTGCAGCGTGTTCTCCTGTATGAATTCCTTTACCCGCAGCTTCCACACCTATTAAATCAACGTTATCTTTAAGAAATGGGTAGAACATTCCCATTGCATTACTCCCACCACCAACACAAGCAATTACTTTATCAGGTAATCCTTCCATTTGTTCTCGCGATTCATCACCAATCACGCGTTGGAAGTCTCTTACCATTTTAGGATAAGGATGCGGCCCTACAACAGAACCAATTAAATAAAACGTATCTTCAACATTAGCTACCCAGTAACGAATCGCTTCATTTGTAGCATCTTTTAATGTTCGACTACCTGAAGACACTGGAACAACTTCGGCCCCTAGAAGCTTCATTCTAAAAACATTCAATTCCTGCCTTCTAATATCCTCTTCTCCCATAAACACTTTGCACTCTAAACCAAAACGCGCTGCCACGGTTGCTGCTGCCACACCATGCTGTCCTGCACCAGTCTCGGCTACAATTTTTTCTTTCCCCATTCGAACAGCTAAAAGTGCCTGTCCGATTGCATTGTTTAATTTATGGGCACCCGTATGATTCAAATCTTCACGCTTTAAGTAAATTTGTGCACCACCAAGTCTTTTAGATAAATTCTCGGCATGAGTAATCGGAGTAGGTCGCCCTGAATACTTTTTTAATTCATCATGGTAGTTTTTCATAAACTCTTGATCTGCCATTGCTTCGTTTAGCGACTGTTCTAATTCTTCTAGCGCATACATGGCTGTTTCAGGAACATACTTTCCGCCGTATCTACCATATCTTCCGCGTTGATCAGGTACACTTGTTGACATTGTTATCCCAGCCTTTCGATTAGGTCGTTCATTTTCGCCTTATCTTTTCTATCATTCGTTTCAATTCCACTTGATACATCAATACCATCTAGTTGATAGCTTAATAGTTCTTGCACATTATCTAATTTTACGCCACCTGCAACAAATAAAGGAACTTTTTGGCTTGCGGCTTCAGCTTGATAAGATGGAATCGAATCCCAATCAAATCGTTTGCCTGTCCCCCCCCATTGTCCTGGTAGTTTAGTGTCAACGACATATCCATCAACTACACCTTCAAACCGCTTCATTTCTTCTAGAGAACATTTACTATGATGGATTACTTTCCAGATCGTCTTACCTGTCATTTGTTTTACCTTTGCTACAAATGCCGGTGTTTCACTACCGTGAAGTTGGAGAACATCAAGCGGTACTTCACTTACCGTTTGCGCTAACTCCTCTAATTCCGGGTTCACAAACACTCCCACAATTTTCGTATCATTTAGCGGTGGATATTCATTTAACCAGACTTTAACTTGTTCATCCGTAACGCGCCGTACGCTATTGGCAAAAATAAACCCTACATATGGGACGCCGCTCACTCTCACGCTCTCCCAATCCTCTAACGAACGATTACCGCACAGCTTAAGTTCAGGCTTCCTCATGAATTTTTTCACCGAACAAACGCTTAATTCCTTTTTCATAAGTTCCAGCTCTCATAAGTGCCTCACCAACTAATACGGCTTTCGCACCGGCACTTTTCACATCTTTAATATCTTCATAGGTTGATATTCCACTTTCGCTAATCATCAACGCAGATGAAGGAATAAACTGACTGAGTGAATGTGTTTGTTTAGTCGATGTCTCAAATGTAGCAAGATTTCGGTTGTTCACTCCAATAATAGCTGGAGTGAAGTGCGCCTTAAGCGCTTCAAGCTCTTCCTTCGAATGTACCTCAACTAGACATTCTAACCCTAAATTTAAAGCATAATCATAAAATTCCTTTGTTTTCTCTGCACCAAGCGCCGTTACAATCAATAAAATCGCATCTGCGCCAATTCGTTTACTCTCATCTATTTGTCGTGTATCAATGATAAAATCTTTTCGCAAAATCGGCAAAGATACGTGCTTCTTCACTTCTGTTAGAAATGCGTTTTTCCCCATAAAGAACGACTCGTCAGTTAAAACAGAAATCGCATCCGCACCCGCTTTTTCATAAGCTTTTGCTACTTCTACAGGATCAAAGTTGGCATTGATGATCCCTTTAGAGGGTGAGGCCTTTTTTACTTCTGCAATTAAACCTACCTCATGCGTTGGTTTACGCAGGCTTTCAAGAAGAGAAACGTTTGCTAATTTTTCATCTTCTGGCATACTAAATCGTTCCATCTCTTCGTGCTTTACTTTAATAATTTGCTCAAGCATGAACATTCAGCTCCTTGTTTGCGCTTAATGCATTTAGTTGATCTTGACCTGTTCCATTCAAAATGGCTTCTTTTGCCATTTGAACACCATCCTTGATGGATTCACAAGCTCCAGCTAGATAAAGAGCTGCTCCAGCATTGTAAAGAACAATCCCCGTACTAGCTTCGTTTCCTTGATCGTTAAAAATTTTCTCTATCAAATCTGCACTTTCTTTTGAAGTGTTTACTACCAAATCCTTTGGGTTACTTGTAACAAGTCCAACTTCTTCTGGGGTGCGGCGATACGTAGTGATTTCACCATTCCTCAGTTCAACGAAATCAGTATAAGTGGAAATAGAACACTCATCGATTCCTTCTCCACCAGTAACAAGTAGTGCACGCTCTGTCCCAAGACGCTTCAATGCTTCTGCCATTTTCAGCGCCTTTTCATGACTATAAACACCAATTAACTGAGACTGACTACCAGCCGGGTTAGCTAGAGGACCCAGGCTATTAAAGACCGTTCTAAAACCAATCGCCCTCCGCGCATTTACTGCGTGTTTCATTGCTACATGATAGTTTGGTGCAAATAGAAAGCACATGTTTTTTTCTTTAAGGGTTGCAACCGCTTCGTCCCGGCTTGACTGAGTCGGGATGCCAAGTTCGTCCAAAACATCTGCACTTCCACTTTTCGAAGACACTGCTTTGTTACCGTGTTTTGCAACTTTCACCCCAAGACTCGAAACGAGAATGGCAGAAGCTGTAGATATGTTAAAGGTAGAGTGCCCGTCGCCTCCTGTTCCACAAGTATCGATAAGCGGAAGTCCACCATGATCTAACTGAACAACGTGATTTCGGAGCGAGCGAACAAACCCTGTCAGTTCTTCAACTGATTCACCTCTCATGTGAAGAATCGTTAAAAAGCTTGCGATTTGTGCATCGTTTGCTCTTCCTCCCATAATGATATCCATCACTTGTTCCGCTTCAGATTCTGTCAGGGTATGACCTTCAATCATTCTACTTAATTGTTCTTTAAACATTAAGCTGCTCCTCCTTTTTATCAAAAATCGCTTCAGCTACTTGTATTGCTTTAATCAAGGCGCTCGCTTTATTTCGTGTCTCTTCCCATTCGTTTTCTGGTATTGAATCAGCTACAATTCCTGCTCCAGCCTGTACGTATGCTGTTCCATCCTTGATAACCATTGTTCGAATCGCGATACATGAGTCAATGTTTCCATCGAAACCGATATAACCGATCGCACCTGAGTAAATCGATCGTGAAGTTGGTTCCAGCTCATTTAAAATTTGCATCGCCCGTACTTTCGGAGCACCAGACACAGTTCCTGCAGGGAAGGAGGCTACAACAGCATCTAAACTAGTGAATTGAGGTGCTAGAACTCCTGTTACTTTTGATATAATGTGCATCACATGAGAAAAGCGTCCAATGTCCATCAGCTGCGGGACCGACACACTACCATATTCCGCTACTCGACCAACATCATTTCTCGCCAGATCAACGAGCATGTAATGTTCCGCCCGCTCTTTCTCGTCTTGAAGTAATTCTTCTGCAAGTTCATTATCTTCTTGGTCAGTTCTACCGCGCTTTCTCGTACCAGCTATTGGATCGATCTCAATTTCCCCATCCCGAACCTGAACTAATTTCTCAGGTGAGCTCCCAATAATTTCAAAATCATTCATCTTTAAATAAAACATGTAGGGAGATGGATTAATGACGCGAAGGACCCGATAAAGATCCAACCCTCCAATCGTGACATCTTTTTCAAATCGCTGAGATAATACAGCTTGAAAGACATCACCCTCCTCAATGTAAGATTTTATTTTATTTACATCATTTAAAAATTGATGCTTTTCATAATTCGATTTTATTTGTGAGAAATCCACTTCGTGAGAAGTATCTTCAGGCAGTACCATCACTTCCGATTGGTTTGACTTTGAAGAAAGAGTGACGAGCTCTTCCATCACCGAGAAAGCATTGTTGTAAATCTTTTCAACATCCGCTCCTTCTCTTAATCTTGCATGGTGACAAACCGTCAAACGCTTTAAATGATGATCAAAAATTAGTAAATTCTCACAAACAATGAAATGAAAAAGCGGCATATCCTCATCCCGCTCTGGATGAAGTGGAATTTTATCAAATTGGCTAACAGCATCATAGCCGATATAGCCAACAGCGCCACCATAAAAAGGAAATTCATGTTCTGGAAGCTTCGGGTTTAAATAGTCAAACAGGGCTTTTACACCTGATTGGAAATCATTTCGTTGCAGAATACCTGAACCATTGGCATCAATAACGGTAAAAATTCCTTTTTGTTCAATTAGCGAATAAATTGGATCGACTCCAATAAAGGAGTAGCGTGACCATTTCGACTCCTGATCACTACTCTCTAATAGAAAACTCGCTCGTTTACCAATGTTTTGAAAAATTTGAATGGGTGTCGCCGTATCAAGAAAATACGACTTCATTATCGGGATCATGCCGAACTGTGTGGCATCCCTTTGAAAAGAAGAATAATCTGTAGTCAACTTTCTCACCTCTCCATGTTTTGTTATGGAGAATGGAAACTTGAGTATTCCGAGGATGTTAATATAGTGGTATAACAAATAACAGACTTAAATCGTCTGAATGTTAGCAATACCTTAAAAGGGTATATAAAAAACCCCTGAATAACCTCAGGGGGTGTATAGACGTATCCCTCTAAGCTCTCCTCAACTCAACTATCCTATTCTCAGCTCTCTCAACTCATAAAACCTATTATTGCCTCTGCTCTAAACTTATTTCTATCCTAGTATGGTGCACTCGATTTGTCAACTCGCAAGGTCGGGACGGAGCGATATAGCTTTCTCTAGGTAAACATGCTTGATTTCATGCTGATCCATTGATGTATTCACCGTCATTAATAATCGAATGCACAAAGGCAACGCACCTTGAACTGGGATTTCAGACGAGCATAGCAAGGGAACATTTGACCATCCTTTAAATGCGCGGACTGCTTCAGCTGGAAATACCGCATCTAAGTCTCTAGTCATCGTAAATTGAATGGATGCAACCCGATTCGGTTCAACGTCATTTTGCTCTATTAATTGTTCTAATAACGAAGTCGTTGCACGAATAATTTCTTCCTTTTCATTAAGACTAACCGTTGTTGCTCCTCGAATCCCTCGAATCAATGAGCTCCACTCCCTTCTATACTAGCTCGAAGTAATTTAAGAGCGATATCATCGTTTACCTTCACCTTTATTGGTTGACCAATTCTCTTTAATAAAACAAGCTGCAACGTTTTGTTTTCTGCTTTTTTATCTTTCTTCATTCTCTCAATTAATTGACTCGCATTAAGCTCTTTCGGAACTGTTGTAGGGAGCCCAATTTCTTGAAACCATTTCTCTATGTCATCCATACGAAATGTTGTTTGAAAATATTCCTCACTCATACGCAGCGCATAAATCATACCAATAGCCACTGCTTCTCCATGAGTCATTTTGCCATACCCTAGCTCTGCTTCAATGGCGTGACCAAGCGTATGACCAAAGTTTAGATATGCACGAATTCCTTTTTCACGCTCATCTTCTTTTACAATAGCACCTTTCACAGCAATACCCTTTTTAATAATAAATTGAAGCTCTTCATTGCTATAATCCTGCACAGGCTTTCCGCTTTCCATTAACCAGTTTAAAAACGCTTCATCATGAATAAGCGCATGCTTAATCACTTCACTAAACCCTGAGCGCCATTCCCGATCTGGTAGGGTTCGCAGGCACTCTGTATCATAAATAACGGCTGCTGGTTGATGAAATGCACCAATTAAGTTTTTTCCAAGTTCATGATTAATCCCTGTCTTCCCACCAACGCTTGAATCATGAGCGAGTAGCGTTGTAGGAATTTGAACAAAATCAATCCCCCGCATATATGTAGCGGCAGCAAAACCTGCAAGATCTCCCACAACTCCGCCGCCAAGAGCAATGATGCATGCTTGCCGATCTAAATCAGCTTTAAGTAACGCAGTCATCACTTCATGATAACGGGAAAATGATTTGGATTCCTCCCCTGATGGAACGACAAACGTTTGTATTTCTTTATCCTGCTGAATTGATGATAAATATCTTCCTTCCACTTCTTCGTCCGTAATAATGAAGAAACTTGAGTAGGAGCCTTTGACCAGCTCTTGCCATTTGAAGCGTATCCCAGTTCCGATATAAACGGGATAGCTTCCACCATTTGTATCAATCGATAGTGAATCCATCATTAAAACTCCCGGCTATATGTCCTGTAGCGATCTAGCGCATCCGCAATTTCTTCTATTCGATCATGTCCAAATTTATCAAGAATCGAACAAGCGACTTCCCACGCAACAACATTCTCAGCAACAACGCTAGCTGCCGGTACTGCACAGCTGTCCGATCGTTCAATACTTGCCTGGAAAGGCTCCTTTGAATCGATATCCACACTTTGCAGTGGTTTGTATAGTGTTGGTATAGGTTTCATAACCCCTTTTACGACTATAGGCATTCCTGTCGTCATGCCGCCCTCAAAGCCTCCAAGGCGATTGGTTTTCCGCGTGTATCCTTCTGACTCAGACCATTGAATTTCGTCGTGAACTTCACTACCCGGCTTTCTAGCAGCCTCAAAGCCTATTCCAAACTCAACACCTTTAAATGCATTAATGCTCATGACAGCTCCAGCAATTTTTGCATCAAGCTTACGATCATAGTGAACATGACTACCAAGTCCAACAGGTAAACCTTCTACAATCACTTCTACAACACCACCGATTGAATCACCATTTTTCTTTGCATCATCAATCGCTTGCATCATCTTATTACCTGCTTCTTCATCAAGACTTCGGACAGGAGATTCTTCAGAAACACGCTTGATTTCTTCTAAAGACATATCGCCTTCATATTGACTCTCAATGCCGCCAATCATACGTACATGTCCCGCAACCTGAATACCAAGTGAGTTAAGAAGTTTTTTTGCTACAGCTCCTGCAGCAACCCTTACCGTTGTCTCTCTAGCGGATGACCGTTCTAAAACATTTCTCATATCACGATGATTGTATTTAATAGCGCCATTTAAATCTGCATGTCCAGGACGTGGTCGTGAGATTTGACGCTTCATGTTTTCTTCTTGTTCTTTCGTTAATGGCTCTGCACCCATATAATTTTTCCAGTGCGTCCAGTCTTTATTTTCTACAACAAGCGCAATGGGAGCACCCGTCGATTTCGCATGTCGAACTCCGCTTAAAATTTGAACCTGATCCTTTTCAATTTGCATACGTCGACCACGCCCATATCCAAGCTGGCGCCTCGCAAGTTCAGTGTTAATATCTTCTGCCAATAGCTCAAGACCAGAAGGAAGTCCTTCAAGTATTGTCGTTAGCTGTGGTCCGTGTGATTCTCCTGCTGTTAAGTATCTCATCTCAATCTCCTCCATTATGCTTTGGCGCTTTTACGTACTACTATATCACATCATATAAAATTCGTGTAAGTATTTTTAACTTTTTCAATTATGGTTGGGCATATCCTAACACAATTTAACTAAAAAAACACAAAATTTTTATTCTTTTCTCTAGCAGAATTGCCTCAGCTGTTTTATTTCGTTAATGTTGAAGATATAACCTACAACAAGGAAGTGTCTAGATGGAAATCACAAATCTCACAGCTCAATCCATGGCAGAACTAATAAAAGCAAGAGAGATCTCACCAGTGGAAGTTGTGCAAAGTCATCTTAATCGAATAAACCGTTTGAATCCTAAACTGAATTTATTTATCACTGTATTTGAAGAAGAAGCTTTAGAAGAAGCAAAAGCAGCTGAAAAAGAACTAATGAATACAGGCACAAGAGGTCCTTTGCACGGTGTACCAATCGCATTAAAAGATCTTACATCAGTAGCCGGTCGTCGTACTACCTTTGGTTCTCCACTTTTTAAGGACCACATTCCACAATCAGAGCCGACAATTGTAAAAAGGATTCGAAACGCAGGTGCTATTATTATTGGAAAAACAAATACGCCAGAATTCGGCCATAAAGGCACGACAGACAATCTCTTAGCAGGTCCGACAAAGAATCCATGGGACCCTTCTAGAACTGCAGGAGGATCAAGTGGTGGATCTGCTGCTGCAGTAGCTAGCAAGTGCGTTCCACTGGCGGAAGGTAGCGATGGGGGCGGTTCGATACGCATTCCCTCAAGCCTAAATGGCATTATTGGACTTAAACCAACGTTTGGTCGCGTACCTTTTGACAGCTCTCCTCTCAATCGCTTTGGAACGACTCAGCCTTTTGTTCATTATGGTCCAATGGCAAGATCAACGGGTGATGCAGCTCTCCTCCTCTCTGTGTTGGAAGGCTATCAGCCAACTGATCCTTTTTCGGTTCCAGTTCCAGAGGAAAATTTACTTGAGGAAATGAAAGTAGGTGTTAAAGGTAAAAGGTTTGCCTTCACCGAAAACTTTGGATTATATCCATTTGAGAAAGAAATTTTAGGACCGCTAGAAGAAGCAGTAACTATTTTACGTGATCAAGGGGCTATCGTAGAAAAAATCCCATTTCAATTTGGAATGAAACTTGAAGAATTGATTTCATTCTTCAATAAAATGTGGTATGCAGGTTTGGCAACGGCTTACGGGTCGCTTTATGATCGCTTCCCTTCACAATTTAGCCTCTCTGTTTCTCGTATGATCGAATCCGGTAGACAGCTTAGCGCAGTAGAATTAAGAGAAACCGAACTGAAGCGTACGATCATTTGGAACACGCTTCAACAAGAATTAGATCGGTATGACGCTATTCTGTCCCCAGTTGTCGGAGTAACTGCTTTTTCACATCAAATCGAAGGTCCTGATACGATAAATGGAAAAGCAGCCGCCCCAATTTCTGATTGGATGATGACCCAGCTATATAATTGTACTGGGCACCCAGCGATATCGATTCCAGTAGGTACAGCGCCTTCAGGCTTACCCGTAGGTCTACAGGCTGCGACCGGCAAATTCAACGATCGTTTATTGTTTAGAATTGCCTATACACTTGAAAAGGAAAAAGGTTTTGAATTTCCAAACATCTAATCATAACCGTTCATTGATTGTTACGGAATATAAAAAGAACCAGACAGATTTCTGTCTGGTTCTTTTTATATATAAGCGCTTTCATTTGTTCCTAAAAAATTAAACCCACTTCGAAACGGTTTTTGTATATTCATTTAATTCATTCTCATTAAAAAACAACGCAATTTCACGCTCTGCACTTTCAGGTGAATCCGAACCATGGATAACATTCATACTTACTTGAACACCGTAGTCACCGCGAATGGTTCCTGGATTAGCATCTTTTGGATTCGTTGCCCCCATCATCGTACGAGCAGTAGAAATGACATTTTCACCTTCCCAAACCATTGCGAAGACAGGACCTGATGTAATAAAGTCAACTAGCTCTCCGAAGAATGGACGCTCTTTATGTTCACCATAATGAGTTTCTGCAAGGTCCTTTGAAACCGTCATCAATTTTGCTCCTACTAAATTAAATCCTTTATTCTCAAAACGTGATACAATTCCACCAATCAAATTACGTTGAACACCGTCAGGCTTTACCATTAGAAAAGTTTTCTCCACAAAAATCTCCTCACTTTCAACACTTTGTATGTATAGGGCAGAAATATTTATCTGCCCTTCAAAATTCTATCAAATATTCGCAAAAATAACAACATTTCCTTTTTAATGTTTTCTCTTGCCGATATATTCTGCGATTTGTCTGAGTGACGTTCTTGCTGAGGAAGGGGGTAGCTGTTCTAGTTCATAAAATGCCTTTTGAAGGTAGCGATCGCTAATCTGTCGAGAATGTTCAATACCACCTGACAATTTCACAATAGACAGAACTTGATCCACCTGCTCTTGAGAGGCATCGACTTCTTCTGAAAAAACATTCATGATTTTCTTTTTTTCGTTTTTCTGATTCATTGCATAAAGGACAGGTAACGTAATGTTACCCTGTAGTAAGTCTCCACCCGCTGGTTTCCCAAGCTGTTTTACAGTCCCTGTATAATCAAGAATATCATCTGTTATTTGGTAAGACATACCAACGTAATAACCAAATTGTTTTAGGTGAAGCTGATCTTGTTTAGATGCTCCCGCTGCTACTGCACCTAGCTCACATGAGGTCGAGATCAGGAGTGCTGTCTTACGTTTAATTCTACGAAAATAATCACGTACATTTTGATCCCAATTAAATTGGTCTCGAATCTGCTCAATTTCACCAATGCTCATCTCTAGAATGGCATGGGACAAAATGCGATTTGCAGCCGAGTCATTTAATTCAGTCACCAGCTCAATCGCTCGAGCAAAAATATAGTCTCCTGTATACATGGCTACACGGTTATCCCATTTTGCTTTTATTGTTTTAGCTCCCCGTCTCATTTCAGCGTCATCGATAACATCGTCATGCACAAGAGAAGCCATATGAATAAGTTCAAGCGCAACCGCCACGTTTTTCATGAGTGGCAAATTGTAATTTCCGAACTTACCTGAAAGCAGAACGAAAACAGGACGGATTCGTTTCCCTCCAGCTTTTAATAGGTGGTTTGATGCATCCCGAAGAACAGGATGATGAGCATCTACCGTTTGCTCCAATTCAGTTTCAATAAATGACAAGTCTTTTTTTAAAGAAGCGTATATTGTTTTTAATTTCATGAGATCCACCTAACTGATTTTCACAAAATATCTGTTCTCTTATTCACTGGTTTAAAACCTCTATGCATAGCTGCAACACCGCCAGAGTATGGCTTTGTATCAACACGGCTAAATCCGTTTTTAAAGAAAAGTTGTTTTAACTCTTCTCTTCCTGGAAACGAGCTAGCTGATTCCTGAAGCCAAGAATATTCGTCGTAACTTTTTGCGAACACTTTACCAAGGACTGGCATTACGTGCTTGAAGTACCCGTAATAAACTTTCTTAAAGACTGGAATGGTGGGCTGACTCGTCTCGAGGCAGACAACTTGTCCACCCGGCTTAACCACGCGATACATTTCTTTAATAACCTGGTTATAATCGGGTACGTTTCTTAATCCAAAACCAATAGTGACGTAGTCAAATGAATTGTCTTCAAAAGGTAGATTCATTGCATTTCCATGAATGAGGGTCACGTTTTCTTTCCTTTTCTCATTCACTTTGACATGACCAACTTCAAGCATGTTTTCACTAAAATCAAGTCCGATTGCTGATCCACTTTCTCCAACAGCATCAGCCATTGCAATTGTCCAGTCTGCTGTGCCACAGCAAACATCAAGTGCTGATGCTCCTTTTTGAACATCCATTAGTCTCATTGTATCTTTTCGCCATGCTTTATGACGCTGAAAGCTGATGACTGAATTCATTACATCATAACGTTTTGAAATCGTTTGAAATACATCATGAACGCGTTCTTCTTTAGATGAAGCCATGCTTTATCCCTCTTCCGCCATTTTCTTTTCCTGAATCCCCTTCATTCCCCAGTTGTATTCGAAACGCTCCTGAAATAGCTGATGGAGTTCTGAATGCTGTTGGAGAAGTTGGTCCATTTCCTTTTTTGCATAGGCAATATAAGAATCGAGGACGATTTTTGCTTTTGATGCCTGGTTTGTTGATAACTTCGCACCTTTTACCGAGATGAGCGTAGAAGCAATTTTTTGTAACATAAATGTACCAGATTGAATGATTCCCTGCTTTCTTTCAGTTAAAAGACGATTCATATAGAAATATTGTGAACCGAAGCTTTTCCAATGTGTAAGTCCATAGTGTTCAGCAACTTTGCGTACTAAAATGGATTCAATCTCTTTCAAATTATCAAACACGGGTTCAATCGCACTATAGTCAGTTTGGTAAAAGGACATCTTTGCTTCATTAATCTCCTGAATGGCTTCAGAAAGTGTCCGAATCAGCTCATTATCTTCCCATTTAGAAAGAAGGTGATAATACATGCTACTAAAATAATCACCTGCAAGTACTGTCAACTGGCGATTTTTTCGATCACCTTCGTTATCGATCTCTTCAAGTGAAATAAGATCATGCGTATCAAGAGCTATTTGCACAAGCATGATTGATAGAAGTGTATCCTGTTTCCTTTTATGTTCGAGCTTCGCTTGTTCTAGCATGCCATAAAAAACATATAACTTCTCTTCATCAATCACTGGAAAGTCGATAAATCGAAGTAAATATGAATGGGATAGGCGAGACTGCAGCATGTCCCGAACTCCTGCTATTTTTTTATGTGTGGTTTCCTTCGGATTTGTCATATCCCATACCCCTAACATGTCTTCCATTTAGAAAAGTGGGCTAGCCGCTTTTTAGCGTTGAAAGCTTATTTTTTCTTTTTTTCTTAGTGTGTCGTTATTCGGAATGTATCAATTATGTATTCAATTCTAGTATAGCACAATAACCCTTGAGCTAAAACGAGCGGCTTCTGTTTTAAAATGAAAGAAAAGCAGGTTTCGGTTTCCTGCTTTACTCTTCTGTACTTATTTCACCGTGTTCTGTCTGAATAACGGCTTTTCCTCTAACCTTAACGGCAGAAGTATGTTCAGTGAATTGGGCAATCATCACTTCTCCCTTATCAAGTTTCTCTGAATGATGAAATCTTGTATCAGACCCTCGTGTTAACCCAATTACGTTCACGCCATTTTCTAAGGCTTTAATAACAAAAAAATCATTGCTATCGCTTTTCATATCAATCACTCCGTTTAAAGGTTTAGCCTTTAATCAACCCAAGCACTTCAGCTCGTGCAGCTGTGTCATTTTCAAACACACCTCTAACTGCTGACGTTACGGTTGATGATCCAGGCTTTTTAACGCCTCTCATCGTCATACACATATGCTCAGCTTCTACAACAACCATCACGCCGTGAGGTTCAAGTGTATCCACCATTGAATTTGCTATTGTCGATGTAATTCGCTCTTGAAGTTGTGGGCGCTTTGTAACAGACTCGACAGCTCTTGCAAGTTTACTAAGTCCTGTCACTTTACCGCCTTTCGGTATGTATGCCACATGCGCCTTTCCAAAGAAAGGAACGAGATGATGCTCACAAGTTGAATAAAACGGGATATCTTTCACTAAGACAAGCTCTTCGTGATCTTCCCCAAAAATGGTTTGAAAATGCTCTTTTGGATCTTGATGTAGCCCCTGAAAGATTTCTTCGTACATTCTTGCAACACGTTTTGGAGTATCTAATAATCCTTCGCGGTTTGGATCTTCCCCAATTGCTTCAAGGATCATTGTCACTGCTTCTTGTATTTTTTCATGATTAACTTCGTACATTGTTCTTACTCCTCCATTCAGGGCCTATATTACCTATGAAGATTCTAGCACATGGAGAAAAAGTTAGCAAAAAAGAAGAGCCGCATAATGTGCGACTCTTCTTTTGCCCTATGTATTTCTTACTTAACTGCATCCTTAAGGGCTTTACCAGGTTTAAATGCAGGAACCTTACTTGCAGCGATTTCGATTTCTTCGCCAGTTTGAGGATTACGCCCTTTACGAGCAGAACGCTCACGGACTTCAAAGTTACCAAAACCAATTAGTTGAACTTTGTCACCCTCTTGCAAGGATTGCATAATGTTATCAAAAACTGAGTCAACAGCTTTTGTCGCTTCTTTTTTAGAAAGCTCTGCAGATTCTGCAACAGCATTGATTAGATCTGTCTTGTTCATTCTGTTCACCTCCTCTCAAGAGAGATGGATAAATACATTCATTCACTTAATGACCGATATTTATACGTTGCAATGCACGTTTAGTACGTTTGCAAGCCCTATATTATACGAAGATGCGAAAGAATTCAATACGTTTGTGTCGATTTCAACGATTTTTCAGTGTTTTTTTACCTATTATCTGCTATATTCACTATTTGTAAACGCTCTAACGACCACTTTCTTCTTTATCGGTTAATTCAATCAATTCCGTTAATACTTTACTGAACTCCTTCTTTTACACCGCTCGTAGAAACTATATTACCCCTTATACAAGTAAGGTTAAACCTACAAAGCGAAAAATCGACTCCATAAATTGGAGTCGATTTCGTTATAGTATAATCGCAATTAAACCGCCTGATCCTTCGTTAATAATGCGCTCTAACGTCTCTTTTAATTTATAACGAGCATTCTCAGGCATTAAACCAAGTTTTGCCTGAATCCCTTCTCTTACGATTGAATTTAGTGAACGACCGAAAATATCAGAGTTCCAGATCGAAAGTGGATCTTCTTCAAAATCTTGCATTAAATAGCGTACAAGCTCTTCGCTTTGCTTTTCTGTTCCGATAATTGGAGCAAATTCGGATTCTACATCTACTTTTATCATATGAATCGACGGCGCAACTGCTTTTAACCTTACGCCAAATCTCGATCCCTGGCGAATAATTTCTGGCTCATCAAGACTCATATCTTCAATAGCCGGTGCTGCAATACCATATCCCGTCTGTTTTACCATACGAAGAGCGTCAGAGACGTGGTCATACTCTGCTTTAGCAAATGCAAACTCCTGCATAAGTTGAAGAAGATGATCCTTGCCTCGAATTTCCACGCCCACCACTTCTTTAAGAATTTGATCATAAAGATCTTCTGGTGCATACAGATCAATTTCTGCTATTCCTTGACCCATCTCAATTCCAGCCAAGCGAGCATCTTGTATAAATTCAAACTCTTCAAATTGCCCAACGACACGATCAACATCGCGAAGCCGCTTAATATCTTTAACTGTTTCTCTTACAGATTCTTCATAATTTTGCCTTAACCAGTGATCCTGGTGAAGAACCATTACCCAACTAGGCAGGTTCACATTGACTTCTAATACTGGAAATTCATAAAGCACTTCTCTCATCACATTGTTAATATCATGCTCTGTCATACTCTCCACACTTAGTGAGATAACGGGTATGTCATACTTATTCGAAAGATCTCCTCGTAACGCTTCTGTTTGAGGATGGTGAGGATGCGCTGAATTTACAATCATAATAAACGGCTTGCCTACTTCTTTTAATTCTTCAACGACTCTTTCCTCTGATTCGAGATAGTCATGTCGTGGAATCTCTCCAATAGAACCATCTGTTGTAATCACTACTCCAAGAGTGGAATGCTCCTGAATCACTTTTCTTGTACCAATTTCAGCTGCTTCCTGAAACGGAATAGGCTCCTCATACCAGGGTGTATTGATCATACGAGGGCCATCGTCATCTTCATACCCTTTTGCTCCAGGTACTGCATACCCAACGCAGTCAACAAGTCTAACATTCACGTCTAGGCCATCTTCTACATGAATTTGAACAGCATGATTCGGGACGAATTTAGGCTCTGTCGTCATGATCGTTCGGCCTGCAGAACTTTGTGGCAGCTCATCTTGTGCCCTTGCTCGATCTGAATCGCTTTCCATATTGGGCAGGACGATAAGTTCCATGAACTTTTTAATAAACGTTGATTTTCCTGTTCGAACAGAACCTACGACTCCAAGGTATATATCTCCCCCTGTACGCTCTGCGATATCTTTGAAGATATCTACTCTCTCCACGTGATCGCCTCCTGAATTCCGCCTCATTGGACGAAATGATTCACTCCAGACCGCAGACATTCTTGAACACTACCATTCTATGATGTTGTCCAATAAATATGACACCTTAAAGCAAAAGGATTTGATGTAACAAGTAAACCTTCGCTACCATACCGTTTAAATTCATAAAAAAATCCCTCCTCTTTTTAATAGTTGTATTGCTAAAGAGAAGGGAAAATACCTATTTCACTAAAAAAACAGCTTTATCATTTTCAACCGTATACGGAACAGATGCAACTGGTACATAAAACGAATTGTTCGCTAACAAATCACGGATGTCATCACCGTTTTGGTAGTTATGGTCGGGATTACTTTCAATCGCTTTTGTAAGGTCGCTTGAGTAATCGATATGTACATTACCATTTTGGTCAAGAAAAAACGGAAGTTGATCGTTTGTAAACGGGCTCTTTACCGTTATCTCTTCATCAATACCCATCGCCTCGTAATCGATTGAATAACGATCTTTCTCAAGTACTTCTTTAAAAGGAGGAAAGTCTTTTTTTCTGCGATAATCATTAATACGCAGCTGCAGATCTTTTACCTTTTCAATCATTACTAAATCGATTAACCTTACTGTAGGGTTATCTTCCACGTTAATAAGAACGTATTGAAATACCCCTCCATTTTCAAACGAATTCCCCGGTGCTTGCTGTAAAAAAGCGGGTACTAATTTCTTGAAATCAATTGGGTACTTTTGATAGATTGGCGTTTCCTGATCTCTCGTTTTGATTGGAAGAACTGACTTGTTATCCTGATATTGTTCAACAGCTGTTTGAACAGATTGTATTTGATCTGTATATGGAATCTGATTCTCGTTTTTCTGGCTTTCAGGATACAAACAACCTGAAAGCATAGTCACAATACTCGTCCATAATACAAGCTTTGTAGCTAATCGTTTCATTTCACTCATTCCTTAATCAAAGTTTACTTGCTTAATTTGTAGGGCCAGTGACCACGACAAGAAGCATCAGGACACCCGCAACGAACATACATATATAGGCAAAAGTCGATACAAGTATTCGAAAAAAACCTTTCAGCTTCGAGCGGCTTAGCATAATGGCCATAACAGCAATAAACATTAAGCCAAGTGCAGAAAGCGCTACCCACATTTTAATTAACGCTGGTGACATTATTTATCCCCCTAGTATGAAAATCTAACTTACACTGCCAATCATTATATCAAACCTTATCCCTTTTTACCTATAGTGGTTTTAACATTTAAAACAACAGATTCGATAACGCTTCCAAACCCACAAATAAAAAGCTGAAGAAAGGGGCTTTTCTTCAGCTTTGACTATATGGATTTCTTATAGAAGTATGCTTTTGCACATTGATGGTTCCTTAATAGTATATGGTCTTTCATCGAAGGCGGTATCGTTGATTAGCCTAAGTTTCATCATTTTTTTATTTTTGACTAAAAAGTTTTGCAATTGCAGACAAATCGAACGGCATATTCTTGTTGACGATAGCCTTTACGATTCGATCTTCTTTTTCTTTTGACACAGGTACATTAGCAACGCGTGCAACATTCGCAATTAATCTACGCACTGTTTTCTCATCAGTAAAATCTGCGCCCTGAACGGAATTTGCTAACTTAAAGATGTCTTCTTTTTTGACATTTGTTTTCTTTTCTATGTTATCGAACAGATCGCTCACGCTGTTTCCTCCTTACCATTAAGGTTCAACATAGTGTATGCAAGGAGGAATACTTCGTGCTTCGCCTGCTTATAGTTCTTTAGGATTTAATTCAAAACGATCAGCAAGTAATGAAGTAAGATCTTCTGTTTCATGGGTACGAAGTCGTCCCATTAATTGATCTACCCCATCTTTAGGATCTTTGTTATTGAATAGCACCTCAAATAACACGGATGTAATTGGCATTTCCACGTTCTGTTTTTTTGCAAGGTAATATGCCGCTTTTGTCGTCCGGACGCCTTCTACGACCATACCCATATCTTCGAGAACTTCATCAAGATTGTTCCCTTTACCTAACAGATTACCAGCTCGCCAGTTACGGCTATGTACACTTGTACACGTTACGACAAGGTCTCCTATACCTGTTAACCCCATAAAAGTAAGCGGATTTGCCCCCATCGCTGCCCCAAGGCGCGCAATTTCAGCTAAGCCTCTTGTAATCAGAGCAGCTTTTGCATTGTCGCCATATCCAAGTCCATCAGACAAACCAGCACCAAGCGCAATGATATTTTTTAAAGCTCCCCCCAGTTCAACGCCAATAATGTCATGATTGGTATATACTCGGAAATTCGAGTTAATAAAAAGATCCTGCACATATTCAGCTTGAGCCATGGATTTAGAAGATGAAGTAACAGTTGTTGGGTGACGAAGGCTAACTTCTTCTGCATGACTAGGCCCCGATAAAACAACAACAGATTTTCTTAAGTCTTCTGGGATTTCTTCTTCAATTACCTCAGATATTCGCTTGGATGTTTCAGGTTCTATTCCTTTACTAGCATGAATGAAAGTAACGGGAGTAGATAAGTACGTTTTAAGCTCTGGGAGCACTTGTCGAAGCGCTTTAGTAGGTGTAACAAGCAAAATAGCTTCAGCACCTTTAACACTTTCTTCAAGTGAACTTGTCGCTCTAATCCCTTCAGGAAGGCTAATACCGGGAAGATATTTATCATTCGTGTGGTTCTCATTAACTTCCTCTGCAAGATCTGATCTTCTTGCCCATAATGTTACATCATGTTGATTATCTGCTAGCACAATTGCGAGGGCTGTCCCCCAGCTCCCTGCACCTACAACTGAAATTTTCGCCATTGAACTTCCTCCTCACTGCTCGACCTTTTGACCGAGCTTGCTTTCAGTACCAGTGAACAACCGTTTCACATTTGTACGATGTCGCCACACTGAAAGAATCGCTAGAATCGTCCCTAACAAAATATAAGATGTTGGATTTCCTCCTAGCAAGAATATAAATGCAGGCGTTAGTACAACAAAAATTAGTGAACCAAGTGAAACAAATCGCGTAATCACAATCGCAAAAATTGCTATAATCCCAGCATAAAGTGCTGGTAAGAACGCAATTGTAGCAAATACCCCAATCGTTGTTGCCACACCTTTTCCGCCTCGAAACCCAAAAAATATCGGCCAGTTATGACCTAAAATCGCACTTATTCCTGCAAGGAAAGGAACGATTGGTTCACTAGAGAACCAATACCCTAACCATACAGCAAGTATGCCTTTAATCACATCAAGAGCAAGGACAGCAATAGCAGGACCTGTCCCGAGCACTCGAAGTGTATTTGTCGCTCCTGCATTGCCGCTCCCGTGATCTCTTATATCGATCTTCTTCACGAATTTTGCAATTAAATAACTGAAACTAATTGAACCGAGCAAGTACGCAGCAATGCAAATCAGGATCGCGATCATCTCATTTCCCCCTTTTAGTTAGCAAGGTCCCCCGAACGAAACAAGGTTAATTATTCGCTTTTTCTTCGAGCAAGAATACGTAATGGCGTGCCCTTAAAGCCAAACGTCTCACGTATACGGTTCTCTAAGAAGCGTTTGTAAGAGAAGTGAAGTAATTCTGGGTCATTAACAAATAAAACGATAGTAGGCGGCTTCACAGCCACTTGCGTCGCATAGTTAATTTTCAGTCGTTTCCCATTATCTGTAGGTGTTGGGTTCATTGCAACTGAATCCATGATTAACTCATTCAGTACATTGGTTTTTACTCGTAGTGCATGGTTTTCAGCTACTGTGTTAACTACAGGTAGTAACGTGTGAAGACGTTGTTTCGTTTTCGCAGACAAGAACACAATCGGTGCATAGCTAAGGAACAAGAAATGATCGCGGATTTTTTGTTCGAATTCACGCATCGTCTTATCGTCTTTTTCAACAGCATCCCATTTGTTAACAACGATAACTACGGCTTTACCAGCTTCATGAGCATAGCCTGCTACTTTCTTATCCTGCTCGATGATCCCTTCTTCTCCATCAATAACGACTAAAACAACGTCTGAACGTTCAATCCCACGCATGGCTCGAAGAACGCTGTACTTCTCAGTCGTCTCATAAATCTTTCCTCGTTTTCTCATTCCTGCCGTATCAATGATGACATAGTCTTGACCATCGCGCGTAAACATCGAATCAATGGCGTCACGGGTCGTTCCAGCTATATCACTTACAATCACACGTTCTTCCCCAAGGATTGTATTAACAAGGGAGGATTTCCCTACGTTTGGACGGCCGATTAATGAGAACTTAATCGTTCCTTCATCATATTCTTCCTCATGTTCTTCTGGGAAAGACTTAAACACTTCATCTAGAAGATCGCCAAGTCCGAGACCATGAGAACCTGAAATACCGAATGGAGTGCCAAATCCTAGAGCATAGAAATCATAAATAAGCGTTTGTTGTTCTGGGTTATCTACTTTATTTACAGCTAATACAACTGGTTTATTAGAACGATAAAGAATTTTTGCAACTTCTTCATCCGCATTTGAGATCCCATCTCGTCCATTTACCATAAATATAATAACGTCAGCTTCGTCAATGGCTATTTCTGCCTGGTAACGAATTTGTGAAAGAAACGGCTCGTCGCCGATCTCAATACCACCTGTATCGATGATATTAAATTCACGATTTAACCATTCTCCTGTACTATAAATTCGGTCTCTTGTTACTCCCGGAGTATCTTCTACAATCGATACTCTTTCTCCTACTATACGATTAAAAATGGTCGATTTTCCAACATTCGGTCGACCTACTATTGCGACAACTGGTTTTGTCATTTTATGCACGCCCTTTCTAAAAGACTATCTAAGCTTGAAACCAGAAAGTCGTGGACAAACTTTCCAGGAGTTCATGATAAAAACCCTCCTCTATAAGAAGGGCGTAGTCTTCGATAGCTTTTATATCTTATCAAAAAAGCAACCATTGAACAACAGACGATCAAATGAATCTTCTTTCAACCCCTCCTAAACTTTGCTAATGCTTTACAATTATATACACGCCATTACTTAACTTGTGCGCAATCCCATCTAGGATGGCTTCAAGATCAGCTGCTACTCCGTCCATTTCTTCTTCAGAGTCACATACAAAGATATTAGCTCCAACAGGGGCTTTTGCTACTGATCGCGTGACAGTTGCCAGTATTGCTTTTTCTATTTTCAAGACTCGTCACTCCCCTTTTTCTTCGTTTCAGTAGGCATACGTATGGCGTTTTCAAGCGTCGGAACTTGTGAAATAACTTTCATAGCAAGATCAACATTTTTATTTTGAGGTAAAATGAAAACTCCAATACGTCCATCATCAAGATCGCGTTTAATTAATGGCACAAGGGCTGGAGTACCAGAATCACGATAGACGCCGAGTGAAATGGCAAGGTCATGAAGAATCGCTTGTCTTTGACCAAGATTACCAATAGTCATCCGCGCATCAAAATTTTTCGGAGAAATTGTAAAACCAAGTCCATGTTGTAAAATCTCTTGCTGCCTTGCTGGAATCCCAATATTCATAATGTAAATGTTATCAACATATAGTCCTGCACCTTCAAATGTCACTTCTTTTTGTTCAATGTTCGCAATCTTCCCTAACTTACTTCCAGTCATATACTTTCTTGCTACTAAAAACGCAAGAAAAGCTGCTACTAATCCTGACCATAAGTTTATAGCTAAGTAGGCAAATGATGTGACAAAGGAAATAAAGATGACTAAGTAGTTTCTACCTTCAAACGTAACGGCAATACCCTCAATGTACGAAGCTCCTCTCGGAACGAGTTCGAGCGAATCCATTTCAGTTAGGGTTTTTCTTTCCATATTGCGCACTTCTCGAAATTGCGAGGCCGCAAGTGTTAAAAAGGTAACGGCCGTAAATTCTTGTTCCATAATGGAAGGAACAACGAGTGAGCCAAGTGATGCGGCAATAAATCCAAGGGCAAGGTGGATGATCATCCCATGTGGGTATGTAGGGTATTGGCGATAATCAGTCCTGAACATATAAATTCTCGCAAGTGTACCCGCGATCACCCCAAACAAAATTGAAATTGTATACTCATTCATGAATATCCCCGTCTTTCTTGATGTTTTTTCAAGAGTTTTTCAAGTTGAAGCGTTACTTTTACAAATCCTGACCATACCGTTGTGCTCATTACTGAAATAGCCAGTATGTCCAGCGAGGCTAACTCTCCAATAACTCGTTCAAATCCCATCCCATTAAATATCATTCCTAAAATCATTTCACCGTGGACGATACTAAGAATTAGAAAAGAGCAGCGTTCGAACGTACCGTTAATCGTTAAATGAATGATGACAAGAAGAATTGCTGAAATCGACCATCTTGTATACAAGAAAGTAAATACCGGATCATAAATTGCAAACAGCTGAATCGCTGTAAATGCGGCTGTTAACATGATCAGAATAATCATTGCGTAAACAGTGTTAACACGATATTTCAATAAAAGGAAATACCCACAACCCAGTAAAAGCAGCCATAAAGCTGATACCGTAACATTGAATGTTTCTACTGTTGTATGAATTAAGCAAATTGCTAGCAAAAAAACAAATGCTAACAGCGTGCGATTGAAGGAAGCTTTTTGAAAAAAAACGGCAATAATCAGTCCCATCCACGCGAACCAAACGAATATAATCCCATCCACCATTTCTCCTCCTCTCAGTATGATCAGTATGGGATGTTTTCATAATAGATAGACTTAAAAATGCATAACTTCTAAACCTTTTTTTCATTATAAGAAGAGGTTCGTTTGAAAGGAGGATAAAAAAATGGGAAAAGATCGACAGGAAAAAAAGTTAAAAAACTCAAAACGAGTGGAGTCAGATCGTGATCAATCTCTTGAACATCAAGGAGCAGCTATGTTAGAAGGAGCTTCAGATGCTAGAAAGCGAAATGGTCAGAAGGGATAAGCCTTCAAATTTTGCACACAAAAAAGCTCTCTGCATTATGATGCAGAGAGCTTTTTAATTTCGTTATTTGTATTTCTTTAGCTGATCACCGATCATATCTCCGAGAGAAAATGGAGCGTTTCCATCACTCTCTTTTTGATATTCTTCAACTTCGCTTGATACTTGTTCTGTCTCTAGAACTTTAATACTTAATGAAATTCGCTTTTCATCGAGATTAACATCAAGCACTTTCACTCGAACTGTTTCCCCCTCCGAAAGGACTTCCTGAGGCGTACCAATATGTTTGTTCGAGATTTCTGAAATGTGAACAAGTCCTTCAACGCCAGGAGCTACTTCAACAAATGCGCCAAAGCTAACTAAACGTTTTACAGTACCTTCAATTTCATCTCCAGTACTAAGCTTGCCCTTCACTTCTTCCCACGGTCCTGGGAGTGTTTCTTTTATGGATAGTGAAATTCTTTCGTTGTCACGATCAACAGAGAGAATTTTAACATTCACTTGCTGACCTTCTGTTACAACTTCAGACGGTGTTTCCACTCGATGGTGAGCCATCTGAGAGATATGAACTAGTCCATCAACTCCACCGATATCGACAAATGCGCCAAAATCAGTTAATCGTTGAACCGTTCCCTCTACAACTTGTCCAGTTTGAAGAGATGCAAGCGTTTCTTGTTTTTTATGATCCGCTTCTTGTTCAAGAACAGCGCGATGTGATAGAATCACTTTCGCTTTCTCTGGATCAAATTCAACAATTTTCACACTCAGGCTTTTACCTTTGTAGTCTGAGAAATCTTCAACGTAGTGTCTTTCTACAAGGGAAGCGGGAATAAATCCACGAACACCAAGATCAACTACAAGACCACCCTTAACCACGTCTGCAATTTCAACATCGAATGCCACAGAATTTTCATACTTCTCCTGCAGGGCATCCCATGCCTGATCAGCTTCGACTGCTTTCTTAGAAAGCACTAGTTCATCTTCAGAAACTTTGATTACTTTAACTTCTATTTCATCACCTTCTGAGAGCACGTCGCTAACCTTTTCGACGTGAAGGCTTGACAGTTCGCTGATTGGCAGCACTCCATCAACTTTAAAACCAACATCAACTGATGCGTGTTTTTCTTCGACTTTGGAGATTTTCCCAGTCACCACATCTCCAATTTCGAATGATTTGAACTCAGTCATTTCCTGATTCATCTCTTCACCCATTGACAAACTCCTCCTTCAATCCAAAAGAAATAAAACTTTTCGATATGATTTATAAAAGTCTTCCACTTATAGCGAAAGAAATTTATTGAAAAGTTAAGCACCCTTTCCTCTAACTTTCACTAAAAATGACGGATTTGTCAAGTATCCCGACACATTTATTTAAATTTTTTAACAATATTGAATTATTTATGGTGAATTTCAATCAAATCTTGGATTTCTTTCATGATTGCCTGCGTCGCTTTTTTTGCTGCACCCTGTTCTTCACGTAATAAAGAAAGGTCGACAGGTTTTCCATATACAATTTTCAAGCGACCAAATGGTTTATAGGAGCCCTGAATCGCGCAAGGGACAACTCTTACTTCGGGACGAAGTGCAAAAAAACCTGCTCCAGATAAACCCTCGCCTAGCTTTCCATCTTTGCTTCTTGTTCCTTCAGGAAATAAACCAACAACGCCACCATCTTTTAGAATTTTCATTCCGCTTCTAAGAGCTTGTTTATCACTCATGCCTCTTTTTACTGGGAAAGCGCCAACCTTGTGAATCAACTTCCCAAGAACCGGAATAGAGAACAATTCTGATTTGGCCATGAAATGTACATCTCTCGGGAACATCGAACCCACTAATGGTGGATCAAGATTGTTAATATGATTTGAACAAAGGAGAATCCCCTTATCTTTCGGAACGTTTTCTCTTCCAACAACTGTAACTCGATTGAATAGCTTAAAATAAACGTGAAATAAGCCCTTCCCGACACCGTATAAACTCACGTCATCATGCCCTTTCTTTCGCTAATTGTAAAATATGATCCACTACATCTGAGATCGTCATGGTGGTCGTATCAATTTCAATAGCATCGCTTGCTTTTACGAGAGGGGCTACTTCTCGCTCAGTATCACGCTTATCTCTTAATGCAATTTCATCTTTTATCTGATCATAATCTGCTTCGATCCCATTTTCAATTAGCTCTTTGTAGCGACGTGAAGCTCTTTCCTCCACTGAAGCACTTAAGAATACTTTAAGTTCAGACTTCGGAAGAACGTGTGTACCGATATCACGACCATCCATCACGACGCCACCTCGGTCTGCGAGTAATTTTTGCCGCTTCACCATTTCTTCTCGTACTTCACTTTGTCTTGCAACGAATGAAACATTGTTTGTTACGTGAGAAGATCGAATATCCGTTGTAACATCCCGATTGTCAATCAATACAAGTTGCTCACTTTCACCAACTTGAAGATCGATTATCGTAGTATCTAATAAAGATTTAAGCGCAGGGCCGTCTTCTAAATCAACATCTTTTTCAATAGCTTTAAAGGTTAAAGCACGGTACATCGCACCTGTATCAATGTAAAGAAACGTTAAATGATCGGCTACTCTTCTTGCTACAGTACTTTTACCAGCTCCAGCAGGTCCGTCAATTGCTATATTTATTCGTTTGTTCATATTCTTCTTGCCTCCAAATTCCGTTCAATCCTATTAAATCATCTAATTGACAACTTAACGTACAAAAAAAGCAGGGTATCCTGCTTTCTTTGTAAGACCAAAATGTCATGTTTATCATAACATAAGACATTTTATCGGTCTATTCACTATTGGCGCTTGATCAGAGGAGGCAAATCCTTCAATACACCTTCATAATAAATGGCTTTGCTAAGATAAATTCGAAAGTCCTCCTGAGTCAGTAACAACTGAGAGGCCATAAGAAAAATAAATTGAATGACGATCAGTTTAATTAACATTTGTTCAAGTTTCGCCATTCTATCACCCCACTTATGCCGTTTCGTAATTCATCTCAGTTCCGTCCATTTTTTCAACTCTTTCTTCTCGTCCATTTTCAACATTAATAAAAATTCGATACGTTTCATTTTCAATCGTACCCATAAATTCATAACATAATACTTCTTCTCCAAGGTCATTTTGTATGACACCCAACCCTTCGTCCATCACTTGAACATTG